>CAXTCD010000057.1:0-24559 GCA_964242145.1 uncultured Rhizobacter sp.
GGTGGAGACCACGCTGAAAACCACACCAACGCGGTTGACTTCATTCACGCGGTCCAAGCGGCCCGCGCCGATGCCTTGCGCCACCATGGCCGACACGCTGGCACCGATCGCCAAGGCCGGCATCTGCAGGTAAGTCCAGAGCTGCGAGGCGGCGCCGTAGGCGGCCGTGACCTCGGAGCCGTAGGGGTTGACCAAGGCGATCATCACCAGCGACGACGAGGCAATCACCATCATCTGCAACCCCATCGGAATGCCTTTGAGCACCAGTGCTTTCAGGATCGCCAGGTCGATGCGGAAGTAGCGGAGTTCATGGCGGCGGATGCTCAGAACATGTTTGCTGGTGTACAGATTGACGATCAACGCAGCCAGGCTGGTGACTTGTGCAATCAAGGTCGCCAGTGCCGAACCGGCAATGCCCATCGCCGGCACCGGGCCCCAACCGAAGATGAACAGCGGGTTCAGTGCGATATCGAGGCCGACTGACAGTGTCATGAACAAGAGCGGCGTTCTCGCATCGCCCGCACCGCGCAACGCCATCATCAGGAAGTTGTAGAGGTACATGAACGGCAAGGCGATGAAGATCACATGCAGATAGGCAATGGCCAGGGGTTGGGCTTCGCCGGGCGTGTGCATCGCGCTCAGGATGTCGGGTGTTTCGATGAAGCCGATCAAGGCCATCAGAACCGACAGCGCCGAGAAGAAGGTGAGGCTGGTGCCGACCGTGCGCTTGGCCCGGCGCGGGTCTTTCGCGCCCATCGCCTGGCCGACCAGAATGGTGTTGGCTAAACTCATGCCGAACGCGATGGCCAGCAAGAAGAACAGCAGCATGTTGACGTTGGAGGACGCCGTGAGCGCTGCTTCGCCGAGATAGTGGCCGATCCATGCGGCATTGACGACGCCGTTCAGGGACTGCAACACATTGCTGGCCAGCGCAGGCAAGGTGAACAGCACCAAGGTCATCGGAACGGGTCCGGAGATCAGGTCGCGCCCGCGTGAAGCGGAGGCGGGTGGTTTGGCGGAAGCAGGGGCGTGGGGTGACGACATGGAGGAATCGGAAGTTCCGGCCGCGAGAAGGGTTTGAATAACTTATGCATGCGTTGGAGTGACGAAGGGTCAGAGACAGGAAGCCATCACCGCTGCTGGACGCAACAGCGTCAAGCAGCAGTGGGCTGTAGGCAGCGCACGCATCCTGATCAGTGAATACCGATCGGGATGCCTCGGGTTCAAGGTAAGGGAGTCGCTTCGATCATGGCGCGCACTTGTTCGCGCGCACCTCGCCCAGCGCCCGCAGCCGGCACCAGCCGATGCGCCACCGTTTGCGGCAGGATCGCCTGGATGTCATCAGGAGCGACATAGTCGCGCTGGTCGAGCAGCGCATGCGCCTTGGCCGCGCGCAGCACGGCAATGCCGGCACGCGGGCTCAGGCCATCGACGAACCACGCGCCGCTGCGCGTGGCTGCGATCAGTGCCTGCAGGTAATCGAGCAAGGCATCGGAGGCATGTACCTTCAGCACGACTTGCTGCGCAGCGATCAGCTCTTCGGGTGTCATCACCGCACCCAGGGACTGGATGGCTTCGCGCCGGTCGATGCCGGAGAGCAGGGCACGCTCGCTGGCCTTGTCGGGATAGCCGATCGTCAGGCACATCAGGAAGCGATCGAGCTGAGACTCGGGCAAGGGGTAGGTGCCGAGCTGGTCGGTCGGGTTTTGTGTGGCGATCACAAAGAAGGGGCGCGGCAGCGCACGGGTTTCACCTTCGACGCTGACCTGGTGTTCTTCCATCGCTTCGAGCAAGGCGCTTTGCGTCTTCGGGCCGGCGCGGTTGATCTCATCGGCCAGCAGCACTTGCGTGAAGACCGGGCCGGGGTGGAACACGAAGGCTTCGCGGCTGCGCTCATAGACGCTGACACCGATCAGGTCGGAGGGCATCAGGTCGGCAGTGAACTGCGTGCGTGAGAACCTGAGGCCGAGTGACACAGAAAGTGCATGGGCAAGCGTGGTTTTACCCACGCCGGGAACGTCTTCGATCAGCAGGTGGCCGCCTGCCAGAAGGCAGGCAACGCAGTCGCGGATCTGGGGCCGCTTGCCGACGATGATCGTGCTAATCTGATCGATCAATCGATCCAGTTGGGGTGCTAAGGCTTGACTCATATGGGCCACGATAACCCAAACCTGAAAGATTTCGCAGACGCATGAGCACCGCTTACTTCAGTCATCCCGATTGCCGAGCCCATGACATGGGCCCGGGCCACCCCGAGTGCCCGCAACGCCTGGAGGCGATCGACGAGCTGGTGTCGCGCAGCGGCCTCGATCTGCAGCACCGCGAAGCGCCGCGGGTTGACTTGCGTGATGTGGCTGGCGCGCATCAAGCCGGTTATGTCGCCGAACTGCAAGATGTGCTTCAACAGGTTCAAGACAGTGGCCGATCTCGTGCGCTGGACCCCGATACCACCGCCAGCCCCGGCACCTGGCAGGCGGTGCAGCGCGCGGCTGGCGCGGCGGTGGCCGCCACCGATGCGGTAATCGATGGCGAGGTCAATAACGCTTTTTGTGCCGTGCGCCCGCCGGGCCACCATGCGACACGCGATGCCGCGATGGGCTTTTGCTTTTTCAACAATGTGGCGATCGCGGCCCGCCACGCACTGGATGCGCGCGGCCTGCAGCGCGTGGCGATCATCGATTTCGATGTGCACCATGGCAACGGGACTGAAGACATCGTGGCCGGCGATGAGCGCATCCTGATGGTCAGTTTTTTTCAGCATCCGCTGTACCCGTACAGCGGCACCGAGCCGTTGGGCGACAACCTGTTGAATGTGCCTGTGCCGCCTTATGCACGCGGGCCGCAAGTGCGTGAGCTGATCGATGAAAAGTGGCTGCCGCGGCTGGATGCATTTTCGCCGCAGATGATTTTCATCTCGGCAGGCTTCGATGCCCACCATGAAGATCAGCTGGCTCAGCTGGGCTTGGTGGAAGCTGACTATGAATGGATCACACGCCGCATCAAGGACGTCGCTGAGCGCCATGCGAACCGGCGCATCGTGTCCTGCCTGGAAGGCGGTTATGCGCTCGGGGCGCTGGCGCGCAGCGTGGTCGCGCATCTGCGGGTATTGGCGCAGCCTTGACGCCGCATGGCGAGAGCGTTGAACGGCAGTCTGCAACTCGGCATGCCGTGTACGTCAGGCCCCGCGATTGAACGCCACTCATTGGACCTGCAGCCTTGCGATCACGCCTCGCTGGGTGCCGACGTTTGTCAACGATAAGAAAAACACGCCATGGACCTGATGCCGAACCTGCCGGAGCTGCAAGACCTATTTCATAACCTCACGGGTGCACGCGCTGCCACCGAAGGCGCAGTGCTGCTGGCCTGCCTCGGGCTGTCGTGGCTGGTCTGCGCACTGGTGCGTCGGCTGATGAAGCTGCAAGGCTCGGTGCTGTTCGGCAATAGCGTGGGCGACGGGGTGATGTTTCCGGTGCTGGCTTTGCTGCTGGCGCTGGGTGCACGGCAGTTGCTGGTCAGCGTGGGCAAGGTCGCGGTGTTCAAGCTCGCGATTCCGATCCTGGTGTCATTGGTGTTGATCCGCCTGATGGTGCGCGTGCTGTCGGCGGCCTTTCCCCACAACCCCTGGATGCGCGCTACCGAGCGCACCTTGTCGTGGCTGGCCTGGATCGGTGTCGCGCTGTGGATCACCGGCTTGTTGCCCGCGGTGCTGGAGCAGTTGGACGAGGTGCGCTGGAAGATCGGCAGTTCGCAGATTTCGCTGCGCAACCTGATCGAAGGCTCGCTGACCGCCGCGATCGTGATGGTGCTGGCGCTGTGGGTTTCGGCGGCACTGGAGCGCAAGATCATTCGCGGCACGGGCGATGATCTGTCGATGCGCAAGATGGTGTCGAACATCGTGCGCGCGGTGCTGATGTTCATCGGCCTGATCGTCGCACTGGCGGCGGTGGGCATCGATCTGACCGCGCTCAGCGTGCTCGGCGGTGCACTTGGCGTGGGCCTGGGTTTCGGCTTGCAGAAGATCGCGGCCAACTACGTCAGCGGTTTCGTGATCCTCGCCGAGCGCTCACTGCGCATTGGCGACATGGTTCGGGTCGATACCTTCGAAGGCCGCATCACCGACATCCGCACCCGCTACACCGTGATCCGAGCCCTCAACGGCCGCGAAGCGATCGTGCCCAACGAGATGCTGATCACGCAGCGAGTCGAGAACTCATCGCTGGCCGACCCGCGCGTGCTGATCAGCAGCCTGGTGCATGTGGCCCACGGCACCGACATCCGCGCGCTGCAGCCCAAGCTGGTGGCGGCGATTCAAAGTGTGGCCCGCGTGATCGAAGACCCGGGCCCGGCGGTGCAGTTGTCGGCCTTCCTGCCCGATGGCATCGAGCTCACGCTGCAGTTCTGGATTCGCGATCCGGAGAACGGGCAGGGCCCGGTCAAGTCCGACGTCAACCTCGCGGTGCTGGACGTGCTGAAGGCCGATGGCATCGAGATCCCGTACCCGCAGCGGGTGCTGCGGCATGTTCAGGCGCCGCTGGCTGCGTCGCTTGTGCACGTGCGTTGAGCCTCGAAGCGTGAGGAGAGCCGCTCGCGAGGCAGCTTGCCTGATGGGCCTGGCGTGCCGGGCTGGCCTTACTTCGGCGACTCGGGCTTGCCGGCCGCCGTCATCGTGCGAGGCTCGTTGGCCCGGCTCAAATGAACCTGCGTGCCGTAGCCCCGGTAGAGCTTATGCAGTGACTGGGCCTGGGCGCTCATTGTTGCAGCGTCATCGAGCTGGGCGTGGTGACGTTCGATGGTGTGCAGCGCCAGGTCGATCAGCTTCGCATTGAATGATTGTTCGGCGTGCGTCAGCAGCAGGCGTACGGCCTCGCTTGGCTTGCCCGAGACCGATTGCGATACCGCCTCTTCAGCCTGCGTGCAGATGTTTGCATAGGCGGTGTTGATGATGTTTTCAAACGGAGCCTGTGAGCGCGAGGCCTTGACCAGCAGTTCGCAGGTGGTGCGCGACACCGCGAAGCGGCTGGCGATCACGCCGATGTTGTGGTCGAGGCCTTCGAGCTGCAGTTCATGTTTGCTGATGCGTGCCAGCAGCGCGAGCAGGTTGCAGGCGGCTTCGAATTCGAAGTTCGGTGCGGTCACCTCGGCGATCAGCTCGCGCGCGATGCGGATCGCATCGGCCACCTTGCGGTCGATCAACGCGGTCAACGAGGCGATCACCGCTTCAAACCGGCGCAGCCGGGCGCTTTGCTGCAGAGGCTCCCGCGCGGCTGTCATGCTGTTCAATGACATGTGCAGGCCGCGCTTGTCGTTCAGGTCGAACTGCACCGCGGCCAGCAGCACCAGGCCCTGGAAGTCGAACACCCGCGAGTTCAGGCCCAGCCGCGCCGCCTTCGACAGCACCTCGGCCGCCTCTTTCGGGTCACCGTAATAAAAGGCCAGCAGGCCGTGTTTGACCAT
This sequence comes from uncultured Rhizobacter sp., assembly GCA_964242145.1. GTDB lineage: Bacteria > Pseudomonadota > Gammaproteobacteria > Burkholderiales > Burkholderiaceae_C > Rhizobacter. The sequence continues at coordinate 5,455 of CAXTCD010000057.1, forward strand.
GCGCGCCACGCTGCCCGGTGTCAATTCGGTGGCCCGCCGCAGCGCATCCAGCGCCATCTCGGGCTGGCCCTGGTCCAGCAGCACCCGGCCCATCACGTCATACGCATCGGCGTAGCTGGGTTGTTCGTTCAGCAAGCTTTCCAGCGTGCGCCGAGCCTGCACGCCGGAACCGGCGTCGTACTGAGATCGCGCGACGCCGAGCCGGGCCCAGGGCACCGCACCGACCGCGAGGATGGCATCGAACATCTCCTGCGCCGCATGCGGCTTGCCCAGTCGAAGCCACAGCTCGGCGCCGATGCGCGCGGCCTGCACCCATGACGGCCCGCGCGTCTTGAAGCGAACCTGGCAGGTCTCGGCGGCTTCGATGTGCTCGCCTTTCTCGACCAGATCGATGATGCCTTGCAGCGATTTCTTGCGTTGCCGCGCCTGCAGCAGGCGCTCGCGCAGTGCATCTTGGGTGTGGGGTTTGACGAGGTAGGCGTCGAGCGCGGCTTCCGCGGCTTCGGCCACCTTCGCATAGCCGGCTTCGCTGGAGATCATCACGACCACGGTAGACAGCGGCAGCAACTGCGCCAGCCGCAGGTCGTCCATCAAATCCTGACCGCTGACGGCTTCACCTTCGAAGTGGTATTCGCACAGCACGATGTCAAAGTGCTGGCTTTCCAGGATGCGCCGCGCCTCCTGGGCACGCCGTGCTTGGGCGACGTTAGCGATACCGAATTCACGCAGCATGTTGACCAGCGCGCTGCGTGAACCGGCGTTTCCGTCAATGACCAGTGCATTGGCCTTGCCAATATCAGCATCCAACAATTGCATCAGCGCCACTCCTGAAAATTGACGGCCCGTCTGGCTGTCTCAGCCTTCGCGAGTCGCCGGCTCAAGGTCATCGGCCTCGCCCCTTGTTTCAGAACAGAGGCTCGAACGTCCCAGGCTAATGTCACAGAGACAGGGTGCCGCTGCAAGCGTTGACGTGGGTTGGTCAAGCTCATATCGAGCGGCAAAACTCGGCGCCAGGGGAATTGCCGATGCCGTCGCGCAAGCACTTTTCGGCACTGCGGTGCAGCGCCCAGCGCATATGCATGAAGCGAGAACTTCGTTGAACTTCGCAGGGGAGGCCGCTGACACTGCGCAGCCGCGGCGTACCCGCGCATTGCAACCGGACACAGGATGCCCTTCGTGAACTTTTTCCCCTTGCTCGCCGGCCACACGCCGCGGGCGCTCTGCCTGGCCGTTGCTGCCACCTTCGCCCTCCCTTTCACCGCCTCGGCCCAGCAAGACACTGCGACCCCCGCGGCCCTTTCGGCTCAATCCCCCGAACAGTTAGGGGCCGTGGTCGTCACCGGAACGCGCAGCAGCCGCCGCACCGTCGCGGCCTCCGAGTCGCCGATCGACATCCTGACCGAGAAAGATTTGACGAGCACCGGCTCGACCGAGCTCGCCACGGTGCTGAGCCGCCTGGTGCCGTCGATGAACTTCCCGCGGCCTTCGGTAGCCGATGCCTCCGATGCCGTTCGCCCGGCGCAACTGCGCGGCCTGTCGCCCGACCAGACGCTGGTGCTGGTGAATGGCAAGCGCCGCCACAGCACCGCGGTGGTCAACGTCAATGGATCGTCGGGCCGCGGCTCGGCGCCGGTCGACCTGAACGCGATTCCAGTCGATGCGATCGACCATGTGGAGGTGTTGCGTGACGGCGCAGCCGCGCAATACGGCTCGGATGCGATCGCCGGCGTCGTCAACTTCATCCTGAAGAAGAACGCCCCGGGCGGCTCGGCGCATGTCGACTTCGGCCAATACGACCGGGGCGATGGCCAGCAATACACAGCGGCGGGGAATACCGGCTTTGCGCTGGGCGAGGGCGGTTTCGTTCGCCTGGCGCTGGAGCAGCGTCACCAGAACCATACGAACCGTGCCGGCGCCGACTTCCGTGATGCCGACGAGCCACGGTATGGCCAAGTCAACCAGCGCATGGGCGATCCGGATTCGGAGCAGCAATCCTTGCTGGTGAACAGCCAGCTTGCGCTGACCGAACAAATTGAACTCTACGCTGTCGGCAGTTATTCGCGACGTCACACCTCGGCGGCTGCCACCTGGCGTACGGCGTATCTGCCGCTTCCCAATCCGGTTCCGACCCCGCCGCCCCTTCGCGAGCTGCGCAGCCCTTTGTATCCCGAAGGCTTCCTGCCGCTGCAAGACAGCCACAGCACCGACCAATCGATTGTCGTCGGCCTGCGCGGTGGCGACCCCATCGGCTGGCGCTGGGATCTGAGCGTGAACCACGGCAGCAATGATTTCGACCTCGATATTGAGAACACCGCGAACCTGTCGCTCGGCGCAGCCAGCCCGACGGCTTTCAGCGCCGGGGCATTGAAGAACGCGCAGACCGTGGTCAACCTCGATGTCGTGCGCGATCTGGATTGGGGCCTGGCCAACCCGGTGACGCTGGCCGTCGGCGCGGAACTGCGACGCGATCAATACGACATCGAAGCCGGCGAACAGGGCTCGTACAGCGGTAGCGGCGCGCAAGGTTTTACGGGCTTTCGGCCGCAGAATGCCGGCTCGAACAGCCGCCGCAGCCAGGCGCTCTACATCGATATCGAAACCGAGTTCAGCAAACGCCTGAGCGGCGGCCTCGCAGTGCGCCGTGAGCATGACAGCGACTTCGGCAACGCGACCTCGGCCAAGCTGTCGGGCCGATTTTCGGCGACCGATGCCGTGGCCTTCCGTGCGACCGCATCGACCGGCTTTCGCGCGCCTTCGCTGGCGCAGCAGCACTACACGATCACGACGACCAACTTCATCGTGGTTGATGGCGTCAGCCAACCGCTGGAAACCGGCACTTTCGCAGTCGGCTCGGCCGCAGCGCATGCCTTGGGCGCCACGCCGCTGAAAGCCGAGAAATCACGCAACCTGAGCCTGGGCCTGCTGCTGCAGCCGATCAGGCGCCTGAGCGTGACGGCCGATGCGTATCAGATCGACATCGACGACCGGGTGCTGTTCTCCAGCAACCTTGTGTTGCCGGCGGCGCTGCGAGATCAACTCGTAGCCAGCGGCGTGCTGGCCAGTGCTGCGCGCTACTTCACCAATGGCGTCGACACGCGCACGCGCGGCATCGATGTGGTTGCGACTTACCGCCTGGACGCCGGCAGTGCCGGGCGCAGCGAATTCACCGCGGCCTACAACCACAACCGCAACACGATTCGCGGCGTGGCCGCCAACCCGGCTTTGCTGACGGCCCATGGCTTGACTTTGATCGATGCGCAGACGCTCGGCCGTGCGACCGTGGCCTCACCCGAAAGCAAACTGGCGCTGAGCGCCGACCACACGCTGGGCCGCTGGAACTTGCGCGCGGGTGCCACGCGCTATGGCAGCTTCGTTGCGCCGCAGAACAATGCTGCGCTCAGCCAGACCTATGACGCGGCCTGGGTGCTCGATGTGTCGGGCCAGGTGAAGGTCGAGCGCTGGACCTTTAGCGCCGGCATCGACAACCTCAACAACCGCTACCCGGATGAGGTGACTTCGGCTGGCAACCTCAACACCAACGGCATCTTCAAGTACAGCAACTTCTCGCCGTTCGGCTTCAATGGCCGCTACTACTACTTGAAGGCAGGCTATGCGTGGTGATGGGCTGAGGGACTTGCGGCGCGCTCGATGATGAGCGCGCCGCCGCTCTGACGACATGTGCCCGATCAGGCCACGGCGACCGGAATCTTGCCGATCTTCGCCTGCCATTCCTTCGGGCCGGTGTTATGCACCGACGTGCCTTCGGAATCGACCGCCACGGTGACCGGCATTTCCTGGATCTCGAATTCGTAGATCGCTTCCATGCCGAGGTCGGCGAAGCCCACCACCTCGGCCTTGTTGATTGCCTTTGAAACCAGGTAAGCCGCACCCCCCACCGCCATCAGGTAAGCCGACTTGTGCTTCTTGATGGCCTCGATGCCAGCCGGGCCGCGCTCGGCCTTGCCGATCATGCCGATCAGCCCGGTTTCGGCCAGCATCATCTCGGTGAACTTGTCCATGCGCGTGGCCGTCGTCGGGCCGGCCGGGCCGACCACTTCATCGCGCACTGGATCGACCGGGCCGACGTAATAAATCACCCGGTTGGTGAAGTCCACCGGCAGCTTCTCGCCCTTGGCGAGCATGTCCTGGATGCGCTTGTGCGCGGCGTCGCGCCCGGTCAGCATCTTGCCGTTCAGCAGCAGCGTGTCGCCGGGCTTCCAGCTCGCTACTTCCTCGCGTGTCAGCGTGTCGAGGTTGACGCGCTTGCTCTTGTTGTAGTCGGGTGCCCACTTGACGTCGGGCCACAGGTCGAGGCTTGGTGGCTCCAGGTAGGCGGGGCCGGAACCATCGAGAACGAAGTGTGCATGGCGCGTCGCTGCGCAGTTAGGAATCATCGCCACCGGCTTGCTGGCGGCATGGGTCGGGTAGGTGGCGATCTTCACGTCGAGCACGGTCGTCAGGCCGCCCAGGCCCTGCGCTCCGATGCCCAGCGCATTGATCTTGTCGCACAGCTCGATGCGCAGTTCCTCGATCTTGTTTTGCGGGCCGCGCGCCTTCAGCTCGTACATGTCGATGTCCTGCATCAGCGACTCTTTGGCCAGCAGCATCGCCTTCTCGGCCGTGCCGCCGATGCCGATGCCCAGCATGCCGGGCGGGCACCAGCCGGCACCCATCGTCGGCACCGTCTTCAGCACCCAGTCGACCAGGCTGTCGCTCGGATTCATCATCACGAACTTGCTCTTGTTCTCGCTGCCGCCGCCTTTGGCCGCGATCTGGATGTCGACCGTGTTGCCAGGCACCAGCGTCATGTGGATCACCGCCGGCGTGTTGTCTTTGGTGTTCTTGCGCTCGAAGTGCGGGTCGGCCACGATGCTGGCGCGCAGCTTGTTCTCGGGGTCGAGGTAGCCGCGGCGTACCCCTTCATTGACGGCCTCTTCGATGCCTGCGGGGAAGCCTTCGAAGCGCACGTCCATGCCGATCTTCATGAAGACGTTGACGATGCCGGTGTCCTGGCAGATCGGGCGCCGGCCTTCGGCACACATCTTCGAATTGGTCAGGATCTGCGCGATCGCGTCTTTGGCAGCTGCGCTCTGTTCTAGGGTGTAAGCCCGGGACAGATGGGCAATATAGTCGGCAGGGTGGTAGTAGCTGATGTACTGCAAGGCTGCGGCGACGCTCTCGACGAGGTCGGCGTGGCGGATGATGGTCATGGCTGCATCTCGGGTGGGGCGCCGCGTAAAAGTGGGCGCGGCAATGGGGCCGCCAGTTTACTCAAGGGGATGAATTTGATCAGTGCAGCGTTTCGTCGCTTCTTGGGCGCGGAGTCGGCTGGTGGGATCGTGCTGGCAATTGCCGCATTGGCGGCTTTGGTGCTGAGCAACTCACCGTGGGGCGCGAGTTATGAAGCGTTTCGGCAGATCCCCGGTGAAGTGCGCATCGGCGATGGCGCATTCGTGTTGGCCAAGCCGCTCGTCGTGTGGGTCAATGACCTGTGGATGGCGGTGTTCTTCTTTCTCGTTGGCCTGGAAATCAAGCGTGAGCTGCTGGTCGGCGAGTTGTCCAGCCGACGTCAGGCGCTACTGCCGGTGGTTGCTGCCCTGGGCGGCATGGCGGTGCCGGCGCTGATCTACGCTTCCATCAACCAGGGTGATGCAACAGCGCTGCGCGGCTGGGCGATTCCCGCTGCCACCGACATCGCCTTTGCGCTGGGCATCGTGTTGCTGCTGGGCTCGCGCGTGCCGACCTCGCTGAAAGTCTTTCTGACGGCGGTCGCGATCATCGATGACCTGGGCGCGATCGTCGTGATCGCCTTCTTCTACACCGCCCATCTGTCGTTGCCGATGCTGGCCGCGGCGATGGCGGGCTGCGCCGTGCTGTTCGCGCTCAATCGTGCACGCGTGATGAGCGTGCTGCCTTATCTGTTCGTCGGCCTGATCGTCTGGTTGTGCGTGTTGAAGTCGGGCATCCACGCCACCTTGGCCGGCGTGGCCACGGCGCTGGCAATACCGCTTCGAGGCGACGACGGCCATTCACCGCTGGAAAGCGCCGAGCATGCGCTGCACCCGTGGGTTGCGTTCGTCGTGCTGCCGGTGTTTGCCTTTGCCAACGCGGGGGTGTCGCTGCAAGGCGTGAATGTCGCGACCTTGACGCAAACCGTGCCGCTGGGCATTGCAGCCGGGCTGGTGCTGGGCAAGGCAGTGGGGGTGTTCGGATCGTCCTGGCTGCTGACGGTGATCGGCCACAGCGAGCTGCCGACGGGCGCGAATCGCGCTCAGTTCTTCGGCGTGTGCGTGCTGTGCGGTGTCGGCTTCACAATGAGCTTGTTCATCGGTGGCCTGGCCTTCGAGGGCCACGGGCCGGCCTTCGATACGCAGGTCAAGATCGGTGTGCTTGGGGGCTCGGTGATCGCGGGCCTACTGGGCACCGCGATTCTTGTGGTGGCCGAACGGCGCGGCGCAGCCCGAAGGCGCCAGCAACTGAGCCCTCTTGCTCAGTGATCGCCCGAAGCCGGCGGACTGAGGATGCGGTCGGTCCACGCAATGGCCAGTGCCGAAAACAGGAACGCGACGTGGATGACGGTCTGCGCGATCAGCACACGGTCAGTCAGCGCGCCCGCGTTGATGAAGGTCTTCAGCAAGTGGATCGACGAGATGCCGATGATCGCGGTGGCCAGCTTGACCTTCAGCACCGAGGCATTGACATGGCTCAGCCATTCCGGCTGATCGGGGTGGCCGTCGAGGTCCATGCGCGAGACGAAGGTGGCATAGCCGCCGACGATCACCATGATCAACAGGTTGGAGATCATCACCACGTCGATCAGGCCGAGCACGACCAGCATGATCGTGGTTTCGGTCAGCTGGGTGCCCTGGGCTTCGGTGCCATGCACGCCGACCGCGGTAAAGACTGCCTGCAGCGCATTCTGGTTGCCGAAGGCGGCTTCGACCAGATGGACCAGTTCGACCCAAAAGTGAAATACGTAGACGCACTGCGCGACGATCAAGCCGAGGTACAGAGGAAGTTGCAGCCAGCGGCTGGCGAAGATCCAGCGGGGAAGCGGGCGGAGTTTGCGTGGTGATGGATCGGCAGGCAGGGTCATCAAAGTCTTTGAGGGGATTGCACAGGTGTTCGCGATTTTAGGTGTCGCACCATGACAAACTTCGGGTCGCGACAGCAAGTGCCTTTGAGTCAGCCGTTCGTAAGAGCACCTGTCTAAGGTGCGCGTGCAGTGAATTCCACATGGGTTTGGAGAGAGAGATGACCGATTCCGCCACCAAGATCTATCCGCCGACGGCACGGGCCATGGAGGGCGCGCATGTGTCCGGCATCGCCGCCTACGACCAGCTGTGCGCTGAAGCCGAAGCCGATTACGAAGGCTATTGGTCGCGCCTGGCCCGCGAGTTCGTCAGCTGGAAAAAGCCTTTCACGAAGGCGCTCGACACCAGCAACGCACCGTTCTTCAAGTGGTTCGAAGACGGCACCTTGAATGTCTCGTACAACTGCCTCGACAAGCAGGTCGAAGCCGGCCTGGGCGACAAGGTCGCGATCATCTTCGAAGCCGATGACGGCCAGGTCACACGCATCACCTACAGCGAACTGCTGGCCAAGACCTGCCGCATGGCCAATGCGCTGAAGGCGCAAGGCGTTCAGCGCGGCGACCGTGTCGTCATCTACATGTCGATGTCGATCGAAGGCGTGGTGGCGATGCAGGCCTGCGCGCGCATCGGCGCAACGCACTCGGTGGTATTCGGTGGTTTCTCAGCGCAAAGCCTGCGTGACCGCATCGAAGATGCGGGTGCCGTGCTGGTCATCACCGCCGACGAACAACTGCGTGGCGGCAAGCGCTTGCCGCTGAAGGCGATCGTCGATGAGGCGCTGGCGCTCGGTGGCTGCGACAGCATCAAAAACGTGGTCGTCTATCGCCGCACCGGCGGCAATGTGGCCTTCAATCCGGCGCGTGACCTGTGGATGCATGAGTTGACGGCGGCTCAGCCGGAGGTCTGCGAGCCCGAATGGGTCAGTGCCGAACATCCGCTCTTTTTGCTTTACACCTCCGGGTCGACCGGCAAACCGAAGGGGGTTCAGCATTCGACCGGCGGCTATCTGCTGCATGCCGCCGTCACGACGAAATGGACCTTCGACCTGAAGCCCGACGATGTGTTCTGGTGCACCGCCGACATCGGCTGGGTCACCGGCCATACCTACATCGCCTACGGCCCGCTTGCGCTCGGCGCGACCGAGGTGGTGTTCGAAGGCGTGCCGACCTTCCCTGATGCCGGCCGCTTCTGGAAGCTGATTCAAGACCATCAGGTCACGATCTTCTACACCGCGCCCACCGCGATCCGTTCGCTGATCAAGGCGGCCGAAGCCAACGATGCGGTGCACCCGAAGAGCTATCAGCTGCAAAGCCTGCGCATCCTCGGCTCGGTCGGCGAGCCGATCAACCCGGCGGCCTGGGAGTGGTACCACCAGCATGTGGGCGGCGGCCGTTGCCCGATCGTCGACACCTTCTGGCAGACCGAGACCGGCGGCCATGTGATCACACCGCTGCCAGGTGCCACGCCGCTGGTGCCGGGCTCGTGCACTTTGCCGTTCCCCGGCATTCAGGCGGCCGTGGTCGATGAAACCGGCAAGGACGTGCCGAACGGGCAGGGCGGCATTCTCGTGATCAAGAAGCCCTGGCCGTCGATGATCCGCACGATCTACGGCGACCCGGAGCGCTTCAAGAAGAGCTACTACCCGGAAGACTTCAAAGGCCAGTACTACCTTGCCGGCGACGGTGCCATCCGCGACGAGAAGACCGGCTACTTCACGATCACCGGCCGCATCGACGACGTGCTGAACGTGTCGGGCCACCGCATGGGCACGATGGAGATCGAATCGGCGCTGGTGTCGTGTACCGACCTTGTGGCCGAAGCTGCCGTCGTGGGCCGGCCTGACGACACCACCGGCGAGGCGATCTGCGCCTTCGTCGTGCTGAAGCGCTCACGGCCCACCGGCGACGAAGCGAAGGCGATCGCCAAGCAGTTGCGCGATTGGGTCGGCAAGGAGATCGGCCCGATCGCCAAACCGAAAGACATTCGCTTCGGTGACAACCTGCCCAAGACCCGCTCCGGCAAGATCATGCGCCGGCTGCTGCGCTCGGTCGCCAAGAACGAAGCCGTCACCCAAGACACGAGTACTTTAGAGAATCCGGCGATCCTTGAGCAACTGGGTCAGGCTTACTGACACAGTTGCTGAAGCTGCACAGCGTGCGCAGGAGGAGAAGCCGACAGCAGGATTTGGGGCTTGCTCATATGGCTTGCCATGTGGGCGAGCACCAGAATCCGGCGATCCTTGAGCAGTTGGGCCAGGCTCATTGATCCAGGTTGCGCATGAGTGCGCCGCGCCAGCAAACCAAAAGGCCTCGCGATGCGAGGCCTTTTCATTCGCGCCGGACGCCGCGACCGTTCACTTGATCGTCAAGATCCACTGCACCAATTGCTTGGCCTCGGCTTCGGTCACTTGCGGGTTGGCAGGCATCGGCACCGGACCCCAGGCACCTGCGCCGCCCTTGATGACTTTCTGCGCCAGCTTGTCGGCAGCATCTTTCTGGCCGGCGTATTTGGCGGCCACGTCTTTATAAGCGGGGCCGACCACTTTCTTGTCGAGTGCATGGCAGGCCATGCAATTCTTCTTCTGCGCCAGTTCCGGGTTGGCGAATGCGGGTGCCGCGGCCATCGCCGCAGTAGCAACAATCAGTGAAAGAGCAAACTTCATGGGTTCCTTTCCAGGGCCTGTGTCAAGCAGGTGAATTACATTTCCAACACTGCCAAAGTATCAACGCATTCTACGAGTTGGGGTTGACAAGGGAAGGTTGCTCCAGCGCTGGAGCCGTGGCCCACATCCATCGTTGATCGACGGCAGCGTGCACAGAGAGAACGCGGCAGTCGGGTTCGCGCCTCACCGGGCAGATCGCCGCGCACGACATTTGTTATTGGGGCCATTGCATGTATTTCGTCATTCTGGGTGTGTTGCTGCTGCTGATGAAAGCGACCGATTTCGGCATCGTGGGGGCCTGGTCGTGGTGGGCCGTGCTGTGGCCGTTCCTGGCGGCGGTCATCTGGTGGTGGTGGGCTGATGCCACCGGCTACACCAAGCGCGTGGAAATGGACAAGATGGAAGAGCGCAAGACCAAGCGCCGCACCAACAACCTGGGTGCGCTGGGCCTGGACGAGCGCGGCCGCCGCCGAGGGCGCAAGCGCTGAAGGCCGGGTTCGGCTCACGGAGAATTCGGTGCCTGGATCTTGATTTCATAATCGGTTTGGAGGGAAAAAAGCGGCTTCAGCGGTCGCTTTTTCTTGGGTGCTTGAGTTCGCCTTGATAGTTGCTCCAGGGCTCGGCTAGCCTCGTGAATGCGCCGCGGCTGATGACCCAACGCGCTGCGCGTCACACTCTGTCAATCCATCACGAGGATGCTGCCCGCTGCATCTTTTCAATGACACCGGAAGCCCTGCGCGACTGTGCTCAGTCGATCTTGTCGAGCACCGCGCCCACGCTGGCGCTGGCGGCATTGCGGAAGAACTTGGCCATCACGCCGCGGGTGTAGCGCGGGGCCGGGGCTTTCCAAGTGGCACGGCGTTGCGCCAGTTCTTCATCGCTGACATGCAATTCGAGGCTCAGTGTGTGGGCGTCGATCGTGATCGAGTCACCTTCATGCACCAGCGCGATGTTGCCGCCGGCATACGCCTCGGGCGCCACATGCCCGACCACCATGCCCCAGGTGCCGCCGGAGAAGCGGCCGTCGGTGATCAGGCCAACCGATTCGCCGAGGCCCTGCCCGATCAGCGCACCGGTCGGGGCCAGCATCTCCGGCATGCCGGGCCCGCCCTTCGGTCCGAGATAACGCAGCACCATCACGTCGCCAGCGACGATCTTGCGCGCCATGATCGCGGCCAGCGCCGATTGTTCGTCATCGAACACTCGCGCCGGGCCGGTGATCACCGGGTTTTTCAGGCCGGTGATTTTCGCGACGCAGCCTTCGGGCGACAGGTTGCCCTTCAGGATCGCGAGGTGGCCTTCGGCATAGATCGGCTGGTCGATCGGGCGGATCACGTCCTGGTCGGCGCGCGGCACATCGGGCACATCGGCCAGGTTTTCAGCAACGGTCTTGCCGGTGATGGTGATGCAATCGCCGTGCAGCAGGCCGGCCTTCAGCAGCAGCTTCATCACTTGCGGAATGCCACCGGCCTTGTGCAGGTCGACCGCGAGGTATTTGCCGGAGGGCTTCAGGTCGCACAGCACCGGCACCTTGCGGCGCACGCGCTCGAAGTCATCGATGTTCCATTCGACGCCAGCCGCATGGGCGATCGCGAGGAAGTGCAGCACCGCATTGGTCGAGCCGCCGGTGGCCATGATCACCACGACTGCGTTCTCGATCGACTCGCGGGTCACGATGTCGCGTGGCTTCAGATCGTTCTTGACCGCTTCGACCAGCACCCGCGCCGCTTCACGCGCGCCGGTCGCGGTTTCTTCATGCGGGTTGGCCATCGTCGATGAATACGGCAGGCTCATGCCGAGTGCTTCGAACGACGAACTCATCGTGTTCGCGGTGTACATGCCGCCACACGAGCCACTGCCCGGAATCGCCCTGCGCTCGATCTGGCAGAAATCTTCTTCGCTCATGTTGCCGGCGCTGAACTGGCCGACGGCCTCGAACACGCTGACGATGTTGAGGTCCTGGCCCTTGTAGCGCCCTGGCAGGATGGTGCCGCCATACACATAGATCGCCGGCACGTTGGCGCGCAGCATGCCCATCATGCCGCCGGGCATGTTCTTGTCGCAGCCGCCGACCACGAGCACGCCGTCCATCCATTGGCCGCCGACGCAGGTCTCGATGCAATCGGCAATCACCTCGCGCGAGACCAGGCTGTACTTCATGCCTTCGGTGCCCATCGCCATGCCGTCGCTGATGGTTGGCGTGCCGAAGATCTGCGCATTGCCGCCTGCCGCTTCGATGCCTTCCACGGCGGCGTCAGCCAGCTTCTGCAGGCCCGAGTTGCACGGCGTGATCGTCGAATGGCCGTTGGCCACGCCGATCATCGGCTTCTTGAAGTCGCCTTCTTCGTAGCCGAGGGCGTAATACATCGAACGGTTCGGCGCGCGGGCCACGCCCTCGGTGATGTTTTTTGATCGGCGGTTGATGCTCATCGGTGTCTCCTGGCGGTCAGCTGGGGGCTGGCTGTTGATATCGAGACGGAAGTATCCCGCCGTGGCAACATCGCGTCCAATATATCCACAGCGCTTGATTGATATGGATGGCAAATGACTGATCAGGCACCTCATGCCGCGATGGAGGGCACTGAGTTCTCGAAAGCATCGCTGATCGAGCTGCGCACGTGGCGCCAGTTCCTGGTGCTTGCGCAGACCCTGCATTTCACCCAGGCGGCCGAGCGCCTGCACATGACGCAACCGCCGCTGACGCTGTCGATCCAGCAACTGGAGGCGAGGCTCGGCGTGGCGTTGTTCGAGCGCAGCCGGCGGCGCGTGGCCTTGACGCCGGCCGGCCAGGCGCTGGTCGAACCGGTGCGCCAGCTGCTGCAGCAAGCGGCCGCCTTGCCGGGGTTGGCGATGGCGGCGGGGCAGGGCGCCGTGGGCCGCCTGAGGGTGGGCTTTGTGTCGACCGTCGGCTTCGGCCCGCTGCCAGCCTGGCTGCGCGGGTTTCGCGAGGCCGAGCCAGGCATCACCGTGGTCCTGCGCGAAGCCACCAGCGACGTGCAGGTGCAGGCCTTCGAGCGCGCCGAAGCCGATGCCGGCTTTGTGCTGCATGCGCCGGGCATGGCGCCGGGCGTCTCACCCAGTGGCTTGACCACCATGCTGCCGCATGCCGAGGGCGGGCGCCTCGCGTTGGCGCGCTTGCCGCTCGGCAGCGAGCCGCTGGTGCTGGCCTTGCCCGAAACATTGCCATTGGCATCGAGCCACCGCCTGTCCTTGCCGCAACTGCTGGCACAGCCGCTGATCATCTTTCCGCGGGCGGTGGCGCCCTCGCTTTATGACGCAGTACTGGCCTTCTATCACCGCCATGGCGTATCGCCGCACATCGGCCAGGAGGCGATCCAGATGCAGACCATCGTCAACCTGGTGTCCGCCGGCCTGGGCATCGCGTGGGTGCCGAAGTCGATGACGCACCTGCAGCGCCCCGGCGTCGTTTATCGGCCCTGGCCGGCATCAATCCTCAAGGAGGTGCCGCATGGCGAGACCAGCTTGGTCTGGCCGGCCGATGCGGGGCCGGTGGTCATGCGCTTCGTCGATTTCATTCGGGCTTCCTTGAAGGCTTGAAGCCGGTGAGCAGCTTGAGTGATGGCGATGCAGCGCGCATGGCAAAAGGGCTGCGTGCGACCGGCTGCGGTATCGTTCGGCTCGCCCAAGACTTGCTCCACCCACGGAGCCCGATTCGCCCATGCTTGTTCATCCTCAGTTCAACCCGATCGCGCTGCAGCTCGGGCCGGTTGCCATTCACTGGTACGGCCTGACTTATCTGGTCGCGTTCGGCATCTTTCTTTGGCTTGCTTCGCTGCGCGCCAAGCAGACGCCTTATGTGCAAGCCGGCTGGACTCGGCGCGACGTCGAAGACCTGCTGTTCTACGGCGTGCTGGGTGTCGTGATCGGCGGCCGGCTGGGCTATGTGCTCTTCTACAAGCCCGGCTATTACGCCGGCAACCCGCTGGAGAGCTTCGCGGTCTGGAAGGGCGGCATGGCCTTTCATGGCGGCCTGCTCGGCGTGATGACGGCGATGTTCCTGTTCGCCCGCAGCCGCAAGCGGCCGGTGTTCGAGGTGCTGGACCTGATCGCGCCGTGCGTGCCGACGGGCTTGGCCTCCGGGCGCATTGGCAACTTCATCAACGGCGAGCTGTGGGGCCGCTTCAGCGACCCGAGCCTGCCCTGGGGCATGGTGTTTCCGCAATCGGGCAGCATGCAGCCACGCCACCCGTCGCAGCTCTATCAGTTCGCGCTGGAAGGCCTGCTGCTGTTTGTCGTGCTGTGGCTCTACTCGCGCAAGCCGCGCGCGACCGGGCAGGTCGGCGCCGTGTTTCTGATCGGTTATGGCATCTGCCGCTTCATCGCCGAATACTTCCGTGAGCCCGACAGCTTCCTCGGCTTGCGTGCCCTGGGCCTGAGCCAGGGGCAATGGCTGTCGCTGCCGATGATCGTGGCGGGCATCGCGCTCTGGCTGTGGGCACGCAGCCGCAATGAGCGGCCGGTGGCGCGGAGCCTGTGATGCGTCAAATCTTTCTGGACACCGAAACCACCGGCCTGAGCGCCGAGGGCGGTGACCGCATCATCGAAATCGGCTGTGTCGAGATGGTCAACCGCCGTCTGACCGGGGTGAACAAGCATTTCTACCTGAACCCGCAGCGGCCCAGCCACGAAGACGCGATCAAGATCCACGGGCTGACCGACGAGTTTCTTGCCGACAAGCCTTTGTTCGCTGACGTGGCCGATGATCTGCTGGACTATCTGAGTGGCGCCGACATCCTGGCGCATAACGCCAGCTTCGACATCGGCTTCCTGAACGAAGAGTTGCGCCGGTTGGGCCAGCCGAAGTTTCTGACGCTGGTGGCTTCGGTCACCGACACCTTGCTGATGGCGCGCGAGATGTTCCCGGGCAAGGCCAACTCGCTCGATGCCTTGTGCCGAAGGCTCGAGGTTGATAACTCCAATCGCAGCCTGCACGGCGCCTTGCTCGACGCGGGCCTGTTGGCCGAGGTCTACATCCGCATGACGCGCGGGCAGAACTCGCTGGTGATCGACGCGACCGAATCGGGCTCGGTTGACACAGCCATCGAAGCGATCGACTTCAGCCTGTTTGTGTTGCCGGTGCTGGCCGCCAACGAAGCCGAGATCGCGGCCCACGATGCCTTGTTGAACGATCTCGACAAAGCGTCAAATGGCAAGACTGCATGGCGAAAACTTGTGGCATAATTTGCGGCTCTGCGGAAGGGTGCATGTGCCCCAAAGCAAGTGTGGAGCCCAATTCGATTCGGGCGGTTAGCTCAGTGGTAGAGCACTGCCTTCACACGGCAGGGGTCGCAGGTTCGAACCCTGCACCGCCCACCAGTCAGTCTGGATGATCAGCCAAGCCAGGAAGGTCAGCCCCTTTGGCCCGTGAGGGTGTTCAGCTTGAATAGGTTGAACTCAAACAGTCTCTGCTCCGTCGCGGAGCGGGGCAATCAGCAAAACGGCAGCCGGCATGGCTACCGTTTTTCATTTGGCGGCCATCCAGGCTCGCGTCTCTCTGCCACCTTGAACGCACTGTGTCATCACGCTGACTCGCCGGCGCTTCAGATTGTGTCTGGGCGAGAGGGCTGGCGATGGCGCGTGGGCCGTGCTACAGCGCTGGCGCTTCGGCAACACGGAAATCTTGCGATGATCGCGTTGCACCCATCGAATCCAGGGGGCTGCGTTGAAAACACGCAAGGCGTCGCATATGTTTGATCGGTCAACCGATTCCAACACCTTCAAGGGAGCTTCATATGAAACCCAATCACTGTCGCCATCTGGCGCTGAAGAGCGCCGTTAGCCTGCTATTGATCATGCCCCTGTGGGCGCAGGCCTCTCTTTATGAATTGTCATGGCAGGGCAAATGGGGCAATGGCAAGGTGGTGTACGACGCGGCTGTTGCCGACAGCAACGCCGACCCGTTGCAGGGCGAGTATTTCGCCTCGATCGTCAGCTATGACGTGACCGGATGGGAAATGATGAGCGCGACCCGCTTCCTCGGCACCGGCGGCTCAATTCTGGTTCAAGCGCGAACGCCCGAGGAGACCCTCGTCGATCCTGAGTCGTCGTGCAGTCAACCCGTCTGCTCCGGCACGAGCTTGACCTTCCAATTGGGCTCGGCCGCGCCGCCGTTCGACCCAGCCTCTTGGTATTTGTTGGTGTCGATTCCCTGGGCCGGCAGCCGCAGTGGTGACGGCCTGCTGGTCGAAGATTTCATCGGGAACGGCGATGAACGGGCGCCTGGGGCATTTCTCGACACCAACGTGCCCACCGGCCATTCGCTGGGCACGATGAATATGATTTCCAATGCAAGGATCACGCAGCTTGAAGCGCCTGTGCCGGAACCCGCTGAGTGGGCGATGGTGTCATTGGGCCTGGCAATGCTTGCCGTCTGGGGCCGCCGCAAATCTCAGCGCGGCACAAAGGTGGCAGATGCCGAATCGCCCGTCGTTGCAGCCTGATTGAAGGCGACTTCAACGCTGTTTAAAAGGCGGGTGCAAAAAAGGCGGATTTGGAAAGCTAACTCCGTTTTTGAACGCAAGCCGGATGCAATTCAGCTAGCCGTGTCAGACGGCCCGGCGTTCGATGCCGAATCGAAGCCTTCAATGCGGCTTGCGCGGCCGACGAAACGATTTCGGCTTGTAGACGTTGCCTTCCCAGGTGCCGCCCTCGCGTGCACGGCGGATGGCATCTTCCGCGACGCGGGCTGCGTCTTTGCGTGATGAGCGCCAGTGCCACAGTGACAGCGACCGGCGGCGCATCGCATGCGTCCATCGTTTGAGCGTGAAGTCGAATCGGTAACGCCAGGATGCGCTGAGCATCAGCCTCACCATCAGGACGAGGCAGATGACTAGAACGGTGAGGGCGAGGGCGTTCGCGAGCATGGCGACATGGTAGCGGTGCCGGTGATCGATATGCGATGGGAGATCGCTTCGACAGCATGGCTTTGACAGGGCATTTTCCGTTGGCATGCGGATCGATCATTCGTCGTTGCTGCAGAACTCGCCGTCATTGATCAGCAATGGCCTGGCGGCGCAGGGGCGCTTCGAAGCACCGGTGCGGCTCCCTGGGATTACCTAAGTCACGCGGTGGGAGCAAACGGCGCCGCTATTCTGCTGACGGCCAAGCCCGTCCGGCGGCTTGGGCATTGATTCGGCACCAACCCATGCAACTGACCTGTCTTTCGTTTTCTTCATCCCGGCTGCTGATCGGCGTGGCCTTGGTCGTCGCGGCGCTGACCAGCGGCTGCTCCAGCGGCCCGGCCGTGCTCAAGGCCAACCTGGCGGCCGGTGCGCGCATCAACCCGGATTCGCACCGCCGCCCGTCCCCGGTGGTCGTGCGCGTCTACGAGTTGAAGTCATCGACGAATTTCGAGCAGGCCGATTTCGTCTCGCTGTTCGATAACGAAACGGCCACGCTCGGCACCGAACTCGTGAACCGCGAAGAGATGGTGCTGCGCCCCGGCGAAAGCAAGCCGCTGAACAAGACCTTGTCGGCCGATACCAAATTCATCGGCGTGGTCGGCGCGTTCCGCGAACTGGAGCGTGCTGGCTGGCGCGCCGTGGTGCCGGTGGCCGCGGGCAAGAAGAACGCGGTGTCGATCAGCCTCGACGACATCTCGGTGCAAGCCAAGCGCACTGCGCCGTGAAGCTGGCGCACCGTAATTCCAAGCCGATGAACTTCTACCTGGGCACACAAGGATGAGCTGGCGCGCGAAGGTCGTCTGGTCCTCGGGCATGTTCTTGCAGCCCCATCATTTCCAGCAGGAAACCCGCTACCTCGAGCGGCTGGTCGATGCACGCCTGCGCGGCGTCACGCCTTTCGCCTGGGGCTTCACCGAACTGGAACTCGATGAAGGCCTGCTGTCGCTCGGCAAGCTGGGCATCGCCCGCGCCAGCGGCCTGCTGCCCGATGGCACGCCGTTCTCGATGCCGCAGCTCGACCCGCTGCCGGCACCGCTGGACGTGCCGGCCGATGTGAAAGGCGAGCTGATTTATCTCGCGTTGCCGCTGCAGCGCGAAGGGCTGAACGAAGTCGACTTCGGCGGTGGCGAGGGGGGCGATCTGGCGCGCTTCGAAGCGGTTGAAGAAGAGGTGCGCGACAACACCGACGCCACCGACGAACCCACCACCATCCAGACCGGCCGGCTGAAGCTGCGCTTGCTGCGGGCGAAAGAAGCCAACGAGGCACATGCGCTGATCGGTGTGGCGCGCGTGGCCGAGCGGCGCAGCGATGGGCAGGTGACGCTCGAGCGCAGCTACATTGCGCCGCAGGTGGCGATCGACGCGACCGCGCAGCTGTCGGCGAATGCCTCGCTGCTGCACGGCCTGGTCCTGCAGCGCGCGCAGGCGCTGGCCGGCCGCATGGGCCAGCTCAGCCACGGCGTCTCGGAGCTGGCCGATTTCCTGATGCTGCAAACGCTGAACCGCAACGAGCCAATCTTCAGCCAGCATGCTGCGACGCCCAATGCGCATCCGAAGGAGCTGCACCGCGATTGCCTGCGCCTGGCCGGCGACCTGGCCACGCTGGCCAGCAACACGCGCCGCCCGCCGGAGTTTCCGGCTTATCGGCATGACGATTTGCTGCGCACCTTCACGCCGGTGTTCGATGAACTGCGGCGCATGCTGACCGCGGTACTGGAGCAAAACGCGCTGCAGATCGAACTGATCGATCGCAAATACGGCGTGCGCACCGCGGTGGTCAACGACCTGGAATTGGTTCGCACCGGAACCTTTGTGCTGGCCGTCAATGCGCAGGTGCCGGGCGAGCAGCTGCGCCAGCGCTTCCCGGCGCAGACCAAGCTTGGCCCGGTCGACAAGATCCGCGATCTGGTGAACCTGCAGCTGCCCGGCATCGGGCTGCGCTCGCTGCCGGTCGCGCCGCGCCAGCTGCCTTTCCATGCCGGGTACTTTTATTTCGAACTCGACCGTGGCGGCGAGCTGTGGAAGCCGATCGAGCAGAACGGCAGCATGGCGATGCACATCTCGGGCGATTTCCCCGGGCTGGAGCTGGAACTGTGGGCCATCCGCAAGTAGCGGGGCAGGGCCGCTTGCCGCCGCAGCGTGGGCCCGACGCCGCGTCGAAGCGCATCCATCGAAGCGCACCTGGGCCACGACGCAAGCGCATCAACATTGAGCTGTTCAGCGAATGAGTACACCGAACTCTGACGATCCGTTTGCCGACATCGACAGCGGCCGCACCTTCATCATGCCCACGCCGGGCGGCCGCACGATCGCGCCGGTGTCGGCGCCGCGCGGCGCGCAGCCTTCGGGCGCTGATGTCGCGCCCGACATCGGGCCGGGCGAGGGCGGGCTCACGAGCCCGACGGAAAGGCTGACGGCCGCCAGGT
>CAXTCD010000058.1:0-24322 GCA_964242145.1 uncultured Rhizobacter sp.
GCAGCCCGCATCAACACAGCCGCCTCTTGCTACCGCCAAGCGCCGCGCGCCGCCGGCGGCCGAGCCCGTGGAACGCCGCGTCGATGCGAGCGAGGCCGCGCGGCCGGCCCATCGCGTGAACAGCGGGCAGCCCGTCGATCCGACCAGCGCTCGGCCTGACGAAGCGATCACCGCGAAGGCCGAACCGCCGCCGCAGCCCCCATCACCACCACGTCCCGAAGCGCCTGCCGCAACGGCATGGTCGCCTCGTGTCACGGCGGAGCCGGCGCAGTCGCCCCCTGCCCCCGCCGATACGGTGGCCGAAGCCCGTGAAGCCCCATCGCCTCAACGCGAGGGCCTGTCGATCACGCAGGCGCCGCGCGCGGCTTCGACGGCCCAGCTGCGGCGCGCCGCCAAGCCGATCGAGTGGGCCGACAGCCAATTCGCCACTGCAGCAGGAGCCAGCACAGAAACCGAGCCAAGCCGCCTGCATAACACCAGAGATGCCCGCACGCTGGCCGCCTTGCGCAGCCAGATCGCCCGCGAGCCGGCGCGCTGGGCCTGGCAGCGTGGCAGCGATGAGCCCGTGCATTCGATGGACTCGGCCGTGCAGGCCTGGCTGGCGCAGTTGGACAGCAGCCTTGCGTCGGCAAGCTGGGCGCCCTCGGGCCTCTCGGCCGCCAGCACCGGGCCGGCCGCGCGCGAGCTGCATCTATTGAAAGAAGGGCGCATCGCCCACACCCTGCGGCTGACCGATCAAGGCCTGATCTGGCGCCATGACGGCGGCACCTGGAAGGCCCGCGTCGGCGGGAACACCTTGACCGCGTTGCGTGCGGCGATGGACGCCGCGGCGCCATGAGCCTTCAACGGGCCGGGGCTTTGCGCAGGTCACCAAGTGCTGCGCACGGTCTCTTGTCAGTGGGGCTGACAAGACCCGCCGCTATCATCTTTCGTTTCGCCGCCGCCCGATGCCGCCTCCCAAGCCCGCACCCGTTTCCGCTGCCGAAGCCCCGTTGATCCGCGTGCGGGGCGCGCGCACCCACAACCTGAAAAACATCGACGTCGACATCCCGCGCAACCAGTTGGTGGTGATCACCGGCTTGAGCGGCTCGGGCAAGTCGAGCCTGGCCTTCGACACGCTGTATGCCGAAGGCCAGCGCCGCTACGTCGAAAGCCTGAGCGCCTATGCGCGGCAGTTCCTGCAGCTGATGGACAAGCCCGATGTCGACGTGATCGAAGGCCTGAGCCCGGCGATCAGCATCGAGCAAAAGGCGACCAGCCACAACCCGCGCTCCACGGTCGGCACCGTGACCGAGATCCACGATTACCTGCGCCTGCTTTACGCCCGCGCCGGCACGCCGTTTTGCCCGATCCACGATTTGCCGCTGCAGGCGCAGAGCGTCAGCCAGATGGTCGATGCCACCTTGGCGCTGCCGGCCGAGACCAAGCTGATGGTGCTGGCGCCGGTCGTGCGTGACCGCAAGGGCGAGTTCGCCGATCTCTTCGCCAACATGCAAGCGCAAGGTTATGTTCGCTTTCGCATCGACGGCAAGACCTTCGATGCGGCCGACGTGCCCAAGCTGAAGAAGACCGAGAAGCACGACATCGACGTCGTGATCGACCGCGTCAAGGTGCAGGCGCCTGGCCCGGCCGCCGACGACCCCTCAGCCCCGCCCGGCGCGTTGAGCGACCCCGGCGCCGGCTTGCGGCAGCGCCTGGCAGAAAGCTTCGAGGCCGCGATGCGCGTGGCCGATGGCCGCGCGATGACGCTCGAGATGGACAACGGCCGCGAGCAGCTTTTCAGCAGCAAGTTCGCCTGCCCGATCTGCAATTACTCGCTGAGCGAGCTGGAACCACGGCTGTTCTCGTTCAACTCGCCGGTTGGCGCCTGCCCGACCTGCGACGGCTTGGGCCAGGTCACCGCGTTTGATGCCGACCGCGTCGTCGCCTTCCCGTCGCTGAGCCTGGCCAGCGGTGCCGTTAAGGGCTGGGACCGGCGCAACGGCTACACCTTCTCGCTGCTGGAAAGCGTGGCCACTCATTACGGCTTCGACATCGACAAGCCCTTCGAGAACCTGCCGAAGAAGGCGCAAAAGGCCTTGCTGTACGGCTCAGGCAATGAAGAGATCGAGTTCGTCTACGAGGCCGAAGGCGCGAAAGGCAAGATGCGCAGCGTCAAGCGCCAGCATCCCTTCGAAGGGATCATTCCGAACCTCGAACGCCGCTACAAGGAAACGGACTCGGCGGCGGTGCGCGAAGACCTGTCGCGCTACCAAGCGGCCCAGCCCTGCCCTGACTGCGAAGGCACGCGGCTGCGCAGCGAAGCGCGGCATGTGTTTCTGCAAGGCGCGGGCGATCAGCGCGGCGAGCCGATCTACCGCGTCGAGCACTTCACGTTGCGCGAGTGCCTGAGCTACTTCGAATCGCTGAAGCTGAAGGGCGCGAAGGCCGAGATCGCCGACAAGGTGATTCGCGAGATCCGCTCGCGGCTGAAGTTCCTGAACGATGTCGGCCTGAATTACCTGAGCCTGGACCGCAGCGCCGACACCTTGTCGGGCGGCGAGTCGCAGCGCATTCGCCTGGCCTCGCAGATCGGCTCGGGCCTGACCGGCGTGATGTATGTATTGGACGAGCCGAGCATCGGCCTGCATCAGCGTGACAACGACCGGCTGATCGGCACGCTGCGCCATCTGCGCGACCTCGGCAACAGCGTGCTGGTGGTCGAGCACGATGAAGACGCGATCCGCGCCGCCGATCATGTGATCGACATGGGCCCGGGCGCCGGCGTGCACGGTGGCCGCGTGATGGCCTTCGGCACGCCGCAGCAGGTGGCCGACAACGCCGAATCGCTGACCGGCCGGTATCTGTCGCAAGTGCTGCGCATCGCGGTGCCGAAACGGCGCAACAAACCCGCCACTGGCGAAGGCTCGCACCTGCGCATCGTCAATGCGCGAGGCAACAACCTGAAGGGCGTGACGGTCGACATCCCCGTGGGCCTGTTGACCTGCGTGACCGGCGTGTCGGGCTCGGGCAAATCGACCCTGGTCAACGACACGCTGTACGCAGCGGTCGCCCGCAAGCTCTACAACAGCCACGACGAGCCCGAAGCCCACGATGACATTTCGGGCCTCGACGCTTTTGACAAAGTCATCAACGTCGACCAAAGCCCGATCGGGCGCACGCCTCGCAGCAACCCGGCGACCTACACCGGCATGTTCACGCCGATCCGCGAGCTGTTCGCCGAAGTGCCGACGGCCCGCGAGCGCGGCTATGGCCCCGGCCGCTTCAGCTTCAACGTGGCGGGCGGGCGCTGCGAAGCCTGCCAGGGCGACGGCGTGCTGAAGGTCGAGATGCACTTTCTGCCCGACGTTTACGTGCCTTGCGATGTATGCCACGGCAAGCGCTACAACCGCGAAACGCTGGAGGTGCTCTACAAGGGCAAGAACATCACCGACGTACTGGGCCTGACGGTGGAAGACGCCCACGCTTATTTCAACGCGGTGCCCAACATCGCGCGCAAGCTGCAGACCTTGCTCGATGTCGGCCTCGGCTACATCCGCCTCGGCCAGAGCGCGACCACGCTGTCGGGCGGCGAAGCCCAGCGCGTGAAGCTGGCACTCGAACTCTCGAAGCGCGACACCGGCCGCACGCTCTACATCCTCGATGAGCCGACCACTGGCCTGCACTTTGCCGACATCGACCTGCTGTTGAAGGTGCTGCACCAACTGCGTGATGCGGGCAACACCATCGTTGTGATCGAACACAACCTGGACGTCATCAAGACCGCCGACTGGCTGATCGACATGGGGCCCGAAGGCGGCGCGGGCGGCGGCGAGGTGGTAGCCGCAGGCACGCCGGAACAGGTAGCGGCCACGCCAGCCAGCTTCACCGGGCGTTATCTGAAACCGCTACTGAAGAAATAACGCAACGACTTCAGCCCGCGGCAAGCGGGCTGAAGGCAGTCGATCCTGGAATCCTCGGAAAGGCGGCGTTCGCAGACACCGCTCACCTGAAGCGTCAGCGCTTCAATCCAGATTCAATCCACGTTGATGCGGGCCAGGTCGTTCGGTACTGATGCGGTTTCGGCGGCGCCTCAACGGCCGGCGTTTCGTCTGCGATCCCCTTCGTCCGGCACCGCGTCGGGCACCCAATCATCCGAGATCAGCTGGCCCACCCGGGGGTGCACGATCATCGACACCAGTATGGCCAACAAGGCGACACCGATGAAGGTCGCGGCGACCGCGGCAAAAATGAAGTCCATGGAGAGTGCAAGCAGGAATTGAGTTAGAAAAAGCGTGGTGGCGCGACGAAGCCCCAGCCACAACGGCGCCAGGCCCGGTCACCCAAGCCCTGCGCCGTCATTTCATCACCCGTTGATTACATGTTGTACTTGGACTTGGCGTCGTTCACGCAAACCGTCTTCGCGTCACCTGCCAATGCGTCGCACTTTTCCTTGGCGACCTTGTATTCGGCAGTGCGCTTGTCATCGGTGGCTTCGTTGTGAGCCTTCTTCATTTCGTTTTCAGCCTTGGCATCGGCCTTTACCTTTTCCAGCATGGCTTTGGCTTCCTTCACGCAGACATCCTTGTCATTGCCGGCCTTGTCGTCGCACTTTTCCTTGGCCACGTCGTACTCGGCCTTTGCCACGTCGACCTTGGCGTCATGATGAGCCTTCGGCGTGCCCTTGTAATCGGCTTCGGCCATCACTTCGGTCTTCTTGCGGGCCGCCTTGGCTTCGGCGACGCAAACGTCCTTGGCATTGCCGGACATGGACTCGCATTGCTTGTGGGCCGATTCATAGGTCGACTTGGCCGAAGCCTTGGCTTGGTCATACATGGATTTGTCGCCAGCGGCCATGGCGCCGGTTGCGAACGCGAAGGCGCCGCACAGCGAGATCAGGGCACGGGCGGTATTCGAGAGCGTGAAACGTGGGGTCATGGGATGTCTCCTATAAAGATTGAAGTTAGCTGTGTCTTCGCAATGCACCTGCATCGAATCGACAACGACTGAAGATTAGGCACTGACGCGGGCCAGGTATGCCGGACAAGCGGGGCACATCGCGTCGGACTTGCCCTACACCTGTCCACACAGGCCACATCGGGCATCGCACCAGCGTCGCGAGCGACAGCTGCCACGCCACTCCGGGCCTGCAACGAGCCGCTCAAAAAGTGCAGCACAAACGCCGCAGGCTGTTTGACAATCGGCCATGCGCTGCGCCCGCCTCCTCGCATGAAACGCTGGCTTGTCCAACCGATGAGCATGGCCGCCGATTCGGCACTCAGGGCACCTGCGCGCCGCGCCTCTAGGCTGCGCTCTTTAATTTCGTTATGCAGCCCCCACCGCTGATCGTTGACGAAGCCCGCCGACTGGCCACGCTGCAGTCATTGGGCGTTCTGGACAGCGATGCCGAAGAGAGCTTCGATGCACTGGTTGCCTGCGTCGCCGAGCTGACCGATTGCCCGATGGCGGCGCTGAGCCTGGTAGATGCCGAGCGCCAATGGTTCAAGGCTGTTCATGGCCATGCGATCGGCGCGCCGCGTGAATCACCAAGAGCCTTGTCGTTTTGCGGCCATGCGATCGCCGGCGCCGGCCGGTTCGAAGTGCCGGATGCCACGCAAGACCCGCGCTTTGCCGACAACCCTTTCGTGACCGGCCCGCCTCACGTTCGCCTCTATGCCGCGCAACCCTTGAGCCTGAACGGTGTAAACGTCGGTACGCTGTATGTCATCGACACCCTCGCCCGCAGCTTGAGCACCGCTCAGCACGCCGCGCTGGCGCGCATGGCGCGTGTGGCCATCGCCTTGCTTCAGGGCCGCAGCCGCGCCGCATTGCTCGATGACGAACGTTCTCGGCTGATCGACTTCGCCCGTGCCTGCGGTGACTGGATGTGGGAGACCGATGCCGCACTGCGCTACACCTGGGTGTCAGGCACATTCGAGGCATTGACCGGTGCGGCATCAGTCACCTTGAAAGGCCAACTTGTCGAAGACGCGCCGCTGCTCGACGGCCTCGGCCAGCCCTTGGCCGACGGCCAAAGCTTTCGTGATCTGCTGCGCCAGCACCAGGCCTTCAGCCGCGTGATCACCGACAAGGCGAGCGCACGCGGCACGCTGCAGATCTCGCGCAGTGCCGTGCCGCGCTTTGACGCGCAAGGCCGCTTTGCCGGTTATCGCGGCACTGCGCGCGACGTCTCGGCGCGCATCACGAACGAACGGCAGACGCACAGCCAGGCCCGGCTGCTGCGCAAGCTGTCGGCCCAGGTGCCGGGCGTGATCTTCCAGTTTCATCTGCAGCCCGATGGGCACATCCACTATTCGTATGCGAGCGACGCATCGCGCGACCTCTTCGGCCCGTCGCTTCCACCGCCCGGCGAGATCGGGCACGCCACCGGCTTGCTGCACTCGGTGCATCCCGACGACGATGAAGGCTTCATGCGCAGCCTGATCGACGCCGGCCTGACGCTGACGCCGTGGCAACGCGAATACCGCGTGCGCGACGAGCATGGCGATGTGCGCTGGCTCGAAACACGCGCCACACCGGAGCTGCACCCGGATGGCGGCACCTTGTGGCACGGCTTCACCGCCGACGTGACGGCACGCAAGGAGATTGAGCTGGCGCTGCGCAGCAGCGATGAGCGCTGGGACATGGCAGCTTCGGCGGCGGGCATCGGCATTGCGCAGTTCAACCTGCACAACGGGCTCGTCACCTTCGACCCGCGGGCTTGCGTCAACCACGGCTTGAGCTTTCCGCAACCGCACTTCACGCTCGCCGATTGGGTGGCCTCCATCCATCCCGACGACCGCGCGTTCGCCGAAGCGGCGGTGCAACAAGCGCTGTCGAAGCTGGGGAAGCTCGATTCGCGTTATCGGCTGGTGCTGCCCGATGGCCGCGAGCGCACCCTGGAAATTCTTGCGCGTTGCACCTTCAATGACGGGCGGGTCGACGGCATGGTCGGCACCTGCCGCGATGTGACACAGCAAGCCGTGCACGAACAACTTCAACGTGACAAGGAAGCGGCCGAACGCACCAGCCGCGCCAAGAGCGAATTCCTTTCGCGCGTGAGCCACGAGTTGCGCACGCCCTTGAACGGCATCCTCGGCTTCGCGCAGCTGATGGCGATCGACCGCATCCAACCTCTGGCGAGCGAGCAGGCGCGGCGGCTTGACAGCGTGCTGCGTGCGGGCCGGCATCTGCTGGAGCTGATCAACGACATGCTCAAGCTCGCGCGCATTGAGCAGGAAGACTTCTCGCTGCAAGCGCTGCCGGTCGATGTGGGAGCCACGCTCAATGACTGTCTTGCGCTGATCCAGCCGTTGGCCGACAGCACCGGCATGCAGCTGATGCCGCGGCCCACCCAAAGCCTGTGGGCCATTGGCGACCCACGCGCCGTTGAACAGGTGCTGTTGAACCTGCTGTCGAATGCCATCAAATACAACCGGCCCGGTGGTGCGGTGCGCATTGCCTTCGACACGAGCGACGGCTGGGCACGCGTGGTGATCCGTGATGACGGCGAAGGCCTGACGCCCGAGCAACAAGCGCATCTGTTCCAGCCATTCCATCGATTGGGTGCCGAGCATCGCCGCGTCGAAGGCACCGGTCTCGGCCTGGTGATCGCGCTGGAACTGGCCACCGCGATGAAGGGCGGGCTTGCGCTGCACAGCGAACCCGGCATCGGTTCGACCTTCACCTTCTCGCTGCCCGCGAGCACGGCACCACCGGTCGACGCGCAGGCTCCGGTGGCCATGGCCTTGCCGCTGCCACCCTCGGCGTCGCCGCGCCGGCGTGTTCTCTATATAGAAGACGAGCCGCTGAACGTGCTGCTGTTGCAGGAGATGTTCAAGGCACGGCCGCAATGGGAGCTGCAGATCGCAGCCGATGGGCAGACCGGTTTGGTCAGCGCCAAGGCCAGCCACCATGACCTGTTGCTGATCGACATGAACCTGCCCGACATGAACGGGCTGCAGTTGATTGAAGCCTTGCGCCGCGATCCGGCCACGCATGGCCTGCAGTGCATCGCGCTGTCGGCCGATGCGATGCAAACGCAGATCGATGCCGCGATGGCGGCCGGATTCGACGGCTACTGGACCAAGCCGATCAACATCGCGCAGATGCTGATCGGGCTGGGTGAAGTGCTGAACGTGCCTTCGCACTGCACGCGCTGAAAGCTCGTCGCGGCCCGCGTTGAACCTTTCGGCAACCCCGGCCGCAAGCAAGCGGTGCGACACCAATGCATGGCGCGCAAGCATTGCCAAGCCGCCATCGGCCGTCACCCGGCCCATCGTTCAACTCATCGCCAAGCCGCGCCACGCCTCGCTTTGCGCGCATCGGTGGTGTGCCTTCAGCGCGCCCATCGAAAGCCCGTCGCCCATGAAAAAAGCCGGTGCAAAGCACCGGCTCTCTCATCGGGACAAAGCCCGCAACTTACTTCAGGTGGCCGTTGATCAGCTTGGTCATCTCGAACATCGAGACTTGAGCCTTCTTGAAGATTTCCTTCAGCTTGGCATCGGCATTGATCATCGTGCGCTTCGATGCATCTTGAAGATCGTTCTTCTTGATGTACTCCCACACCTTCTTGGTCACTTCCGTGCGAGGCACCGGCGTCGCGCCAATGATGGCGGCGAGTGCTGGGCTCGGGGTCATGGCCTTCATGAAGGCAGCATTGGGAGTGCGCTTCTTGGCGGGGTCAGCCGCCTTCTTTGCCGCGACTTTCTTGACCGGGGCCACCTTGTCGGTTGCCGTCGTTGCGGCTACCTTTTTTGCGGGAGCGGCCTTCTTAGCCGGCGCCGCTTTCTTCGCTGCAGCCACTTTCTTTGGGGCTGGTTTCGCAGTTGCCATTTTGAATTTCTCCATCAAATGAGTTGTTGATGTGCCCGTGTTGGGTGAGAGCCGCATGAGCTCTCTGTTCTCCATGGACCACGCGCGGACCGAATACTACTGCGAGAGTGCTGCGCTGAGAAGCAGTTTTCACAGGTAAAACAGCCATTCATCCGCTATACGACGGCCTTTTGTCGTAGCCCCCCATCACTGAGGCATCGATGCCTGAACATCATGCATTGCAAGCAGGACGTTAGCTCTTTGCAAGACATCAGGCGCGCAGGCTTTCACAATGCCTCTCGACAGACATCGCATGGTGCGGTGTCGTCGCTTCGCAGGAGATGAAGATGGGCAAGAAGATCCTGATGCTGGTCGGCGATTTCGTTGAAGACTACGAAACGATGGTGCCGTTCCAGGCGCTGCAGATGGTGGGCCACACGGTCCATGCGGTGTGCCCTGACAAGAAAGCGGGCGACCATGTGATGACCGCCGTGCACGATTTCGAAGGCCACCAAACCTATTCCGAGAAGCCCGGCCACCGCTTCACGCTCAACGCGAGCTTCGATGCGGTGAAGCCCGAGGACTACGACGCGCTCGTGATTCCAGGCGGCCGATCGCCCGAATACCTCCGCATGAACCCGAAGGTGATTGCCGCCGTTCAGCACTTTTCACGCAGCGACAAACCGATCGCTGCGGTCTGCCATGGCGCGCAATTGCTCGCGGCGGCGGGCGTGATTCGCGGCAAGCGCGTCTCGGCGTATCCGGCTTGCGCGGCCGAGGTCGAACTCGCGGGCGGCCATTACGCAGCCATCGAAGTGGATCAGGCCGTCACCGATGGCAAGCTCGTCACCGCGCCAGCATGGCCTGCACATGCCGCCTGGCTGGCGCAATTCCTGGTGGTTCTGGGCACGAAGATCAGCGCCTGACTGACGCGATGAATGACGCGATGAATGACGAGAGGGCGGGCCGCAAAAGCTGAAGCCCGCAACCCAAGCGCCGGTCATCCCTGCTTTCGTTGGATGGCCGGCCCGGCTCAGTGTGTCAAGAAATGAAAGCTGCCACGGGTCGGCGAATGGGTCGAGCACCGAACGATCGGCCCGCCCGTTCCGCCTCGGCGTCATCAATAGACGTCGCGCCGATAACGCCCAGCCTCGGCCAAAGCGGCCAGATTCTCGGCGCCGAGGATTTCCGCCAGCGCGGCGTCGACGGCCCCGGCCATGCCTTGCAGGCTGCCGCAGACATAGATGGCTGCGCCATCGGCCACCCATTCGCGCACACGCGGGGCCTGTTCGATCAGCCGATGCTGCACATGCAGGCGCTCGGGTTGATCGCGCGAGAACACCCAATCGACCTGCGCCAGCACGCCCTCGGCTTGCCATGCCGCGATCTCGTCGGCGTAGTGGCGATCGTGGGCCGACTGCCGTTCACCGAACAGCAACCACGCCGGCGGCGCATCAGGCGTGCCGGCCCGCGCCATCAGATGAGCACGCAAACCGGCCAGGCCGGTGCCATTGCCGATCAATAACAGCGGCCGCGATGCATTGCCGCCGATGCGGAAACTGGCATGTGTGCGCAGCCGCAGCGGCACCCCATCGCCCACTTGCAGTTGGGTTGTGAGCCAACCCGACGCACAGCCGAACGCGCCATCGGCATGCCGCTCCAGCCGCACCATCAGTTGCAATGAGCCCGCGGATGGCACCGAGGCGATCGTGTATTCACGCGGCCGGGCGGCGTCATCGGGCGCACGCACCTGCACCAGATCACCGGCCTGCCAATCCGGCAACGCGCCGTTCATCGGTTCGAGTTCGAGATGGCAGACCGGTGCGCCCAGGCTGCCGGGGTTGAGCACGCGGCGCGAAACCAGGCGCCAGTCTTCAAAGGCCGGCGCCTGCCAATCCGGCAGATCGACCGTACCGGCCAGATGTGCGACATGGCGCTGCCAGGCTTGCCATGCGGCCGGGTCTTCGTTGTCGAGTTCGATGCGATCGAACAGCCGCGTCGCACCTTGCGCTTGCAGCCACGCGTCAACGCGCCGGCCAAAGCCGCAGAACTGCGCATAGCCGCGGTCGCCCAAGGCCAGCACCGCGTGATGCAGGTTCGCAAGCGGTGCGGCGAACGTCATCGCCTGTGCAAAGCGCGCCGCGTTATCGGGCGCATCACCTTCGCCATAAGTGCTGACGATGAAGAGCGCGCGTTCGGTGCGTGCCAGTTCTTGAAGCGTCAGCTCGCCCAACGCCAGCAAACGCACTGGCACGCCTGCGGTGTGAAAGAGCCGCGCGCTTTGCCATGCGATCTGTTCGGCGAAGCCAGTCTGGCTCGCAAAAGCAATCAGCCAGACCGGCCCGTCGGCTTGAGCATCGCCCACCGCCGGCGCCAGTGCGGCCCGTTCCAACGCCGCCGCACGGCGCGCTCGGCGCTCGCGCCAAATGATGAAGCCGCACAAGACGGCGTAGGCGAATACGACCGCACCTGCGGCCAAAGCACGCAGCAGTGCGGGGTTCCAGGCGGACAGGGGATTCACGGATCAACAGACGAAGCGACGGAGACAGCAGCAAGACAAAACAAAGGAATCAGGGCCGCAGACCGAGCCCGAATACCCAACCGAGTGGCGAAGCGAAGCGAAGCAAAGCAAACGACAAGATCAAGCCAGCGCTACCAAGGCGCTGCTCAGATGCTCTTGCAAACGGCCATTGGCCTCGCGCGTGACGAACAGTGCGGCGATGTCTCGCTGCTCGGCGAAGGCCAAACCCTCTTCAACGCCCAACACCGTGAGCGCGGTCGACAAGGCATCGGCGCACATGCACGACGCATGCAGCACGGTGACGAGCGCGACGCCATGCGCCACCGGCCGGCCATGGCGCGGATCGATGGTGTGCGCGAAATGCCGATCCGCGCGCTTGAAAAAACGCCGGTGCTCACCGGAAGTCGCAACGCTCAAGCCATGCAGTGCGATGCGCGTGGCCGGCTGCGAGGGGTCGGGCTGCCAACCGCCGTCGTGCCAGCGCGGCGCGGCCTCCAGGGCCACCCACCAAGGCTGGCCGTCGGGCTTCAGGCCGATGCCGCGCAGCTCGCCGCCCACTTCGACCAACAGGTCTTCGATGCCAAAGCGCTCGGGCAACAACTGCGCGATGCGATCGACGGCGTAGCCTTTCGCGATGGCCGACAGGTCGAGCTGCAAACCGCCGGGTTGCCGCACGCGGCGCGGCGCGGCATCGAAGGCCAAGCGCTGCCAGCCGCTCAAGGCCAAGGCATCGGCGATGTCTTCGTCACCAGGCGGCGTGAACCCCGGCTCGTTGTAGCGCCGCTCGGGGCCGAAGCCCCAGGCGTTGACGATCGCACCCGCAGCCGGATCGTAGGCACCGCCGCTGTCGCGAGCCACGCTCAGCGCGCACTGCAGCACCTCGGCAAATTCGGCCGGCAGTGTTTGCCATCGGCCGGGCGCGGCGCGGTTGAAGCGGCCGATGTCGGAGGCCGCTTCCCAGGGGCTCATCTGCGCAACGATCAGGTCGAGCTCGCGCTCGATGGCATCGCGGATCGGCGCGATCGGCAAACCTGGCGAACCGACCAGCCGCACCGACCAGGTCGTGCCCATCGTGGCGCCGGCCAGCGCATGGACCACGCCGCCCAACGCCGGCGCCCGCGTGCCGATCGACAGCGGGATCAGCACGCGCGGCTCGGCCGGCGCAGCAAAGAAGCTCATGCCGCGAGTCTTACTGTGGCAGCACTTCAACCGTCGCGCTGACGCTGGCGCGGCGAGCCGGCGGTGCACCGTCGGCACCGCGCGCGCCGAAAGACGCGCCCATCCAGTAGCGGCCGGCTTCGGGCCATTGCACGCTGAACTCGCCTTGCTCATTGGTCTTCAGCGCAATCTCACCGAGCTTGTAGCGATAACGGTTGCCACCCCGCAGGATGGTCACGTCGGTACCGGCCGAAGGCTTGCCATCGAGCAACAAGCGAAAGCGCGACCTGTCACCGGCGCTCAAGTCGGTCGGCGAGGTCAGCGGGATCAGCTCCAGCCCGACGCCTTGCGGCGCGAAGGCCTTGCTGTTGAACACATCGGGCTGGGTGTCTGATTGATTGTCATGGGTGACATAGGTCTCCACCCGGTTCTGCATCCGCGTGATCTGCAAGCCTTCGGCATTCGCCGGAATCTCTTGGGTCACTGCATCGATGCTGCCGCGCCAACGCTTCACTTCACCGCCCAGCTTATAGCTCGCGCTGGCCGTTTCGCTGAAGTTGACGATGCGGTAGGTGCCAGTCTGCACGAGCTTCACATCGAAGCTGCTGCGGCGGCGCGCCGTCGCAAGGCTCTCAGGCGCGAGCTTGCTGCCGTCGGGCGCGATGACCGACAGGCCGTCCAGCGGCAAGGCGTTGGTGTCGTACTCGAACAGGTCTTCAGAGACGGCGGCATCCACCGTGACCGCCGGCTCCTTGCCGTTGACGAGGGTGGCCGAAGGCACGAGCCAGGTGCGGTGCGCTTGCGCCGGGCCCGACAGCAAAGCCAGCAGCGCCAGCAACGGTGCGCCGATCAGAAAAGGGGTTTTCATGTGGGCTCTCGATCGATCAGGGTTTCAGTTCGAGCGCGACTGCGCCCAACTCGTGTTCGCCTTGGGCCTTCAAGGTCTGCGCCGATTTGGCCGGCCAGTCGAAGGGCACACGCAGCACTTCACGGCCACCGTTCTCGCGCGCCGCTTCCACGACCACTTGATAGCTGCCGGGCGCCAGGCCCGACAAGGCGTTCGCGCTGCCCACCGTCAACATCTGCTCGCCCGGCGCGCGGGTCGCGGCGCTCACGCCATCGATCGGCGTTTGCAGATCGCGGCCGCTCTTGCGCCACCACTGGCGCATGTCTTTGAGCCACTTTGCGCCGCCGTTGTCGCGCTTCTTGATGTCGTACCAGAGCGCCAGGTTGCCGGCAAAGCTCTGGTCGGCCTTCTCGATCCACACCGCGACATAAGGGCGGTGGTACTCGGCCACCGTCAGTTGCGGCAGCTGGATCTTCAGATTGGCGTCGGCCGCAAAGGCCGGTGCCGAAAGGGCCGCGGCCGCGCTGAGGGCCATCGAATAGCGCAATGTCATCGTGAGTCCTTCGGGAATGAATGGAATGAATCGGTGAATGAAAAATCAGTGGATGAAGAGGATGGCCACCAGCAGCGGCAGCACCAGCCCGAGCGCAATGACCGGCCAGGTGCTCGGCCGCTTGGCCGCATGCATCTTCAAGATGAGCAGGCCGGTGATCGCGAACACCAGGCAGGCCGCAGCAAACAAGTCGATGAACCAGCTCCAGGCGGCGCCGGTGTGGCGGCCTTTGTGCAGGTCATTCAGATAAGAGATCCAGCCGCGGTCGGTGCGCTCGTATTCGAGCGAGCCTTCGGCCCGGTCGATGCGCAGCCAGGCATCGCCACCGGGCCGCGGCAGCGCGAGATAGATCTCGTCAGCCGACCACTCGGCCGGCAGGCCCGCCACCTCCAGATGCAGTGGGCCCTCGATCCAATCGGCGATCGCCTTCGGCAAGGGCGCGCCGTCTTTGTCTTTGCCCTTGCCTTGCAAGGCCGGCGTCAGCAGCTTCAACAGCGAGGGCGGCAGCTGCTCGCGCAGCGTCGTCACTTGAGGCTTCGCTTCGATCTGCGAGGCATGGTTGAGCGTGAAGCCGGTGACGGTGAACAGCAGCAAGGCGACCAGGCTCAGCGCTGAGCTGATCCAGTGCCACTGATGCAAGGTCTTGAGCCAGTAAGCCCGCTGCTGCGCGGGCGGCGGTGGGGTGGCGGAGGGCGGCGTTGAAGAATCCATGAACGATGACGAGGGCTCGCTTGAAGGCTCAGACTTCGGTCCAGAGCCGCAGCAGGTTGTGATAGTGGCCGGTCAGCGCCACCAATTCCGCGTGATCGCCGTGGCGAGCGCGCAATCGCTGAAGATTCTGGTCGAGTTCGAACAACATGCTGCGCTGGTTGTCGTCACGCACCATGCTTTGCACCCAGAAGAACGAGCAGATGCGTGCGCCGCTGATCACCGGAAGCACGCGATGCAGGCTGCTCGATGGGTACAGGATCAAATCACCCGCCGGCAGCTTGACCTCGTGTGCGCCATAGGTGTCCATCACCTCCAACTCGCCGCCTTCGTAGTCGCCCGGCTCGCTCAGAAAGAGCGTGCAAGACAGATCGGTGCGCAGCCGCAGGCTGGTGCCCGGCACGCCGCGCACCGCGCCATCGACATGCAGCCCGTAGTGCTCGCCGCCTTCATAGCGGTTGAACAGCGGCGGCACATAACGCAGCGGCAACGCGGCTGATACGAACAGCGGATGCGCCTCCAGCGCCTTCAAGATCGCGGCGCCAAAGCGCTGCGTCAACGGCCCGGCCTCCGGCAGTTGCCGATTGCGCTTGACCTGCGCCCCCTGCGCGCCGACCGTCTCGCGGCCATCGTTCCAGTCGGCCGCATCCAGGGCTGCGCGGATCTCGCTGATCTGGTCGGGCATCAGCACGCCGGGCACGTGAAGCATCATGTCAACTCTCTCTGTCAATCTCTATCGGGTGCGAAGCCCACCCTTGCCTGAGCCGCGCCGCTGCCATTCCGGCGTCCGTGGCGGCGGCTTGCCGGTCCACGGAATGCACCCGCGAAGGCACCCACTTGAGCGACAGGTGAGGCAAGTGCAGCAGATCAGGCACAGGCTTCGGGTGGGGTCATCAATACTTGAAGTTCGCGCTCAACAAGGCATTGCGCGGCTCGCCGGGCTTGTAGCGTGAACCTCCATTGTTGACCGATGCGGTGTACTCCTTGTCGAACAGGTTGTTCACGTTCAGCTGCAGCGAAACGTTCTTGTTGATGTCATACGCCACCATTGCATCGGCCACCGTGTACGACTCGGTGTTGATCAGGTTGGTGGTCGTCGCCGTGACCACGTTGCTGGTGCGCGCCACCGCATCGACATAGCGGACGCCGCCGCCCAGGGTCAAGTTGCCCAGCAGCTTGTAAGACGCCCAGGAACTGAAGGTCACTTTGGGCGAGTAGACGATCAGCCCGCCTTGGTTCGCGCCCGCCCCTGTCGGCACGCCGCGAATGATCTTCGGGTCCATGTAGGCCACACCGGCGCTCAGGTTCAAGGCCGGCGTGACTTGCCCGACCACGGCGAGTTCAACGCCATCGACGCGGCGCTTGCCAACTTGGGTATAGACGGGCGAGCTTGCGCCATCGGACACCAGCTCGTTCTTGTTCTCGCTGCGATAGACCGCCGCGGTCGCGGCGAGCTTGCCGCCGAACAGATCCCACTTCGTACCGATCTCGATGTTGCTGCCTTCCTGCGGCTCGGTGTTGGGGCGCGCCTGGCTGTTATCTGCGCTGCTGAGCGCAAAGCTGGCACCCCCGGGCGGCTGGAATGAATTCGACACCGTGGCGTAGATGCTGCCGTCCTTTGTTGGCTTGAACACGGCGCCCAACTTCCAGCTGAACAGGTTGTCGGTCAAACCGAGCGGGGCGTTCTGTACCAGCGTTTCAGCGGTCGCTGGCGTGACGCCGGTGTTCGACGCTGCCGTGAAGGTCGAGCTGTTGGTCTCGGTATGGAACTTCTCCCAGCGCACGCCCCCGTTGAGCAGCCAGTGGTCTGACACGGTCAGCGTATCGAAGGCATAAACAGCGGCGCTCAGCGTGCTGCCCTTGGCATAAGCGCCTTTGAACGGCGGCGAGAGAAAGGCATCGCCGGTGCTGGGGTTGTACAAGTCGGCGCGTGGCTGTGCCAGCGGCGATGTCGGCAAGGCCGTGCCGGTGCGGCTGAGTTCGGTCAGGGTTTGGGCATTCGCCTGGTTCTGGCGCTCGTAGATGAATTCGAAACCACTCGACAGCGAATGCCGGAGTCCTGCGGTGGCGAACTCGGTGCTCAGGTTCGTCTGGTTGGTCAGGATCTCGTTGGTCTGATGGCGGCCCTGACGTGAACGCTGGACAGACAAGCGCTGTGCGGTCTGGTCGAACAAAACGCCGTTGACACCCGTCAACAGGTAATCCTGCTCGGTGTGGCCCAGGCGCGTGGTGTTGCGCAGCGTCGTTCCCGTTGCGAATGCATGTTCGATGCGCGCAGTGAACATGTGCAGCGTCACGTCATCGAAGTCATCCGGCGATCCGTAGAAGTTCTTGCGTCCGACCGCAGGACCGGTCGGCAAGCTACCGAATCGGTAGTCGGGCAGGCCATAAGTCGACACGCCGCCATCCGGCAGGTTCTTCTGATCGGCATACAGGTAGTTGAAGGTCGCGCGGGTGGGCGTGCCCAGGCCGAACACCAGCGACGGCGCGAAGCCGAAACGCTGCCTCTTGACCTTGTCGCGACCGGGCGTGCCGGAGTCCTGCGCGACGACGTTCAGGCGCAGTGCCGAGCCAGGAATGCCCAGCTCCAGCGGGCGGTTCAGATCGGCCGTGGCACGCACGCGGCTGGCCGTGCCCACCGTCAAGCTGCCGTTGTTGAAGGCTTCGCGGGTCGCTGTTTTCGACACGAGGTTGACGTAGCCCGACGAAGCGCCACGGCCGTTGTCGGAGCCCGACGGGCCCTTCACCACTTCGACCTGCTCGATGTTGAAGACATCGCGCGAGACCGCACCGAGGTCACGGATGCCATCCACAAAGATGCTGTTCGTCGTGTCGAAGCCGCGCATGAAGATCGAGTCGCCGGTCGTCGTGTTGCCGTTCTCGCCCAGCTGCATCGTGATGCCCGGCGTGTTGCGCAGCGCTTCGGCCAGTGTGGTCGCGACTTGCTGCTGCAGCACTTCCTTCTTGATCACCGTGATGGTCTGCGGCGTGTCGACCAGCGGCTGCGTGAACTTCGGGCTGGAGGCGTTGTCGGCCTTGAAGCTGTCAACGCGGTCGTTGGTGCCGGTCACGCGCACGACAGGCAGCATCACCTCTTTCGATGTTTCAGGCTGGGCAGAGGCTTCGACGGCCTGAGCGGTCTGGGCTGCCGCCGGCCAGCCCAGTGCCATCAGGCTCACGGCCGCAGGGTGGGCCAAAAGGTATAGGCGCGGCGTCGGATGCTGACGGCTTTTGATGTAGCTCACGGGGTTCTCCTGGATGAGGTTTTTGGTGAAAAATAAATCGGATGAACAGGCCGTCCAGGTCGGGCCCTGCATCGCCAATGGCCATCCATCGATCGCCAAAGCGGCGTGTCGATGTCGAGTTAGAACCAAAGTGGGGCGCCGCTTGCGATGCAAATCGCAAACGTCATTGTTCAGGGCATGACCAGCGTCAAACGGGCTTTCAATGGGTTTGCGGGCTGGCGATGGCTGGCAGCGTGGGATGGAAAAACAAGCGCTGGGAAGGCGCGAAGGGAATCAGGCGCGTGCCGTCGAGTCATGAAGGCGGATCGAGGGCGATGGTGGCTGCCGTGACGAGAAAGCGGGCGCGGCCGGTGGACGCAGGCCGTCGGCAGGCGCAACGCATGGCGTGACGCGGCGCTCGCCTTCGCGCAGCAATGCGCGAAGCCAAGACGGGAATGCCGTCTGTACGGCGTTTTTTGAGCCGTTAGAAGCCGGCCCTTACTCTGGAAAATTGATGAGCTTGAGCGATGCGCTGATGAGCGACGACCATCAACCGCAGCGCGGGCAGGCAGTGGCAACACGATGGAACGCGTGCAGGAAGGAGCAGCAACGCAGCAGCATGGCGATCAGGCTGCTTGGTTTACTTTGTCAGGATCAGCTTGCCCAGCGCCGTGACGCGCAGTCGATACATCACACCGTGATGTTCGATCTGCACTTCATTGGCGCCGCCCAACAGCTGTTCGCTGGAGAAGCGGGCCACCTGGGTGTCAGGCGCCAACGGGGCGGCGGCATCGAATGAGGCGGCCGCTGGCACACCTCCGCGCAAGCTGGTTTCGGTCGAAGAGGTCAACGTGGTGTTCATGGTTTTCAGGGGGTTTCGGGTTCGCTGATGAAGCCGACCTGGGTTAGGCCCGCCTTGGAGGCATCGGCCAGCTCGTGGCCGATGCCCGGCGCGGAATCCGTTGTCATGCTCAGTTCTCCAGATCGAAATCAATCGGCGCCGAAGTCCCAGCCGGCGATCGGCGCAATCGCGCCAATCACGCAACGGCGTTGGAGCGGCGGCAACCCGTTGGGTGCTGAAACCGGGCGCCGAAGCTTGAATCCGGCATGCGGCGCACGCACGACCGCATACACGGGACGTGCAGGCATCGGAGAAGGGAGGGCGGGAGGCATGGTGGCGCAACAGAACTTCAGAAACTTTAACACAAACAAGAATGATTCCCATTTGTGTATGGCCTAATGCTTGAAGCATTAATTTCATTTGAAGTGTCGATCGTGCTTGCAGGGCATTGATCTCAGTGACCACGCGCCCTGCAGCGTTGCGCAACTCGCCTTCGTGCCGCCTGGTTGGCTGCGCGGTTCAACGCTGTTAGCTCAGTCAATGCCGCCCGGTCCCGCTCCACGAACTGCCGTTGCAACATGCCCATTTCCGGCGGGCATGGGCAAGCGACGCATGCCCTGCACTGACGACGCGCCCTTCGCGTTGACCTTCCGCCTCAGTTGATGGAAGAGGACGGGAGTCCGACACATGGATGACACATGGATGACACAAAGCCAGATGAAACTGAGGAAGCTCTGCGGCATGAATTTGGTTCCGATGCAAACCAAATCATGGTTCACACCTGAACAACGAACCGTTTGCTGAGACGGTCTGTAGCGCCAGATGGCGCGTGGATGAAAAGTCAGCTTCATGGCTTGGCGCACGATGGGCGCCCGGACCATCCTCGTGCGCTCCATTCGTTCATCGAATGCGCTTGCCGCGGGCCCGATCAAGGCAGCTTCAATATTTCTCTTCACCTCTTGGAAACGCGGTGCGCCCGGCATATGTAGGGTCGGAACGCGCCAACCGCGCGGTGCTTCACACCAAGGATTCCAAATGACCACTGACACAGTAGATTCATCTGCGCGCCCGGAGGCGGCATTCAAGTTGGCGAACGTCGGAGCAGGCGGCGTCAGAATGTCGCCACTCGTCATCGATACTTTGCATCGCTCATTGGAGACTCTCCACACCAATGACATAACGCCACCCCGAACCGGCGCCGGAACAGACGTCGTGTCTTACATCGCAGATCTGCGCAAGGAAGATGGCTCGACGGCGTTGAGCGCAGACGATCGAATCAAGAAGGCGAAACAAGACGCGGTCGACAAGCTTGAGAAGGCTGCCGACGAGAAGCTGTCCAAAGACCAGGAAACCGTTCCCGTCAAGCCCAGTGCGGATCAGAGGCGGCCGGCAGATGACACGCGCAGCGCGCGGCAGATCATCGATGAATCACCGCTGCTCAAGAACCTCGGCAGCCAAGACAACGTCGACAAGAAACTCATCGACAAAGTCGGCGACTACAAGAACGATGCCGATGCCACTTACCGAGCCGTCAAGCTGCTCGAGTACATCGAAAAGGTCGACCGAGACGGCAAGCCTGCGGCGCCGCATGGCGACAGCAACAAGATCGGCAATGGCCGCATCGACGGCTATACAAAAGACGGCGAGGCCCGTCACGACAGCGAAGCCGGGCGGCTGCAAGACTTCACGCGCGGCAACGGCTATGAAGGTCTTGTCGATGGAAATACCCAGCGGCAGCCGGTACCGGCTGTTGACGATCTGCGAGCCCAGGACATCCAAGACGCCAACCCGCTGCTGAAGAGCCTGACGAACAACAATGGCGTGCGCGACAAGCTGAAGGAAAAAGTCGGCGACTTTGATACCGATGTCAATGCGGCCGCCCGGGCTGTCGTCGTGCTGGAGGACATCAAGACATCGAAGGATGCCAATGGCAACGATCGCGCCAGTGGAGTCACCGAGAACGGCCGAATCGATGGATTCGACGACAACGGCAATGGCGCCCATGGCACGGAAGCGGGCTTGCTGCAGGACTACCTCAAAGGTGGCAACGCTGCGCTGAAGGCCGATCACCGGCTCGATGCCGAAGCCCCACCCGGGCCGAAGCCGATCAACAACACCTTCGGTCCCGAACTGACTCGCCCGGCTGGCGATTTCCGCAGTGCGCAGGACATCATCAATGGCAACGCAGCGCTGAAGAATCTCGGCGACCAGCACGGCGCGCCTGGGCAGCCCAGCTTGAAGGAGGCGCTCAAAAAACAGGTGGGTGACTTCGAGCACGATGCCGACGCCGCCTACCGCGCGACCGTCGTGCTGGATCACGTCGAGCGATTCGATGAAAGCGGCAAGGAGATCAAGAACCGTGCTGGAAGCGGGGGGCGCGGCGCGACCAGCAAGATCGATACGGTTGGCAATGGAACCATTGACGGCTTCACGAATTCGGGCGACGCCCAGCATGGCACGGAAGCCGGACGGCTTCAGGACTTCGGGCAGTTTGGCTGGTCAAGCCTCAAGGGCGGCGACACGCAGTCAGAAACCCGAAAC
The DNA here is from genome assembly GCA_964242145.1 of uncultured Rhizobacter sp. Lineage (GTDB taxonomy): Bacteria > Pseudomonadota > Gammaproteobacteria > Burkholderiales > Burkholderiaceae_C > Rhizobacter. Next base: position 21,187 of record CAXTCD010000058.1, read on the forward strand.
GCACTGCCCCTGCTCCCGTTGGCCAACCAGGTCCAGCCTGACGACGATCACCGCAGCGCGCAGGAAATCATCGACGCCAATCCGACGCTCAAGAACCTGGGTAATCAGGAGAACGTGAAGGACAACCTGAAGAACCAGGTCGGGGACTACGAGCATGACGCGAATGCGGCTTATCGCGCTTCACAGGTGATCGACTACATCAAAAACGTCGACGAGAAAGGACAGCAGATCACCCACAACTCGTCAGGCAACGACCCCGGCAATGACCGCGTCGACGGGTTTTCCAAGGACGGCGATCATGAAGTCGCGAACCACGGCACCGAAGCCGGGCGGCTGAAGGATTTCGGCAAAGACGGCTATTCATCACTGAAAGGCATCGACGGCCGCAGCGCCGATCAACTGATATCTCAGTTGAACGTCGATGCCACCGCCGACGTCGTCAAAGCCGAGGCCGGTGACTTCAAGAAGCTCGGCGCGGACTATTTCAACGGGGGCAAAACCGATGCCAATGCAGCCGACAAGACAGCGGCACTGATCAAGCTGAGCGAGACGCTTGCGACCTTCAAAATGGGCCAGGAGGCCTATCAGACGCCTGATACCGAGAAGGGCGCAAGCTACGTGGGCGATGGCCCCTCACCGGGCGAGCAGCGCGATGCGTTCTATAAAGACGTGCAGTCCAAGATCGATCAGCTAACCAAGGATCCGGACGTTCAGAAGTTCATGAACGAAAAAGTGCCCGCTGCGCTTCATGCGAGGGTCAATTCCGACCCACAGCTCAAGGCCGAGCTGCAACGACGCTTCGACAATGCGTCGAGCAGCCACGCACTGGAGGATGCCTTCAACAAGAAGGACAAAGACGGCAACCCGGTCAGCACGACGCAGGCGCTCACCGAGTTCGTCGGAGAACCCAATTTCTACGCGCAGGCACTCGACATCAAGCCCAACCTCCAGCAAGCGCTGGGGAACGCACCTCAGGACATCAAGGACAAGGTCCGCACCGGCTACGACCACATCACTTCGGGCGAAGACCTCAAGCGGCTGACCGATGCAGGCACCCCCACCGACAAGGCGCTGATCGAGACCGGCGTCAACAAGGCCGTCTATGACTGCATGTTCGACGACCCAACCGTGAAGGAGGGCACCGACAAGTTCAATGACACCACGGCCAAGGTCGGGCGGGATCAGCTCCTGGACGGCAAAAGCATCCAGGATCTGTACAAGGGCCTTGGCATCAAAGACGCCAACGACCCTGCCCTTGAGCAAATCATCGAGAAGAATCTGGACAGCATTGCGCCTCCGGGCCCCGAGCGGCCGAAAGCCAAGGACATCGTGGCCTTCTTGCGCTCCGTCGATGACATCGCACGGGGAGGAGCCAAGTTCGACGACCAGATGCTGAAGGCCAGCGCCACGTGGCAAAGCAAAGCGCCGGATGGGGTTTCAGAAGCCTATAAAGCGGGCGTCATGCACGCGGCCTCCAGCGTCCTGCTCTCGGGGGCATTGATCGCAGGCGCGGCGACCGGCACCCAGGGAACGCCTGGCATGACCGTCGCCCAGTCTTTGCAAGCGGCAGGCCTGATGACCGAGGGCGGCGCAAAGTTCATCACCGACCAGATCAGTCGCGGCACGGACTTCGGGAAACATCTCCAATCCGGCAACTGGATCAAGGACATGGAGAACGTCGGCAAGGCCTTGGGCGGCGTTCTGGGCAACGTGATCGGTTTGGTTGCCGGATCGATTTCCGCGTCGGATGCCGCGGCGCGCGGCGACAAGGTCGGCGCCGGCTTCCAAGGGACTTTCGCGGCGCTCAACGGTGTCAGCGCCGTCGCGGGCTCTGTGGAAGTGGCCGCCTATCTGGCCACCCGCGTGATGACTCAGTTATCCCAGGCCGCGGTTGAATCCGTGGCCGTGATTGGCGGCATTGCCGGCGCGGTCGCGGGCGCAGTCGGGGGCGCCGCTGCGATCGGAGGCATGATCTATTCGATCTTCGCGTCGATCAAGGAAGACGCGAAAAGAGATGCCCAGCGAGACGACTGGTATGACGGCGTGAAGTCAGACTTCAATGCATTCGGCATCACGCCACCTGAACTCGGCACCACCATCTCTCCACCCAACGCGAGCCCGAATACAGACGGCCCTCCTGCGCCGGGCTACTGAGTCGTGCCGCGAGTCTGACGGCAGGCAGGCACACAGGTGCGCCTTTGTTCGCTGGGCCGATGCCGATGGCCCGCATCGGTCCCGGTCGAACACCTGCTTCCTCAATCGCAATCCAGTGAGCGGGCAGGCCCACCGGTTCACCCGCATCACGCGCACAGGGCGACCCGGCGCTATGCTGTCGCGCCATGAAGATCATTTTTCGCTGGTTGTTGCATGCTGCCGCGCTGCTCTTGGTGGCTCATCTGTATTCAGGCGTCGACGTCAAGAGCTTTGGCTCGGCGATGATCGCCGCGCTGGTGCTGGGCTTGCTGAACTCGCTGCTGCGGCCGGTGCTGGTGCTGTTGACCTTGCCGGTCACCGTGCTGACGTTGGGACTCTTCCTATTCGTCATCAACGCGCTGATGTTTTACTTCGCCGCGCAGATGCTCGATGGGCTCGCGGTGGCGGGCTTCGCTGCCGCACTGATCGGCTCGCTGCTTTACAGCGCCTGCGGTGTCGTCATCGACGTGGCGCTCGAACAGATCTTTCAACGCCGCAGCTGACGCGTTCGATCAGCAGCATCGAACGCTGCGCCCGGGCCAGTATCTGCACCTGTACCTGCACCCGTCAAAGCAAAGCGCCCTACCGAACCATTCCGGCGCTTCGGTAGGGCAGATCAGCGAAATGGTTCGACTCAAACGCTTCGGCTCAGCCCGCCGAAGCGGCCCGCTCCGGGGTGTCTGCAGCCAGCAACCCATCGGCCTTGAACATCGCCTTGATGCCGCGCACCGCCTGGCGAATGCGCGATTCGTTTTCGATCAGTGCAAAGCGCACATGGTCATCGCCATGGTCGCCAAAGCCGATGCCGGGCGAGACCGAGACCTTCGCCTTGTCGAGCAGGCGCTTGGCGAATTCGAGTGAGCCCTGTGCACGGTAAGGCTCGGGAATGCGCGCCCAGATGTACATCGACGCCTTCGGGCATTCGACGCTCCAGCCGGCTTCA
>CAXTCD010000059.1:0-24168 GCA_964242145.1 uncultured Rhizobacter sp.
CCACCGCGTTGGCCTTGAACTCGTCGCTGTGCAGGCGACGGCGCCTGCGGCCATCAACGGGTAGTTGGGTCTGGATAGTGTTCACGTATCCACCATGAGTTGAGGTGGACACGAGGCTCCTATGCGCCTACCGCAGATTCAAGATGCCGTGGCTGGCCGCTTACACTGTGCCGACCAAAAGCAAGGCCGAGTTGTTCATTGACGCGTTAGCGATAACGGGCTGACGAAGAACCGAACCGGTCAGCTGCGCACCGTTCATGGTTCGAGTTGCGATGCATCGTCGGTAGGTTGCATCGAGCACTTGATCAGGTACGGCCTCGACTTTGAATTTGGCGCTACGCTAAAGCGCACAGCTGCTCAGTCGGGTGGGCAGGTCCTTGCAACAATCTCAAGAAGCACGTGCTGACTTTTGAACAGATGACATCCAGAACGCCGAGCCTTATGTGTTCATTGCATGCATCAGGCAGCCTGAACCTGGCTTCAATCCGGCGCGGCGCATGGGCCTGCCATGCAGTTCTGCGTTGGCTTTCCGAGATTTGCGGTCAGGGCAAGCTGACGTCGGCCATTCGCGCTGACACTGTTGCGGCGCGGCTCAAGACATAAGGCGAAGCGGGGCGCTTTTCAAAGCTCTTCGGGGCAGGGAGCATCACGGCAAGGCGAGCTGCCGGATAGTTGCCAAGTCTGGCTGCGCTCACATGAAAGTAATGCCGTGCGGCAGCTTCCGCACCGAATACGCCTTCGCCCCATTCAACGTTGTTCAGATAAATCTCAAGAATGCGGTCCTTGGGCAGCAGGGCTTCGAGCATGAAGGTGATCACGATCTCCTGCCCTTTGCGGGCCAAGTGTCGCTCGCCGGCCAGAAACAGGTTCTTGGCCAATTGCTGCGTAATGGTTGAACCTCCAACGATCTTGGGCTGGCTGCGAGGCTTGCCATTGCCTTGAGAGGGCCGCTGTGCCCGGCGCTCATTGATCTTTTCGGCCTTGGCTTCGGCGCGTTCGTTCTTGTCCCAGGCCTTTTGCAGTGCTTCCCAGTCGACCCCGCCGTGTTCGATAAAGCCTGAGTCTTCGGATGCGATCACGGCTCGCTTCAGTTGATTCGAGATCTCATCCTGACTGACCCATTGCTGGCTCCATGCGACCTGATGGCGCTCTTTGAATAGACGTGCAATCTCGGAACGCTGGAATGTCGTGGACTGCGGATCAACCAGGCGCATCAGCGCAACACGCGCCAAGAAGAAGAGCTGCAATGCAACGGTCGATATCAGCAGCAAGCCGATCAGGCGGCCTCCATGTCGAACGACCGGGCTCATTTCGCTGACGGCGCCGAAAGCCGAGTGCGCAAGGCCGCCAACACTGCCTTGGTATCGGGGGGCACGCCGCGCCAGATGCGGAAAGCTTCGCCGGCCTGTTCGACCAGCATGCCCAAGCCATCGCGAGCGATGGCCCCGTGCCGCTGTGCCCATTCGACAAATGCGGCCGCCGCACTGCCATACATCATGTCAAGCGCCAGGCAGGAACGGCCCAACACGGCGGATGACACCGGCGCGGCTGCGCCTTGCAGGCTGCTGGCGCTGGCATTGATCACCACATCGAAGGCCTCTGCGCAGTCATCAAGCCTGGCTGCCGACAAGGCCGTGCCGCAACGTTCCGCCAAGTTGGCGTGCCGATCCACCAGCGCGACGGCTTTGTCGGCGCTGCGATTGGCCAGCACGAGTTCAGCGGGCGCGGCTTCGAGCAAGGGGCCGAGTGCGCCGGCCGATGCGCCGCCCGCGCCGATCATCAGCACGCGGCGCCCCTTCAGCTTGACGCCTGCGTTGATCTCGATGTCGCGAACCAGGCCGATGCCGTCGGTGTTGTCGGCGAACCAGCCGTCTTCGTCGAAGCGAAGCAGATTGGCCGCTTGTGCGAGCGTGGCGCGTTCGCTGTGGCGAGTGGCGAGTTCGAAGGCTTCGAATTTGAAAGGCACTGTGATGTTGCAACCCCGGCCGCCTGACGCTGCAAATGAGCGGATGGCATCTGCGAATCCATCGATCGGGCACAGCAGCCGGCCATAGTCGACGGCTTCGCCTGTCTGTTGGGCAAAGGCTGCGTGAATGAACGGCGACTGGCTGTGTTCGACCGGGTTGCCGGCCACGATATAACGGTCCATTGCCGCCTACTTACTGGATTCGGTGAGGGTTGTCTCCAGGCCGTCTTCGCGTGTGAAGCGGAAGCGCGAGGTGATTACCAGTTGATCGGCTTTCTTGCGCATATCGCTGCTGAACGGGCCGAATGGCGCAGCCGCATAGACGATGGCGGTGGCCCGCTTGTCCAGCAAGGGGATTCCGGATGAGCGCACCACGTCGGTTTCGACTACGCCGCCTTGCACGTCGATTGTCACGTTCATCGTCAGCTCGCCGTAGAGCTTGCGGCCTTGGTGCTCAGGAAAGTTGCGTGTGCCACGCTCTTCGATCTTGCGGCGCAGCTGGTCGTAGTAGATCGCGTAGATCTCTTCGCGCGTGGCCGGGCTGATGTAGCGCTTTTTCGGGCGAGCATTTTCTTCGTTGATGCGCTTCTCGATCTCGGCCAGCAGCTGCAGCAACTGGCGGCGATGCTCTTCCTGCGCGTTTTGATCGGGAGCGCCGCTGTCGCGCCGCGGGTCCGGTTGCGGCAACAAAGCCAGCTCGCGGCGAATCTGCGCAAGCAGCTGTTGCTGCGTTTCTTGCAGTTGATCGATCTGCTTGCGGGTGTCGTCGGTCGAGTCGCCAATCTCCGTGCTCGGCGAAGCCGGCAACGGCGAGGTGGCCCTGCCGCGATCGAAATCACCGCCGCCGGCCAGATTGCGCTGGGCAATCGCCTGCGCCTTGGCTGGCGCTTCGTTCGAGCGCGAATTGACGAGGATGACTTCCAGCGGCGTGTCTTGAAACACGCGGTTGAAGCCTTCGGGGTCGACGAAGCGCACCATCAAAACGGCTGCATGCACGCCGATCGAAATGGTGAGCGCGATCTGCAGGGCAGACAGGTTCTTGAGCCAGCGCATCGTTACAGTGGAGGAGGTTAAGGCGCTCGAAGCGGTTGTTGTTGAGTGGCGGTGCGCAGGCGGTCAGGCTGCAGATGCCGCGGCGGGTTGCTCCTCGGAGCCGCCGTCGCCTTGCACATCGATGGCCAGTGTGAGCGGGCCGCTGGTGACCTCTTCGGTCTCGGCCTCATCGACGGTCGCGTCGTCGGCGGTGGTCGTCGGGTCATCGAGCCGGGCGACGACACTGGCATGTACGTCCAGGGTTAGCAGGTCGGTGCCTCCAATCTTCACCCGCACGCGGGCGCCGCGAGGCAGCCGATCAGCCCCAACGGCGCGGAACACGAGTGGCAGTTCATCTGCACGCACCAGGCCGTCTTTCATCACCGCCGCATCCAACTCTTGCAAGCCTTGCTGAGCCAGGTATTGCAGGGTCCAGTAGCGTTCGATGCCTGACTGGAAGCCGTTGTAGGCGGAGTAGGCGGCATCGAAGCTCGAGATGATCGAGAACAAGGCGGCGTCCTTCGGTTTGAACGGCGCTGCGAGTGCTGCCGTGCGGCCATGCCGCGCGCAGGCGATGATCTGCCACTGATTGACCAAATCGACATAACGGCGCAACGGTGAGGTGGCCCAGGTGTATTGCGCGACACCCATGCCTGCGTGAGGTGCGGCCCGCGTGCCCATGCGCACCTTGACGCCGGGCGCCATGCTGGCCTGGCTGCGGTAGATGCCAGGCACGCCAAGGTCATTGAGCCAGCCGCCCCAGGTGCTGTTGGCCAGGATCATGGCTTCGGCGACGATCAGATCGAGGGGCGAGCCGCGCGTGCGGGTGCTGATGCGCACTTGCTCGTGGCCTTGGGGTTCGGCGCCGTCATTGCCGTCGAGGCGGAAGTTGTAGTCGGGCCGGTTGAACAACTCCGGCTTGCCGCGCACGAGTTCTCGGCCGGCTTTGAGATGACGAGCAAGGCGGAAAGCAAAGGCCAGATCGGGTGCGAATTCATAGCTGGCCGGCGCTTCTCCGGTCAGCGTGGCTTCGGTGATCACGTCATCGAGCTGATCGTGGCGCAGGTTGGCTGCGATCGGCACGAGTTCGAGCTTGGTTTCGCTGCCGGTGATGGCCAGCGTCGTTTCATCGAAACTCACGTAGAGCGAAACTGCTGGGCAGTCGCGCCCGGCTTGCAGCGTGTAGGCCTGCACCACATCGTCGGGCAGCATCGTCAGCTTGTAGCCCGGCATGTAGACGGTCGACAGCCGCTCGCGTGCCACCTTGTCGATCGGGCTGTCGGTGCCGATGGCCAGCGCCGGCGCAGCGATGTGCACGCCGAAGATCACAGTGCCGCTGCCCAGGCCCTGCACCGAGAGCGCGTCGTCGATTTCGGTGGTGCTGGAGTCGTCGATCGAGAAGGCCCGCACCGGCGCCTTGGCCAGAGCTTCCTTGATGGCCGGCGCCTGCAGCGCAGGGAAGTGGGTGCCCTTGGGGAAGTTTTCGAACAGGAAACGGCGCCAGTGGAACTGATACGGTGAGTCAATCGCGCCGGCGGTGGTCAGCAGATCCAGCGGGGCCTTCTGGGCCAATTTTGCAGCCTCGACCACCGCCTTGTATTCCGCGGCGTTCTTGTCGGGCTTGAAGAGGATCTTGTAGAGCTGCTCGCGCACGGGTGCCGGGCATTGGCCGGCCGCCAGTTCGTTCGCCCAGGCTTCGATCTGGGCAGCGAGTTGCTTCTTGCGCTCGATGCCGAGCAGGGCTGCCTTGACGATGTCTTCCGGCGCCTTCTTGAACAGGCCTTTGCCGAAACGGCGAAAGTAATGCGGCGCGTCGAACAGGCGAAACAACGCGGCTGCCTGATGGGCGGGGCCAGCGCTGGCGCTGAAGTAGTCGCGGGCCAGATCGGCGAAGCCAAACTCGGCCTCGGGCGCGAATTCCCAGGCGAGGTCGAGATCGATGTCTTGCGCGAGGCGTTGGCCTTCGGCCAGGAGTTCGGCGGGCGCGGGCTTGTCGAACTTGAGCAGCACGTTGGCTGACTTCACTTTGACCCGTTTGCCCGAATCGAGCTCGATCTGCACCGAGCTGTCGGCCTCGGACATCACCCGGCCGGCGAGGAATTTACCTGCGTCATCAAACAGTGCGTACATGGCGGGGATTGTCGCTTGAACCCGATGCGCCTCAGGGCGAGGGCGCGAGCTTCAGAAAATGGAGCAGATGGGGGAGGTGTTCATCGAAGTCGGTCAGCGCATGGTCGCCGCCTTCAACGATGCGCAAATGGGAGCCACGGTAACGCGCGCTCATCTCGCGCCAGTCGAGCACTTCGTCGTGGGTGGCGATCACCGCGAAGTAGTTCGCCGCCCGCTTCAGCTCACCTGGCGTGATGGCTTGCAGCTCGTCGATGTAAGCCGGCTGGAAGAGGAAATGCTCATCGCTGTGCCAGGCTTTGAGATCTCCGATGTACCGGGCCAGATCGCGTGCCGGGTCAACGGCCGGGTTCAGCAGCGCGGCCTTGCAACCCAGCCGTTCGGCCAACACCGTCGCATAGAAGCCGCCCAATGAACTGCCGACGATCGCCATGCGAGAGCGAGGCCAATCCACCGTGCCGGCGCTGAGCAACTGAAGGGTTTCGGCCGGCGAGGGCGGCAACTGCGGACACCACCATGTCACCTGCGGCGCATGGGTTTTCATCCAGTCGGCCATGCGGCGCGCCTTCGCTGATTGGGGCGAAGAGCGAAAACCATGCAGATAAAGCAGGTGAGTTGTCATGGAACCTGAGGGGGCGAAGACGGCTCGAAGCGGAGCCATTTCAGCGTTGAACTTGCAGCCGTCGGAGTTTGCCCGACTCCGTCGGGCCCGGCGCAAGAAGCCGTGGCAATCGACCCTAAACTGCCGTGCCGCTTGGCCGACCTCCTGTCTCATCCAGACACCGATTTCCCACAAGGACCCTTCCGTGAAAGATTCGAAAGTTTCATCGGCTCGCACATCTCTGGCCGTTACCGTGGCCGCCGTGCTGATGCTCCAGGCCTGCACGACCGTGCCGGTGCCCACGGCCGAAGCCAAACCCATGCCGACGCCGCCTCAGGCCGATGAGGTCGCGAGTGTGCCGGCGCCCGTGGCGGCGGCCTCCCCGCCGGCTTCAGCCGCGTCAGGCGTGGCGGCCAATGCGGCCAAGCTCGATCCATCGCAGCCCAAGCCTTTCAACGAAGTGATCAAGGGCGCGACGCGGCAGGCGGGCTTCGTGCCGATCTGGCGCAAGGACGACAAGATCTGGTTGGAAATTCCGGCGGAGCGGCTGGATCAGCCGTTTCTGTTGTCCGTGAATGTGGCGAGTTCGGTGGGCGAACGCGGCTTGTATGCGAGCCAGATGGGCCCGTCGTGGCTGGCGTCGTTCCGCAAGATTGGCACGAACCAGATGCAGCTGATCGCGCTGAACACGAACTACATCGGCACGAGCGCCGCGATGAAGGCTTCGGTCGAGCAAGGCTTCTCTCACAGCCTGCTGGCGTCGGCGGCGATCGCCAGCGCGCCTCACACCGAACGCAAGTCGGTGTTGATCGATGCCGGCTTCCTGCTCAGTGACATTCCGGGCTACTCCACCGCAGTGGAGCGAGCGTTCCGCATGCCGTTTGGGCTGGACCGCGGCAACTCGTTCTTCGAAACCATCCGCGTGACCGATGACCTGACGACGGTCAATGCCCGCGTGCATTTCTCGACCGCGCGCATCCCGGCGCCCCCGTTGACGCCGAGCCCCATTCCAACGCCACCGCCACCGACCACCACGCCGGATGCGCGCAGCATGTTCGTGGGGTTCACATACAGCTTTACCAAGCTGGCCGACAAGCCGATGCCTGCCCGCCTGACCGACCCGCGCCTGGGCCATTTCTCCGAGGTGGTGACTGATCTGACGACCGACCTGAAGTCCGACCCTCGGCTTCACTATGTCAATCGTTGGCGCTTGGAAAAGAAAGACCCGAAGGCTGAACTGTCGGAGCCGCAGCAGCCCATCACCTACTGGCTCGACAAGAACATTCCGTCGCAGTACCGCAAGTCGGTTGAAGCGGGCGTACTGGAGTGGAACAAGGCATTCGAGCGCATTGGCTTCAAGAATGCGATCGTCGTCAAGCAGCAGCCGGATGACGCCGACTGGGACGACATGGACGCGCGCCACACATCGATCCGATGGTTTGTCGGCTCCGATGTGGGCTTTGCGGTGGGCCCGAACCACAACGATCCGCGTACCGGCGAGATCATCGATGCCGACATCGGCATGAGCGACGTGTTCGGCCGCAGCTCGCGCCGCATGATCACCGAAGACCTTGTTTCTGTGTCACAGCCGCAAGCCACGACGCTGCCTTCGGCCTGGCACAAGGGCGGCGCGGCCGATTACTGCAACTATGCGAACGAGGCGTCGGCAGAGATGAGCTTTGCGCTCGACATGCTGGAAGCCCGCGGTGATCTCGCGCCGGACGGCCCGCAGGCCGAGGCTTTCGTGCAGTCGGTGATCAAGGACACGATCATGCATGAGGTGGGCCACACGCTGGGCCTGAAGCACAACTTCAAGGCCTCGACCGTCGTCAGCCGTGAGCATCTGCAAGACAAGAACTTCACCGAGACGAACGGCATCTCCGGCTCGGTGATGGACTACAACGCCGTCAATCTGGCCACGCGCGGTGAGAAAGTGGGCAGCTTCAATAACAGCACGCTCGGGCCTTACGACTATTGGGCAATCGAGTACGCCTACAAGCCCTTCGAGCCTGCCGACGAGGCTGCGGGTCTGGCGAAGATCGCGTCGCGCAGCACCGATCCTTTGCTCGCCTATGCCGATGATGCTGACGCAGGCGGAGGCCCGGGTAACGACGGCATTGACCCTTTGGTCAACCGCTTCGATCTGGGCGACGACCCGCTCGCTTATTACGCCAAGCGGCTTCAGCTGTCGCGCGAGCTTTGGGATCGGGTGCAGGAACGTGGGGCGCGGCCAGGTGATGACGCGACGCGCCAGCGCCGTGTGCTGTTGAATGGCTTCCGCCAGTTGGGGCGTGCGACCGAGCTGGTCGGCAAGTACGTGGGGGGTATGTATACCGTGCGTGATCTGCCCGGTACCACCCACCGGCCGGCGTACACCCCGGTCGATCCTGCCAAGCAGCGGGAAGCTTTGCAGTTCCTGGCGCAAGGCGTCTTCAATGCCGACAGCTTCAGGTTCAAGCCGCAATTCCTTGCTGGTTTGTCCCCGAACTACAACGAGTGGGATCGTGGCGGCCCGGTCAGCATTCCGGCGGCCGTGTTGCAGTTGCAAAGCACGGCGCTCGACCGCTTGATGAGCCCCGGAACGGCCTCGCGCCTGTTGGAGCTGCCTTCGTATGTGACCGATGCGAAGAAGTCCAACATCATCTCGTTGGCCGAGGTCTATGGCACGCTGCAAAGCTCCATCTGGAGTGAATTGAAGGGTGGCAAAGAGATCGACCGCCTGCGCCGCAATCTGCAGCGTGAGCACCTGAAGCGCTTGCAGAACTTGCTGACACGTGGCTCGCAACAGCCCTTACCGGCCGACGCGTTGAGCTTGGCGCGCTATACCGCGACCGAGTTGCAGAGCGAACTGCGTCGCGCATCTTCCAACCCGAAGTTGTCGATCGAAAGCCGGGCACATTTGCAAGACAGCTTGTCGCAGTTGAACGAGTCGTTGAGGGCTTCGATGCTGCGCGGCTGACCGCTGCAGTGTCTTCAAAGCCCGCGCCGGGCGGCGGCACGGGCTTTGAAGCTGTGGCCTGGGTTATCGAGGGTCGGTCAGAGCGCGAGGTTCGGCCAGCGCGGCCAGCAGCTTGTCATGGACGCCGCCGAAGCCGCCGTTGCTCATGCAAAGCACATGATCGCCCGGCCGGGCGGCCTGCCTGACGGCAGCTACCAAGGCATCGATGCTGTCGGTGACGATGGCCTTTTTGCCCATGGGCGCCAGGGCTTCCTTGGCGTCCCAGCCTAGATTGGCTTGATGGCAAAACGACAGATCGGCCTCTTCCAATGCCCACGGCAACTGGGCTTTCATTGCGCCGAGTTTCATCGTATTGGAGCGAGGCTCGAATACCGCGAGGATGCGGTCGAGCCCGATCTTTCGACGCAAGCCATTGATGGTGGTGCGGATGGCCGTCGGGTGATGCGCGAAGTCGTCATAGACCTTCACGCCGCCGACTTCGCCTCGCAACTCCAAGCGACGCCGCACATTCTCGAAGTTCGATAAGGCTTTGGCCGCAATTTCCGGTGCAACGCCGACGTGCTCCGCAGCCGCAATGGCGGCCAGCGCGTTCAGCTGGTTGTGTTCGCCCAGCAGGGGCCAATCGACGCGGGCGATCTTCATGCTGCCACGCAGTACATCGAAGGCATGCGGCTCGCCACGTGCTCGCAATCCGCCGGGTGATTCCTTACGGGCGCCGAAGCGGACCACGTCGCTCCAGCAGCCTCGTTCCAGAACGCGCTGCAATGATTCCTCACGCGCATTCACCACAAGTCGGCCCGCGGCCGGCACGGTGCGGACGAGGTGATGGAACTGCGTCTCGATGGCCGCCAAGTCGGCAAAGATGTCGGCGTGATCAAACTCCAGGTTGTTCAAGATCGCGGTGCGTGGCCGGTAATGAACGAACTTGCTGCGTTTGTCGAAGAACGCGGTGTCGTATTCGTCTGCTTCGATCACGAATGGATTGCTGCCCGCCGAGGCCTTGCCCAGGCGCGCTGACACACCGAAGTTTTGCGGCACGCCTCCGACCAGAAAGCCGGGCGACAAGCCGGCCTGATCAAGCATCCACGCGAGCATGGAGGTGGTCGACGTCTTGCCATGCGTGCCGGCCACGGCAAGCACATGGCGACCGCGCAATACGTTTTCGGCAAGCCATTGCGGGCCACTCGTGAAGAGCAATCCGGCATCCAGAATCGCTTCGATCAACGGGTTGCCGCGTGAGACGACATTGCCGACGACAAAGAGATCGGGTCGCAGCGACAGCTGATCGGCACTCCAGCCTTCGATCAGCTCGATGTCCAGCGCCCGCAGTTGATCGCTCATCGGCGGATAAACGCCCGCATCGCAACCGGTGACCTTGTGCCCGGCTTCGCGAGCGAGCGCGGCAATGCCGCCCATGAAGGTACCGCAGATACCCAGGATGTGAATGTGCATGAGCAGACTTTAGGTAGCGTGGTGTAGCCGAGAGAGGCTGCACCACGGGCGGTGCACGTTATGTGCCGGACAGTGCCTTGAAGGCTTGCCGAGCCGCAGAGTGCGTCGCTGCAATGTCTTCAGCGGTATGGGCCGAACTGACGAAGCCCGCTTCGTAAAGCGCCGGTGCCAAATACACGCCAGCCTCAAGCATCTCGTGGAAGAAGCGATTGAACCGCTCCTTATCGGTTGACATCACCGTGCCGTAGTTCTGCGGCAGCGTGTCGTTAAAGAAGAAGCCGAACATGCCCCCTTCGCATTCGGTGACGAATGGAATGCCAGCGTCATCGGCTGCGCTTTGCAGCCCGGTTACCAAGCTGCGCGTGCGGGCTGAGAGCGCGTCGAAATATCCGGGGCGTTGAATCTCTTTCAGCGTAGCCAAGCCGCAAGCCGTTGCAACCGGATTGCCCGACAGCGTGCCGGCCTGATAGACCGGGCCCAGCGGCGCGAGCTTTTCCATGACGGCCCGCCTTGCGCCGAACGCCGCGAGTGGCATGCCACCGCCGATCACCTTGCCAAAGACACTCATGTCGGGCTCGAAGCCAGGTAAAGCTTGTGCATACAGGCCTTGGGCGCTGCCCAGCGCCACTCGAAAGCCGCTCATGACCTCGTCAAAGATCAGCAGCGAACCATATTGGGAACAAAGCTCTCGCAAGCGTTTGATGAACGGCACAGTGGCGCGCACGAAGTTCATGTTGCCGGCGATGGGCTCGATCACGACGCAGGCCAGATCTGCGTGATGGATAGCGAAAGCCTCTTCCAACTGCGCGAGATTGTTGTATTCCAGCACCAGCGTGTGCTGAACCACCTCGGCGGGAACGCCCGCACTGGTCGGGTTGCCGAATGTGGCCAAGCCCGAGCCGGCCTTGACGAGCAGCGCATCGGCATGACCGTGATAACAACCTTCGAACTTGATGATCTTGTTGCGCCCGGTAGCGCCGCGCGCAAGGCGCAGGGCGCTCATGGCGGCTTCAGTGCCAGAGCTGACCAGGCGGACTTGGTCCATGCTGGGCACCAATTTCAAGAGTTCCTCGGCAAGTTCGATTTCACGCTCGGTCGGAGCGCCGAATGAGAAGCCTTCCAGCGCTGCTTTCTGGACTGCCTCCAGTACAGCAGGATGACCGTGGCCGAGGATCATCGGTCCCCACGACCCGATGTAGTCGATGTAGCGTTGACCCTCTGCGTCAAACATGTAGGCGCCTTGTGCGCGTGCAATAAATCTCGGCGTCCCGCCCACGGCCTTGAACGCTCTCACGGGCGAATTGACTCCGCCTGGAATTACACGCTGCGCGCGTTCGAACAGTGCGGCATTGCTGCGGAGTTCAGTGGACATGCCGAGGATCCTTGGGAGCGTTGTCGTCCAGCGCTGTGCCAGCTTCGTCTTCTCCCTCTTCGCCCGGAGGCAACGCCCAGAAGAATCGATCGGGAATCACGTTGCCCATGCCAGGGCGAAAGCCGGCGTCCAGCGCTTGGTCGAGAAAGGCAAGGGACTCGCCAACGGCGGTGTGCAGTTCGCTGCCCGCAGCCAGAAGTGCCGCCAACGATGCCGACAACGTGTCGCCGGCGCCGATGAAGCTCACCTCGAAACGCTCGAATTTTTCACCTGTGACAGGACCTTGTGGCGAGGCCAGCACGTTGTCCAGAAACTGATCGGGCAGCGGCACGCTGGTGACGAGTACGAACCGAGTTCCGTGCTTGGCTGCAGCCACCGCCAACTCGCGCGGGGAGGCCGGGCGGTCGCCACTCCATTCAGGCAGCAGAAAGTCGGTGAGGGTTTGGTGATTGCCCACAAGCACTTCCGTTTGCGGTAGCACCAATTCGCGGAACGCATCAAGATAGGCCTGCTGCTCGTCCTCCTCAACCCATGAAAGGTTGGGCATGTACGCTACCAAGGGCACGTCCGGATAGTCGGAAAGCACTTCGGCCACCGCGCTCACGCCTTCGGCGGAGCCCAGAAAGCCAACTTTCCAAGCAGCTATCGTGACGTCTTCGAGCACGCTGCGGGCTTGTTCGACGATCACGTCGGCGTCAATGGCACTGTGATCGAACACCTCGGCGGTATCACGTAAGACGATTGACGTCACCACCGGAAGCGCGTGGGCGCCCATGGCAGCGATGGTCGAAACGTCGCCAGCCAGACCACCGGCGCCGCTGGGGTCGCTGGCGTTGAAAGTCATGACGCAAGCAGGCGCTACGGCATCTTCTGCAAGGTCATCAATGGAATCGGGGGTGGGAGCATCTGCGGTCATGAAAGGGCGTCCATCTGAAGGAGCTGAGGAGTGACCGGGTTAGCCGGGACTTCTAGAAATTTGTGAGGAATGTGGTGTAGGTGCCCATAAACTCACATGTTTTTGATATTTGCCGTCGCTACAATCTTTGCTCATTGTAGAAGCCATTAAAGAACAAACGTGAGCAAAGACACCAGCAAGGTGCGGACTTGGATGTGCCTGATTTGCGGTTGGATTTATGACGAATCTGACGGTGACCCAGAACATGGCATTGCCCCCGGCACCGCATGGGAGAACGTCGACATGAACTGGACATGTCCGGAGTGTGGGGCGCGCAAAGAAGATTTCGAGATGGTGCAAATCTGATGTTGTCCAGCGATCAGGCGTTGCATCTGAACCGGTCCACAGTAGTTGAGGAGAATTCTTGGTGAGCAATGAAGCCGTCGCAGGCATCAAAGTGTTGGTCATTGATGACAGCAACACAATCCGCCGCAGTGCGGAGATCTTCTTGAAGCAGGGCGGTTATCAGGTGCTCCTTGCCGAAGACGGGTTCGACGCGTTGTCCAAGGTGAATGACCACGGCCCTGATCTGATTTTTTGCGACATCCTGATGCCACGTTTGGACGGCTATCAGACATGCGCAATCATCAAGCGCAATCCGAAGTTCTCGGGGGTGCCTGTGATCATGCTGTCGTCGAAAGATGGCTTGTTTGATAAAGCACGGGGTCGCATGGTGGGCTCAGAGGCTTATTTGACCAAGCCGTTTACCAAAGATCAGTTGCTGCAGGCGGTTGAGCAGCACCGGCGCACTGCTGCATAGTTAATTTGAGATTGAACAGACTGGCGCGATGATCGCGTCTGTTGTTGGAGTACAGAAATGGCGATCAAGAAAATCCTGTTAGTGGATGACTCGAAGACCGAGTTGCATTTCCTGTCCGAGTTGCTGACAAAGCGCGGTTATTCGGTCCGTACGGCCGAAGACGGTGAGGATGCCATGCGCCGACTCGGTGAAGAAAAGCCTGATTTGATTTTGATGGATGTGGTCATGCCAGGCCAAAATGGCTTTCAATTGACTCGAGCCATTACCCGTGACCCACGCTTTGTTGATGTGCCTGTGATCATGTGTACGAGCAAGAACCAGGAAACCGACAAGGTGTGGGGCATGCGGCAAGGTGCGCGTGACTACATTGTCAAGCCAGTGGACGCTGATGAATTGGTGTCAAAGATCAAGGCATTTGATTGATCAGTGTTTAGATTTGGCGAATGCCAACCCTTTTTCATGTCCGGCGAGCAGATTTGAATGGCCAATAAGGAAGCACTGCGTGAATTGCAAAGCCGCTTGGCCGAAAGGCTACAGGCTGCGCGAACGCAGGAGCGTGGTAGATCGTGGCTCGCTGTTGAATGCGGCGGGCATGGGTTTCTGTTTCCTTTGCAGGATGCAGGGGAGATTTTTCCGTTTGCTCCTGCAATGCCAGTTCCCTACACAAGCCGATGGTTTCTAGGCGTAGCCAACCTCCGCGGCCGACTGCACGGAGTTGTTGATTTGGCCGGATTCCTTGGAATCCGTGGTCAAGATCATGGCCGTGAACAGTCATGGTTTGTTGCATTTAACTCGGCGTTGAACATCAATTGCGCAGTGATGGTGGATCGTCTATCTGGGCTGCGAAGTTTGGAGCAATTGAAACCGCAAGCCGATGATGGACAAATTCGCCCAGCGTTTGTAGGTACGCATTACCGAGACCAAAGCAATCGACTTTGGCGTGAGCTGAATTTGGCTGCGTTAGCCAACGAGACTGCATTTTTGAAGATCGCGGGCTGATGCGCAGGGCGCGTAGCCTTCTGGTAGTGATACTCAGATACCACGGAACAAGGAACATATGAGTTTCCTGGACAAAATCAAAAGCAAGGGGAAAGGTCGCGATCGCGACGAATTTGACCTTGATAACGATGCCCTTCCTCTCGATGACGTGGCCGCGCTGGGCATACCAGGTCGCCACGGTTCAGTAAATTCTTCGCACGGAGCGGACGTTAGCGGACGCAATCAGAATATGGATTCTTCGATCATTACCGAGGCAGCTCCTTCGGAGATTGCTGATTTCTCGGAAACTCGCCTGCCTTCGGGCGGCAGCGACGACTTCGCAGGCGCAACGGGGCTGCCATTGATCGGCAATCGATCCATGGCGGCGCAACAGCGCATTCTTGGTGTCATCGTGCTAGTCGGCTTGATTGGCTTGGTGGGGATGACGGTCGCGTCATTGAACTCTGCATCTAAAGGCGCTGCTCAGGTGGCGGCCAGCGGTCAGGCATTGATGCAGTCTCAACGTCTTGCAAAGTCGGTGTCGCAAGCCTTGATTGGTAGTGCGCAGGCTTTCCCCGAAGTGAAAGAGAGTACCGAGGTTCTTGCTCGTAACGTTCGAGGTCTCGCCAAGGGGGAAGGGGGCCTTGATGCAGCGCCGGCCAGCGTACAGGAATCTTTGACACCGATGATTCCGCTGGTGGACCGCGCTGAAAAGAACGCCATTACGGTGCTGGGACAGCAAAAGATCTTGACCCAGGTGGGTAAAGCGCTTCGTACGATCAATCGCCAATCTTCAGATTTGCTGGAAATTGCGGAAACTGTTTCATCGCTCAAATTGCAGCAAGAGGCCTCTCCAGCAGAATTATCTGCAGTGGGTCAACTGGTGATGTTGACGCAGCGTATCGGTAAGTCAGCGAATGAATTCTTGACCATGGAGGGCGTGAGTCCCGAAGCTGTTTTCTTGTTGGGCAAGGATTTGAATTCTTTCCGAGAAATCGCTGATGGTTTGCTGAATGGCAATCAGGAATTGCGGTTGCCAGGTACCAAGGACGTGCAAACCAAAGAACGATTGAACGCTCTCCTTAAGCAATACGAAGAGACGCGTACGGAGGCAGGTTCGATTCTTGGAAATTTGCAAGGCTTGGTTTCCGCTCGGGAAGCTCAAGCAGCCATCATTGCCGACAGTGAACCGTTGCGTAAGGGCCTGGAAATTGTCCAAGAACGTTTGGGCGCTGAGACCGGTTTCAGCCGAGTTGCTCTGATTGCAATTTTGGTCTCGGCGGTACTGATGGCAGCCGGCGGTGCTGGCTTCTTGCGGCTTTACGTGAGTGACCAGGCTCAACGCGCGTCACTTGCCAAAGCTCAGCAATTGGAAGCAGAACGGCAAGAGCAGGAAGCCAAGCGCGTCAACGATGCCAACCAGGCCGCTATTCTGCGATTGATGAACGAGTTGCAAACAGTCGCTGAAGGCGATTTGACTCAGCAGGCAACCGTGACTGAAGACATTACTGGTGCGATCGCTGACTCCGTGAATTACACGGTGGAAGAGTTACGCACGCTGGTTTCTCAGGTGCAAGGTACGGTGGGTCGTGTAACGGAAACGACACAGCAGGTTGAAGCAACATCAACCGAATTGCTCGCGGCGTCAGATGAGCAATTGCGCGAGATCCGTGAAACAGGTGAATCTGTACTCCAAATGGCAGGTCGGATTAACGAAGTGTCCGCGCAAGCCAAGCAGACTGCACAAGTTGCGAGGCAGTCACTTCTGGCCGCTGAATCGGGGTTGACCGCGGTACAAAACACGATTGGCGGTATGAACTCCATCCGTGATCAGATTCAAGAAACCTCCAAGCGGATCAAGCGACTGGGTGAATCGTCTCAGGAGATTGGTGAAATCACTGAATTGATTTCAGACATTACGGAACAGACGAACGTGTTGGCGCTGAACGCTGCTATTCAAGCAGCATCCGCTGGTGAAGCGGGCCGTGGCTTCTCGGTGGTTGCAGAAGAAGTTCAGCGTCTTGCTGAGCGGTCAGGTGACGCGACGAGGCAGATTGCGGCGCTGGTGAAAACCATTCAAACCGACACGCAAGATGCCGTTGGTGCAATGGAACGTTCGACGCAAGGTGTGGTGGAAGGAACCCGGCTGACCGACGCTGCCGGTAGCGCGCTCGGTGATATTGACCGGGTGTCGCGTCAATTGGCCGACCTGATTGCTCAAATTTCCAATCAAGCATCTCGAGAGGCTGAATCAGCCAACGTGGTGGCAGCGAATATTCAGCACATTTTTGCTGTGACAGAACAGACCGGTGAAGGTACGCGGTCTACAGCACAGATGGTTCGTGAACTGTCACGTACTGCTGAAGAACTTAAGCAATCGGTAGCTCGATTCAAGATCGGCTGATTCCAGTGTGCATCGGCTGTGTTTCGATGCGCTTCTGACTCGAACAAGGCATCGGATGGACAGCTACGCTACAAGCAGCGAGACCCTGAGTGAAACGACCGACGACCTGAGCGCTCTAGCTTGGGTGCACGATGAATTACGGCGCTCATTGGACAACGCGCATAAATCGTTGCGTCGATTCGTCAAAGAAGCCGACTCAGTTAGCGGATCTGACGTTGACGCCGTAGATCCCGCAGTGCTGCGAGCGGCTAGGCAGCAAATCCATCAAGGCGTTGGAGCTCTGGAACTGGTTGGCTTGCCTTCAGCGGCAGTTGTGCTCAGAGCGACTGAATCTGCCATTCAGCGCTTTGTCTTGAAGCCGGAAAAGCTGAGTTCTGCTGACGTTGACGTTATAGAGCAAGCTTCTTTTGCATTGCTCGACTTCTTGCAGCGCATGCTTTCTGGCAAAGCAATGTCGCCGTTGGCCTTGTTTCCTCGATACCAGGCGGTGCAAGCATTGGCATTGGCCGAACGTGTGCATCCAGCTGATTTGTGGCAGCACGATTGGCGTTGGAGAGACTTAGGCGTCGAGGCTGGAGTGACTCCACATGCTGTCGATGCGGTTGCACGTTCGGCCCTAGAACGCCAACTTTTGCTGATGATGCGAGGGACTAACTTGCACGCCGCCGGGCAAATGAGTGATATTTGCGCCAGTTTGGGGGCAGGTGCTACGGATCTGCCTGCATCTACATTATGGAAATTGGCTGCTGCGTTCTTTGAGAGTCAGGCTCAGGGTTTTTTAAGACCTGATGTATTTAGCAAGCGTATTTCATCGCGAATCTTGGCTCAGGTGCGTGTATTTGAGCGAGGCGAAAATGAAGTTTCGGAGCGCTTAGCTCAGGATCTTTTGTTTTTCTGTGCTCAGAGTAGTTCTCCAGGCGACGGACGTACATCGCCTCGTTTGGCTGCCGTGCGCCATTTCTATGGATTGACACACCATGTGCCTACTGACTATGAAACGAGTCGGTTAGGACGGTTTGATCCCACATTGATTGCTCAAGCGCGTAAGCGCGTGAGCAGTGCAAAGGAGGCTTGGTCTGCGGTGGCTGGCGGTGAAATGCATCGTCTTGGCGGCTTGACTGAGCAGTTCGCGCTTGTCGGTGATTCATTGAAGCGCCTTTATCCTCACGGAGACGCTTTGGCTGACGAATTGCAGCATGCAGTAAGTCAGACTCAGCAGGCTAACTCTTCGCCACTTCCATCACTTGCAATGGAAGTGGCTACAAGCGTACTTTACCTTGAAGCCTCGCTTGAAGACGGGGACTTCGATCACCCAGATGAAGG
This sequence comes from uncultured Rhizobacter sp., assembly GCA_964242145.1. Lineage (GTDB taxonomy): Bacteria > Pseudomonadota > Gammaproteobacteria > Burkholderiales > Burkholderiaceae_C > Rhizobacter. The sequence continues at coordinate 17,930 of CAXTCD010000059.1, forward strand.
CAAGCGCGTACGTCGCCTTGCGCAACGAATTGCTTCGGTCCGGGCCGGTCGTACGCCAGATCCTCTCGAGGCTTGGATGGAGGAGTTGTACCGCCGGGTTTCTGATCGCCAGACCATGGGTAGTGTCGTGCAGGAATTGCGCGCTTCGTTGTCTGAAGCTGAAAAGCACATTGACCAATTCTTCAGAAATCCGACGACTCGTGATGCTTTGGTGCCGGTACCTAATCTATTGGCATCAATGCGCGGTGTGTTGTCGGTGCTTGGGATGGATCAAGCTGCACATGCTGTCCTGCGCATGCGTGATGATGTCGATGGCCTTATGACAACTGAGGTAGATCCTCAGTTGGTTACTCAATCGGGAGCTTTTGATCGATTAGCCAGCAATCTCGGTGCGCTAGGTTTTTTGATCGACATGCTGAGCGTTCAGCCGCAAGTCGCTAAATCGCTCTTTATTTACGACGCAAACCTCGGCACGCTCAGCCCACTCATGGGCCGTAGTCCAGGGGCTCGCAGCACATCGCACCTCGCGGCGCAGGCGGCCGTAATTCCAGTTGAACCGAGATTGATCGAGCAAGCTCATTCGCTATCGATCGCTGCAATCAGCGGCAATGTGCCTCTCGATGAAGTCGCCCGCGATTTAGAGCAACTGTCACACGAAGCTCAGATCGCCGACCAGCCAACGCTCTTGGCAACAGTGGCGCTAGCAAAAGACGCCATCGAACAGGCGACTGATGACAAGGAAGTGAATGCAGCGCGTGAGTCGTTATCAGAGGCCTTGGCTGATTTTGTATCCACAGCAAATGATCCGATCGGCCTAGATAACTTGATTATTGAATTGCGCTCGTCGTTGCCCCCATTGGTCTCTGGGCCAACCAATCAGACAACCGATCTGGGGAATGATCCTGAAATGCGCGAGATATTTTTGGAAGAGGCTCGCGAGGTCATTGAGACTGCGCAAGCTTCACTAGGTCAACTTGAACATTCGCCGTCCGATCTCGAGCAATTGACAACGGTGAGGCGTGCATTCCATACGCTTAAAGGCAGTTCCCGAATGGTCGGGCTGAAAGATTTTGGTGAAGCTGCATGGTCTTGCGAACAGATCTATAACACGTGGATGGCGGAGCAAAAAGCGGCTGATCCCGCTTTACTCGATTTTTCAGATAAAACTTTGGTTTATCTCAGTGAGTGGATTGATGCCATCGCCTCGCCACGATCTCTGATTTTCAGTGCCGCGCCAGTTAAAGCGTCAGCTGAGGCATTGTCACGCGGGGATCTCTTGCCTGTAGCACATATAGCCGCGTTTCCTATTGATTCTTCGCAACCTTCTGATCGATTAGATGAGCTTGAGATAACGGGGGTAATTCCCTCTTCACCAATTGATATTGGTGAGGCGATTATTTCTAATAATGCGTCCGAACTGGAATTCTCTTTTGACCTTGATCTGAGTGAATTTGAGGGGATTTCTTCTGATACTGACAAGAATATTCTTGTTGTAAATGCGATTGAAAATGAAACTTCCGATTTTGAATTAGATGAATCTCTTCATTTTGAAGAATTATCTGATTCTCGAAATATTTTTGATCTGCCGCTTGGTAGCAAGTCCACCGATGTGGAGGCGTCGAATCTTCCCGACACAAAATTCTCCGAATTGATCAAGTTTGATTTCAATGTCAATTCTGATCGAATTGACTTAAGTGAAATCATTGAAATAGCACCATCAAAAGTATTTGATGATGATGATCAAGTCAAAGTCGTTGGCCATCTGCGCATCGGCATCCCTTTATTTAATATTTACTTAAATGAGGCGGATGAGCTTTCAAGGAAACTTACAACTGAAGCGGCCGAGTGGGCCATGGAGTTGCATCGTCCGATTGGCGAAATTCCAGTTGCAATTGCGCATTCGCTTTCTGGAAGTTCTGCAACGGTCGGTTTCTCTGAATTGTCCCATTTGGCCCGCTTGCTCGAGCATGCTTTGATGCGGTCGCATGCAATTGGGTATGGTTCGCCAGAAGAAGCAAAGCTTTTTGTTGATGCGGCTGAAGAGGTTCGCTGGCTACTTCATCAATTTGCGGCTGGTTTTCTAAAGGCGGCGTCTCCAGAGTTGCTCCAACGACTGGCTGAACATGAGCTCAATTCCGCTCGTCAATTGGAGGCTGCCACTTCTGCGGAAGCAATGGCAGCGGCTCAGCTGGCCGCTACTGAAGCGCTTGATCGAGATGATGTCGATTTGGTGTCTTTGCGAGACGCGAGCGAGGTTTCGACGGAAGACATTACATTCCCTGCTTCCGAAAGCGAAACGACGGTTGTTTCGAATGTAGAACTGACCTCGGCTTCTCGCGTGGATGAAGTTCCACCTCTCGCTAGGCTCCATCAGGCTGATACGTCTTTTGCTCCATTAGATACTCATACTGGAGTACTAGGGCAAGCGGAATTTAAACCTTTAATTGCGTTGTCAACGGAGTCTGTTCGCACACCATCAATTCGTAATGATGCGCTGGATGGCGAAGACGATATTGATGCAATTGATGCAGTTGATGCTGAACTGTTCCCTATTTTTGAAGAAGAGGCAGAAGAGCTGCTGCCACAGCTTGCTGGACAACTGCGCGAATGGACAAAGCGTCCTTCGGACAATAACTCCGCAGCTGCTTGCATGCGGACCTTGCATACTTTAAAAGGTGGTGCACGCCTAGCAGGAGCGATGCGTCTCGGAGAAATGGCGCATCGGTTGGAAACGCTGATCGAGCATTTGCTAGCTCAGTCATCGGCAAGTGCTTCGGAAGTTGAGGCGTTGCAAGCGCGCTCCGATGCGTTGGTAGCAACTTTCGAGGCATTGCGAACTCGCGATGCTCAAACTTACGCCGATGCAGAAGTGGCTTTGATGCCTACTTCGCCGCATGTGTTTCCATCTCAGTTGCAAACCATACTGACGCCTCCGACGTTGCCTATTGTTCCAATCGAAAGTTTGGCGGAAGCCGCAGAGCCAATCGTACATGTCGCTGAGGTGATCTCGCCGCTGCAAAGTATTAGCGAACTGCTTCTACCTTCAGTGCCGACGATTAATGTTGATATTGATTGGTCTCGTTTTTCCATCAACACCGAAAACGAAATAACTCAAGCAAGTGATCGGTCGATAGCAGCGTCAAATGCTGCCATTCGGGTTCGTGCGCCGCTTTTGGAACGTTTGGTTAATCAGGCGGGCGAAGTTAGTATTACTCGCTCGCGTATTGAGGCTGAAGTTGGAAATATCCGCGGCTCGCTTGGTGATTTGACTGACAACTTGGAGCGTTTACGCCAGCAGCTTCGAGATATTGAGTTCCAAGCTGAAACGCAGATGATTTCACGACAGGAGGCGGCAAAGGCGGCTCAAGAGGCATTTGATCCCTTGGAATCAGATCGATTTACTCGTTTCCAAGAGTTGACTCGCATGATGGCCGAGTCAGTGAATGACGTAGCCACAGTTCAACGTACCTTGCAGCGCACGCTGGAAACCACAGAAGATGAACTTGCGGCTCAGGCACGACTTACTCGTGATTTGCAAGATGATTTACTTCGGACCAGGATGGTCGAATTTGAAGGTCAGTCTGACCGTTTATATCGCGTCGTTCGTCAAGCGGCAAAGGAAACTGGAAAGCAAGTTCGTCTGGATATAGTCGGGGGGTCAATTGAGGTTGACCGTGGTGTTCTGGATCGAATGACACCGGCTTTCGAGCATTTGTTGAGAAACTGCGTAACCCATGGGATTGAGTCGCCAGAACGGCGCGTCTCCTCAGGGAAGGATGCAGCGGGGAGCATTGTAGTCGCAGTCAGCCAAGAAGGGAATGAAGTCGGAGTTGAGTTTCGCGATGACGGAGCGGGACTGAATCTAAGCCGAATTCGCGAAAAGGGCGTCGCAATGAATTTGCTATCAACGGAAGTCGAATATAGCGATGCCGAATTGGCTAATCTAATTTTCACCCCCGGATTTTCGACCGCAGAAACTATCACTGAGCTTTCTGGGCGTGGCGTCGGTATGGATGTTGTTCGGTCAGAGGTTAACGCGATGGGGGGAAGAATTGAAACGGCGACAGCTGTTGGACAAGGTACCAGTTTTAAACTTTTGCTTCCGTTAACGACGGCAGTTACACAGGTAGTTATGGTGCGTTGTGGAAGCGCCGTAGTTGCTATCCCGTCGACCTTAATCGAAATTGTCCGTCGAGCTACAGTCAAGGAAATCGAGGAAGCCTATGTCAGCGGTACTTATTCCGTTGGCGATAGATCTCTACTTTTCTTTTGGTTCGGAGGTCTACTACAAGAAACATCAAAAAGTCAAGAGAGCGGACGAACCTGCCCTATTGTTATAGTACGTAGCGCGCAGCAACGAGTTGCGCTGCATGTGGATGAAGTTTTGGGCACTCAGGAAGTCGTTGTTAAAAATCTCGGTCCACAGCTTTCGAGATTGCCAGGTCTGGCTGGGATGACGCTATTGGCTTCCGGCGCGGTGGCGTTGATATATAACCCTGTAGCGCTTGCAACACTTTACGGTGAGTCGGCTCGTACGGCCATGCTTGCAGCGCAACTATCTCCACATGCTACGGGTATTAATGCCCGGAAAGACGAGATTGTCGTATTGGCTGCTCCGCTTATCTTGGTAGTTGACGATTCTCTCACTGTCCGACGGGTCACTCAAAGGCTATTGACGCGAGAGGGTTACCGCGTTGTGCTTGCAAAAGACGGAATTGAAGCTCTTGAGCGTTTAATGGATGAACGCCCACAAGTTGTTTTGAGCGATATTGAAATGCCGAGAATGGATGGTTTTGACTTGGTTCGCAATATTCGAAATGACGTCCTTTTACGTGACTTGCCTGTAATTATGATCACATCACGTATTGCGCAAAAGCACCGGGACTATGCAGCTGAATTAGGTGTAGATCATTATTTGGGTAAACCTTATTCTGAAGAGGATTTGCTCGCGCTGATCGGTAGATATATTCCTGCTGTGGCTGTGGCGTGAAATTGGTGAAAACCTTTTTGGCTGGCGATCAGTATCATGACTGGACTTGTTGATAATCTGGCCGAGTTGACAGGTTTTCGCGATCGAGACCTGCTGGATGTAACGCTTGCTGGCGCGTTGAAAGATTTTCTTCGACCTAAAACGGTAACTATTTTTCGTCGTGTAGGTGAAGTTGGCAATGAGCGATGGCTTACTCGTGCTCGTTTAGGAGAGCATGATGCGGTGGCGACGGCGGATCCTGTATGGATTGAGGTGGGAAGTCTCCCGTTCTTGAATGCATTTCCTCTTCGTCTTCAAGCTTTGCGCGGCCAAGCGACTTTTGTTTTAACGTCAGAAACTGGTTGTGCGACAAGTTATTTTCCTATCAGTACCGATCGCGATATTGTTGGTGTGATGGAAGTAGAGACGGATCAGCCACTAAGTGATGAATTTAAGCGCATGGTTAGTGGTATCTTGCGTATATATAGAAATTTCCAGGGTTTACTTGATTATAGCGAGCGCGATACTTTGACTGGATTGTTGAATCGAAAAACATTTGACGAGAGTTTTTTAAAAGCTACCAATGAGCCTGCCGGTGGTGGTATCTTGGGAGTGGATGGACGGCGAATTGAGCCGCCAACCGAGTATCATTATTGGTTGGGGCTTATCGATATTGATCATTTTAAATCTGTTAATGATAACTACGGGCATTTGATTGGCGACGAGGTTCTTTTGTTATTGTCGCGATTGATGCGTAGTAGTTTCAGATTTCACGATCGATTATATCGATTTGGAGGCGAGGAATTTCTTGTTTTAATGCGGTGTGCTTCCTCTCAAGATGCGACTTTAGCGCTTGAGCGTATGCGGTCTAATACTGAAAAATATGCTTTCCCACAAGTTGGACGTATTACAATAAGCATTGGATTTACAGAAGTAAAACTAGGAGATACTCCGAGCGGAGCATTCGAACGAGCAGATAAAGCTGTTTATTTTGCTAAAAACCACGGTCGTAATCAGGTTCAAAGTCATGCTGAATTGATTGCGCGCGGAGATTTGGAGGATGAGTCAAAAATTGGTGATGTAGAGTTGTTTTAATAGGACTTACGCAAACCATTACCCGATAATGGTGGCGGGATTTCCAACATGAGCCAAGTTCAATAAAATCAAGGAAACAACTTGGACTTGATCATTTGAAGACCAATCCATTAGATTATTCCTGAATCCGTGACCTGGCCGATGGGCTGATCACGCCAAGTGCATGATGCGCTTG
>CAXTCD010000060.1:0-24144 GCA_964242145.1 uncultured Rhizobacter sp.
CCACTCCTGCTCACCTCATTCGTGCAACTGAGGTTTGTCGCTAATCAGGTCTTGGGTTGATCCTTGTATTCAGTGATTGTCGACCCTATACTGAACTTTATGGTTCAGTATTTCTCCCGCCTCGACGCGTCCTTCGCTGCGCTGTCTGATGCGACCCGCCGCGGTGTGATCGAGCAGCTCTGGCGCGCAGACGCCTCGATCACCGATTTGGCCGAGCGCTTTCAAATGACGCTGACAGGCATGAAGAAGCACGTCGACGTGCTGGAGCAAGCGGGACTGGTCACCACCGAGAAAGTCGGGCGCGTGCGTACCTGTCGGCTCGGGCAGGGCGCGCTGGACGAGGAGTGGGCCTGGCTTGAGCGCTACCGCCGCATGTGGATGGCGCGCTTCGATGCACTGGACCAGGTTGTCGAGGAATTGAAACGTAAGGAGAAAGACCATGGTCGAAAGAAGTGAGCCTGTGGGCACCAGACATCCGACCTCGGCGGAGCGCAAGTCGGACCGCGAAATGGTCATCAGACGCATCCTCGACGCGCCTGCGCGCCTGGTGTTCAAGGCTTGGACGAGGCCTGATCTGTTCAGGCAGTGGTGGGTGCCGAAGTCGATCGGCCTGGTGCCGTTGTCCCTGGAACAGGACGTAAGAGTCGGCGGCGGCTACCGTCTCGTGTTCGACCTCGGCGACTCAAAGACGATGGCCGTCTTCGGCAGGTACATCGAGGTCACGCCGCCGTCGCGCCTGTCATGGACGAACGAGGAAAGTGACGACTGCGCCGTGACCACCGTCACTTTCGAGGAGAAGGACGGTCAGACACACCTGACGTTCTCCGAGCTCTACCCGACAAAGGAAGCACTCGACCGCAACAGCGGAAGCACGGAGGGGCTACCCGAGCAGTTCGCGCAGTTGGACGCGTTGCTCGCGACACCCGCCTGACGACTGCGAGCGCATTGCGGTCGAAGCGAGATTTTGAATATCGATTCACTTGTGACGGAGATCTCGGCCCCTTACGAGTCAAGTTATCGAGGTTCGCAGGCGCGATCGCCCATCCTCGAAGCCGCTGTGGAGGAGGGGCTACTCCTTGCCGTTTGCTAACGTCATATCAGACGTACATGACTGCTTTGAAAGGTTGATGTGGTTCGTTGGCGGTTCAGGCTTGATCGACAGCTTCAGACTGCCTGCAGCCTGTCGGATTTGGCTGGCGAATGTCGGTGGTCGCCGAAACCGGCCGCTCAAGTGCCGATCAGGCGGTGGGCCGCTCCACCTTGGAACTTGACGTTCAAGACAGGCTGGCCTGACAGCGGCTCAACTCGCCGAATTTCGACGTCCGACCGGCTGCTTTCAACAGGGGCGAACTGACGCTCTCGACCCATTGCTGTCGTACGTGCCCATGCACACCAGTGACTCGCTACAGGTAGTCAAGCGTGTGCGCTATGGCCTTGTGTTCGCCGACAATCCGCCGCGTGGAGACCGACTACTTCCGCACATTCTTGCTCGTTGTCGATTCGGGATCCATGTCCGAGGCCGCGCGCCGGCTCGAGATCACGCCGGCCGCGGTCGCACACCAACTCAAGCTGCTGGAGCGGGACCTGGGCACTCGCCTCGTGGTGCGCTCTGGTCGGACCGTGGCGCCCACGGAAGCGGGACACCGACTCGTCGATCGCGCCGCCACAATCCTGCGCGATCTCGGCAACCTAAAGGCAGCGATCGACGATGAGGCGGCCGCCGGTGAACTGAGGCTTGGCGCCATCAACACGGCGTTGCACAGCGTGCTACCCGAAATCCTGGCCGGATTCGTCAAGGTCCATCCGGATGCGCGGGTCGACATCCGCTCCGGCGTGACCACGGACCTGTACGACGCCGTGACGCGCGGCGAGCTCGACGCCGCGATTTGCCTGCACCCGCCGTTCGTGCTTCCAAAAACGCTGAACTGGGACCAGCTGGCCGATGAGCCCCTGGTGGTCATGGCTCCACCGAAGTGGGGCCAGCGCGACGCGCATGCGCTGCTGCGCGACGAGCCGTTCATCCGCTACCACCGGGCGCTCGGTGGTGGCAAGCAGGCCGATGACTACCTGCGTAAGGTCGGCATCATTCCGCGCGAGCGATTCCAGCTCAGTTCGCTGCCGGCGATCGCGATGCTGGTCGATCGCGGGCTGGGCGTGTCGCTGGCGCCCGACGCGTCGGTGCCGTGGTTGCGCGGGTTGCGCATCGCGCGGCTTGCGCTGCCCGACCAGCCCTACCGGCGGCGATTGGGTGTTATCTGGCCGCGTGCTTCGGTGCGGACCCGACTGATCCGGACCTTGGTTGACTCGGCGCGCAAGGTGGTTGCGCGGCGGTCCGACGCTCAGGCCTGATCGGGCACTATGCGTTGCGGCGCGCCGTCGTAGGTCCAGGTGTATCGGCGCGGCAGCGGTCCCTTGATGCGCGCACCCTGCTCGGTCTGCTCCCAAGCATGCGCCAGGATGCCGACCGAACGCGACAGGCAGAACAGACCGCGTGCAAGTGGCGCGGCAAAGCCCAACTCGGCGTAGATCACCGCGGTCGCGCCGTCGATGTTCATCGGAATCGGCTTGCCTTTGCCGGCCGACAACTGCGCTTCCACCGCGCGACCGATCGCAGCAAGGCGCCCGCTGATCTCGCCGCGTGCGGCCGCCTGGTCGACCAGCGCCAGCAACGGCGCGCTGCGCGGGTCGATCGGATGAAAGCGGTGGCCGAAACCCGGGATCACCTTGCCGTGATCGGCGACGAACGCGTCGAGCCCTTCGCGCACCGCGTCGGCTTGCGCCGCGCCTGCGTCGATGCGCGCGGCGATGTCCTGGTACAGCTCGACCGCCTGCTCGCCAGCGCCGCCGTGCACGTCACCCAGCACGTTGACCGCCGAGGCCATGGCACTGTTGAGTCCGACGCCGCAGGTGGCCGCCATGCGGGCGATCGCGATGCTCGGTGCCTGCGGGCCGTGGTCCACCGCGGACATCAGCGCGGCATCGAGCAGCGCGCCTTGCGCCTTCGTCGGCAGTTCGCCGCGCGTCATCAGCCAGATCATTTGCGCCAGGCTCACGCGCTTCTCGATCAGTTCCTCGATCGGGTAGCCGCGGTAGCGGATCACGCCGGGGCTCATCTCGATGATCGAGGTTCGCCACCAGTCTTCGCTCTCACGGCGTTCGGATTCGGTCGTCATGGTCACACCGCCCTTTGTTCCTTGAGTGCCTCGATCTCGGCCGGCGAGCAGCCCAGTTCGGCCAGGATCTCGTCGTTGTGCTGTCCCAGCAGCGGCGGCGGCGTCTCGACCGACGGCGCCTCGCCGTTGAGCTTGAAGCCGGTGCGCACGATGCGGATGTCGCGGTCCACGCCCGGTGCGTTCGGAAAAGTGCCGATCATCCCGCGCTCGGCAATCTGCGGATGCGCCAGCGCCTGCGGCACGGTGTATACCGGCCCGGCGGGCACACCGGCTTCGTTGAACCGCTGCCACCAGTCGTCGGCGGACCGGGAGGCCATCGCCTGCTCTATCAGCACCTGGAGCGCTAAGCGGTGCTGCAGCCGCGCGTGCCGGTCGATGAAGCGGGAGTCCCGCGCCCATTCGGGGTGGCCGAGCACCTGGCAGACGGCCTCGAACTGCTCCTGCTTGTTGGCCGCGATGTTCAGCAGACCCAGGCCCGTCTTGAAGGTGCCTGACGGACTCGCGGTCACGTTGTCGTTGCCCAGCGGCTGCGGCTCGCGGCCGGCGATCAAGTGGTTGGACACAGCCCAGCCCATCGTCGCCATGGCTGCCTCGAGCATCGACACATCGATGAACACGCCCTCGGTGCGCTCGCAGTCAGCCAGCGCCGCGGCCACCGCAAAGGCGGCGGTGATGCCGCCGATCGTGTCGGCCACCGGATAGCCGACGCGGTAGGGCGCGTTCTCCGGCGCGCCGGTCACGCTCATGATGCCGGACATGCCCTGGATGATCTGGTCGTAAGCCGGCAAGTCGCGCAGCGGGCCATCCTGGCCGAAGCCGGAGATCGCGCAGTAGATGAGCCGCGGGTTCTCCTTCATCAGCACGGCATGTCCTACGCCCAGGCGATCCATCACGCCGGGGCGGAAGTTCTCCATCACCACGTCCGCGGTGCGCACGAGACGGCGGAAGATGTCCTTGCCCTTCGCGTGCTTGAGGTTGAGGGTGATCGAGCGCTTGCCCGGGTTCTGCGCCAGGAACGACACGCCCATGTTCGTCTTGCTCAGCTCGACGTCACCGCCGAGCTGCCGCGCGAGGTCGCCGGTGCCACGCGCTTCGACCTTGATCACGTCTGCGCCCATGTGCGCCAATTGGTGGCAGGCGAAAGGGCCGGCCAGCACGTTCGTTAGGTCGAGCACGCGGATGCCGTGCAGGGGTTGGATGGCCATCGCCGTGTCTCCTTCTCGCAGCCTTGCCGTGATTCGTTCAGTCCGCCTTGATACCCGCCGCCTTCACGACGGCGCCCCAACGCTGCGTTTCCGCCGCGACGAGTTGCGACGCTTGCGCAGGCGAATTGGTCGCTGGCTCCAGGCCCTGCTCGGCCAGCTGCTTGCGACCTGGCGCCGAGTTCAGCGCCTCCGTGAAGGCCATGTTGAGCTTGTCGACCACCGGCTGAGGCGTGCCGGCAGGCACCGCAAAACCGACCCAGAAATCCATCACTACCTTGGGCAACCCGGCCTCCTTGGCCGATGGGACGTCGGGCAGCAGCGGCGAACGCTTCTCGCTCGTCACCATCAAAGCCCGCAGCTTGCCCGACTTGATGTGCGGCAACGCGGTCGGCAGCGAGGTGACCAGCGCCTGCACCTGGCCGCCCATCAGGTCCTGCAGCACCGCGCCTGCGCCCTTGTAGGGGACGTGCACGATGTCGACGCCAGCCGCGCTTTTGAACAACTCGCCGCCCAGGTGTGTGTTGGTGCCGTTGCCGCCCGAGCCGTAGTTCAGCTTGCCGGGGCTTGCCTTCGCCAGCGCGATGAACTGTTCCACTGTCTTCGCTGACAGGCCCGGGTTGATCACCAGGACGTGCGGCGCCGAGGCGGCGGTGATGACGTGCGCGAAGTCCTTCTTCGCATCGAACGGCTGCTTGGTACCAAGTGCGGGCGCAATCGTAAACGACATCTCGGTGGTCAGCAGGGTGTACCCATCCGGTGCGGAGCGGGCGACCGCGCCCCAGCCGATGTTGCCGCCGCCGCCCGACTTGTTGTCGACGGCGAGCGGCTGACCGAGGCCGTTGCCGACCTGTGTCGTGGCCAGACGAGCCACGATGTCGGTGGTTCCGCCGACGGCGTAGGGCACGACAACGGTGATCGGCTTGGTTGGGTATGCCTGGGCGAAGGCGGCGCCGGTGCCGGCCAGCACGAGGAGCAAAACGGCGAAGCGGCGGCGGTCGAAGTGGTTCATGGTTGTCTCCGGTGGGTTGCGATCGGTCGAGCTTCAGTCGACCTTGACGTTGGCCTCGCGCACGACGGCGCTCCAGCGATGCTGCTCGGTCTTCAACACCTCCGCTGCCTGCTGCGGCGAGCCGCTCATCGGAACGCTGCCTTCGGCCAGCAGTTGCGCAATGGTCTGTGGCTGCGACATCGCCTTCTCGACCTCGGCGTTGAGGCGCTTGACGATGTCGGCCGGCGTGCCGGCGGGCGCCACCAGCATCTTCCAGTCGCTGGTGTCGAAGCCCTTGTAGCCGCTCTCGGCGACGGTCGGCACGTCCGGCAGCACTGGCATCCGCTTGGACGAGCTCACCGCGAGCGCTCGCAGCTTGCGCGCCTTGACGAAGGGCACCACGGCCTGCGGTGTCGCGAAGTAGAAGTCGACCTGGCCGCCCAGCAGGTCGGTGGCCGCCGGCCCGGCACCCTTGTACGGAATGTGGTTGACCTTGATGCCGGCCTGCCGGGTGAAGACCTCGCCGGTCAGGTGCCCGACGGTGCCGTTGCCGGCCGAAGCCATCGTCAGCGTCGACGGCTTCTGCTTGGCAGCCAATACCAGATCGGCCAGCGTCTTGATGGCCGAAGCGGCGTTGACCACCAGCACCACCGGCTGCCCGGCCACAAGCGCCACCGGCACGAAGTCCTTCGCCGCGTCGTAGGTCATCTTCGGATACAGAGTCGGGTTGATGGCCATGTTGGCCGTCTGCCCCATGCCGAGCGTGTAGCCGTCAGCCTTGCTCTTGGCCACGGCATCCAGGCCGATGTTGCCGCCGGCGCCGGCCTTGTTGTCGACTACAAAGGTCCAGTTCGTCGACGCGCGCAGCTTGTCGACGAGCAGCCGCGTCACCACGTCGGTGCCGCCACCGGGCGGGAAGGGGACGATGAGCTTGATCGGCTGGTTCGGATAGGCGCCCTGTGCATGGGCCATCTGGGCAGTCCAGGCGGTGGTGCCCAGCAGCGTGGCACAGGCAAAGCGAAGCCATGGGGACATGGATGTCTCCTTGATGGGATTGGAGGGATGCGACTCGGTCAATCGAGCCGGTAGACGCGTCGGGCAGTGCCTTCGAACAGCGCCTTGCGCTCAGCGGCGCTGTAGCCCACGGTCAGTCGCTTGTAGGCGTTCCAGCCGACAGCAAAGCTGTACGAGCCCTTGTCGACGGGGAAATTGCTTTCGAACATGCAACGGTCGGCACCAAAGGCCTCGATGCAGGTCTCGATCCAGGGCTTCCAGGTGCGGGCCAGCAGTTCTGACGACGGCGGCTTCTCGTTCTGGTCGAAGCCGAAGCCGTTGATCCTCATGCCGAGGCCGCCGAGTTTGATGTGCACGTTTGGGCACCGGGCCAATTGGCGCATCGAGGCGCTCCAGCGTTCGAACACCTCGTCGTCGCGATCCCTGTAGGCGCCGATACGCACGATTCCGCCGCAGTGGTCGACGATGATCGTCGTTTGTGGAAAGGCCTGAGCCGTGTCGATCAGGTCGGGCAACTGCGGGAAGAACAGCCAGGCGTCGTAGGACAAGCCGAGCGGCGCCAGCTGTGCCAGGCCGGCGCGGTAGGCGGGGTCGAGCAGCAATCCTGCAGGCGCGGCCGTCAGCGGATTGGCCAGCGTGGTGTCGACATCCCACGCAGTCAGATGACGAATGCCACGGAAGCGGCCGCGTCCGGCTTCAACATGCGCTTGCAACACCTCGCGGACGGCGGCGCCGAGCCGGAGGTCGGCGTGGCCGACGATGCCCGCCGCGATGGCGATAGGTGCGTCGGCGTCGGTGGCGCCCACCACGTACTCGGTCTCACCCACGGCCTTGAAGGCGGCCGGCCCTGAACCTCGGTAGCGGGTGAGCGCCTGCATGTAGACGGAGGCCTGGACGGCGTGACCCGAGCTTGCATCGGCGATGTAGTCCTCGGCAAGATAACGCCAGCCCGTGCGGTCGTAGAAGTGATGGTGCGCGTCGACGATCGGCAACTCGGGTTCGAGGATGGGCTCGCGGCGCGAGAGGAGCCACTCGTCGCGCACCGGCAGGTAGTTCGTGGAGGCGTTCATGCGCGCCCTCCCCAAGCTTCAGCGCTGGGGAGCGCTACCTCGGATCGGGGTCGAAGGTGTTCCATGCCCGGAGTGTGGGCGGCGCCGGACACGAATCCAAGCCAGGGTCTTTTGGATCAGATCAAAGTTTCGCTATCAATCAGTATTCCGAATCTCGCATGGCAGAGGCAGCATGCCCCGGGTTGACAAGGCCGAAAGACCGCTTGGGGAAGCCGGGACGACCGTCCGTTCTTGGCCGGGACCCTCCAGTTCGCAGCTGCGCCACGAAGCTGACCTTGGCCGACCGAGCCAGCGCAGCGGGAAGTCAACTCGCGGCGACGCTTGAGGAGACCCGGTCCCGGCCACTTCCGGTCGCTCGCCCATCAAGAAAATCGTGTCGCCACCGACCGGTTCCAAAGTACAGCACACGTAGCTCTGCCACCGCGCGCGGGGACGAAATCTCCGAACCGGTCGCTCATGGTTTGTCATGCCCGCCGGCACCAAGGGCCGACGGTAGGCCTGCTGGTCAAGGGACCGAACTGGCGGTTTCGACCCAAGCGACTGTACGAATATGCAAGCGGAATCCTGTCATTCAGCCGAGGCGTCGTTTCGGATGAGCAAGCGGGACATCGAAAGCAAGGTCAGGCTTCCTGAAGTTTGACCTCGCAATTGCCCTGATGCGGTGAACTATGGGCCATCGGCTCGCTGAAAAAACTGATCCACCTTGTCAAAGTAGGCACGCTTGGCTGCATGGTCGGGGAAGGTGCTGACCAGCAGCATGTCCTGACGCACCACCGTCTTGTCCTGCTCCGTCACGCGACCGCCTTGCGCCAGTAGTTGCAGGAGTCTTTCCAGCCGTGCTGTCGGCTCGTAGACCACCTTGCCGATGCGAACGTTGTCGTAGTTCTGGCATTCCTCCCGCTCAGGGAGCCAATTGCGGCGGGTCCATGAACTGGCCGCGTGGTCATCGCCCTGCTCCCGCTCGTCCTGCACCACGGGTCCCCAGTAGGCATCGACTTCAGCGAGGCATTGCTCGGTGGTTTTTCCACCAATCCAGTTGCCCTGGCGAACAAGGTGTGGAATGTGCTTTTGCTCGGTGACGTAGCGGTGGCACCCTCGCGCCTTGAGGCCGACCTTGAAGGTGGCCTTGCATGCGGCGTGGCTGGTGATGCCCATTTCTTGGGCCTGGTCGCGGCCCATCTGCAGGTCACGATCGGCCTGGTTGACGCGCTTGCCGCTGACGTCGTAGTGGACCGGTTCGTCGTCAAGCTCGGCTTGCTGCGGGTTGAGGTTGATCCCATTCAGCATCAGCAGCAGCGTGGGTAGAAAGCTCAACAACGCGAACACGCCCACGCCAATCGCCACGGCCCTCAGTAGCCTGAAGATGCTGAGCCATGGCTTTCGCGGAGGGGAATTTGGCTTGTTGTTCACTGGGGTTTTATGGCCGTGACCACGCCGCCTATGGTGTAGACCTTGTGCGCCCGCTCGGAGCTGAACACGTAGAGCCTGAGTGGGGTCGTGCCGTCTTCACTGACGACCACCTGGAACAGGCTGCCAACGCGGGCGTGCAAGGTACACATTCTGAATGCCTCGTCGCTCATGCTAACTTCCGGATACTCCATGAGCTTGCCGCCACAGTCCGCTTGGGCCTTGTCCAGATAGCGGTTCAACTTGGCTACCGCTTCGGCATTCTTGCGAATCGCTTCTCGCCGGAAGTCGTCGTCGGACCACGGTCTTGACGCGCTGCGCGCGCTTGCGATGGCCGAGGCCTGCGGCGCGGGTGGGTTTGGCACATGTTGATTGAGCAGGCCCACACCCAACGCCTGCAGCCGGTCAAGCCGCCGATAGCGTGCTTGGTTGTCAACCGCGTTCTGGTCTGCGGCCAGTGCGGATGCCGACAAGATCATGCCGATGGCCAATGCGAAATTGACGTTACACATCATGGCTTGCAATGTTGGGAAGTCACGGCGCGGATCAGCTCATAGACGGTGCGGCTGCCGTTGCCTTCGATCAGCGTAAAGCGGGTGTCGCTCTCCGGCAGGATGGCGTTGACATCGAGGCCGCCCCCTCCTTGGTCATGCTGCCAGACCATCTTGGTGCCTCGCACGGCCCAACGCCCGGTGAATCCGCCGGGGCGGTCAATGCCAAGCAGGCTGTCTTCCATGGCATAAGTCCCGTCGTCTTTCAGTTCAATGCGGCGCATCTGGCCACCTTGCCGAGAAGACCATACGCCCACCATCTTGCAAGGCGTGGCGTTGCGCGAACCGGGCAATCGCCCCTGCAGCCACAACGCAGTCAGGCCGATGATCAGGGCAAGACCGCCGATGAGCATGCGGCGTGAGCCGGATGCCTTGATCAGAGCGTACCCGACCAATGCACCGAGGATGACGATGATCAGCACGGAGCGACTGGGCATGGCGCTCATCACCCGTTCGCGCCAGTGGATGGCCTGGGACGGCGAGGAGGCGGCCTTGGCCGCATCCGGCGCCGTGGCAGGCGTATCGGCAGCCAGCCCCCCAGCGATGTAATCGTCATCGTCCGCATGGGGCTCGAAGCCGGCGCAAGAAGCCTTACCCTGAAAGAAACCCCCACCAGGATCCTTGGCGCCATCGGCCACCCCCGCCGCGACAACGGTGCCGTCGGTCAGGACCACCATTTCGGCTTGGCCTGGCTCGATGCCCAGGCCCGGGTCGACCAGTGGGGTCACCTTGGCCGAGATCGGGTTGAATACAGCCAGTGGGTTGGTGGAGAGGGCGCAGCCATCGGGCAGCCATTGGGCATCCGCGCCCATCTTTCGACCGAGAAAGATGTAGGCCCACCGCTGGGACTGGCTCTCCCACAGCAGGCTGAGGCGCGTGGCTGCGCTGCCACCGTCTTGCCAGAAGCGGGCGGCTTCATCGTTGATCCCGACCGACTGTCCGCTCGCAGCATCCTGAATCGTCAGCAAGGGCTGCTGGCTGCGGATCGGCGCCCCATAGGCCATGCTCTTGGTGTGCCACTGGGGCTGCCACGCCGCCCATGTGGAGTGGGCTTCATCGAGCACGAGCACGTCTTCGTCGTTGGCGATGGCAAAGGCGCGACCGCCGGGCAGCAGACCGAGGCGAACGCGTCCCCGGACCTCCTTCTGAACATGGATGGACCCGCACGGTTGCCAGCGGTTGGCGGCCTTCTCCCAGGCCTCGCAGATCATGGTGCTGTCGCCATCGACGCCGACATGAATCACGCGGCCCGATGGCAATTGAAGGGTGCTGTCGTGCATCCAGGTGCGTTTGCCCAAGGTGCCTGCATCAGCCCATAGGCGGGCCACGGGATCCCAGATGCGCGCCATGGTTGGTGCTGAACCGAAAGGGCTTTCTGGAGCGCCCACCAGCATGATGCGGTCGTCGGTCAGGCGCGCTGCGGACGGTTGTTCACGCCAAAGCGGCGCCGTGCGCTGCGGGTCCGGCGTGGTGGGCTCCCAGCGCATGATGTGCTCGGGCGTGAAGACCAGCGCACCGCCATCAGGACGCGCCACCAAGGTGATCTGCGTTGATGAGCCCGCCAGGCCGGACGGACGATTTGGCGTCGTGTGGCCGGCCACTTGCCATGCGTTGTTCGCGGGGTTCCAGATCCATGCCCAGGGGATCGGACCCCGGTGGGATATCCAGGTGCCTCCGGCCGTCAGCACCTGGCCTGTGCTGAGCAACACGGCCGAGTGCCCGTACAGGGGAATGGGCAGCGTGGCGGCGTCTGACCAGGTCTGTCCCTTGGGGTCCCACACCTCGACCGACGACAAGATCTGCCCGTCGGCGCCGATGCCCCCGGAGACCATCACGCGCCCGTCGGGCAACCAAGTCGCGCTGTGGCTGTATCGGGCGACCCGCGCGGGCGGCAAGGGTTGCCAGGACCGAGTGGCAACGCTCCAGAGTTCGGCGCTGGCCAGGGCATGCCCGGCATCGTCGAACCCACCCACGACGAGCAGGCTGCCATCGCCCAGCACCGTGGCCGTGTGTTTGGCCCGGGCTTTGGTCAAACCTGGTAGCGGGGTGACGCGGCCCGCCGAGAACTGTTCGACGCTGCTCAGAACCAGCGCGTCGGGGGTGTCGGTCAGGCCCGGATCCACTGCACCGCCGACGATCAGCACACTGCCATCGGGCATGAGATTGGCGCTGTGAAAGATGCGTGCTTCCGACAGCAAAGGCGCGGCCTGCCATTGGCGGGTGGCCGCGTCCCAGAGTGACAGCGCCGTGTAGGCTTTGTAGCGGGTGAGATCGTCCCTGAACTTGGGCTGGTCGCACAGGCCTCCGGCCATGAGCACCTTGCCATCGGGCAAAGCGGTGGCCGTGTGCATGTACCTTGCCGGCTCGGGGCACTCGGGGGCCGGTGGCAGCTTGCTCCATCCCCTGCGGGCGCGGTCCCACAGCTTGGGGGCAGGGTCGATGCTGCTGGGGTAGCCGCGCTGCTGTCGACCGTGCAGCGCCATGGTCTGCGCGGCTTGGCTGTCTTCGCTGTGCGTCCATGGACCCGCGCCATAGATCAGCACCGAGCCGTTGGGCAAGACGGTGGCGGTGCTGCCCGATGGCCGGTTCAAGTAGTGGCCGAAGGGGCGCAGCCGTCCGAAGGCGATGGGCTCTTCGTTGGCCTGTGGGCTGGCGTCCACAGGCTGAACGCTGTCGCACATGGCAGGCAGCGCCAGCGTGAACAGCGCGATCCCTGCCAGGCAGGCGCGCCCCCGGCGTTCAAGGCGACACCAGGTCACCGGCACCACACCAGGATCGGCATGGGTGCATTCACATCGGATTGACCTGGCAGCATGCGGGTTCCCGTGGGGTGGCCAATTCGTGGATGACCGTGATGCGCTATATCGACGGGGTTGCCTGATGCCCCGCTGCGGTGCGAGTCAGTCCTTCGGCTTGGCCGCCTCCGAGGCGGACAGATGCACCAAGCCCTTTTTCGCGAGATTGTCGAGCGCGAGCACCAGGATGCCGTCGACCCAGGCCGCGTCAACGCGGTTTATCTTGAGCACGCCAAACACGGGATCAAACCCGAGTCTGCCGGCGATACGCGCGCCCCAGATCGGCGCTATTGAGCCCGCGTGATCTAACAGCTGCACGTCAAAAGCGACGGCGCCTGCCTTCGAAAACAGATTGGGTTTGGACTTGGTGGTCGAGGCGATGCGCAGCAGCAGCACAGGCCGGCCCGATGCAACGGATGCCATGTCCAGGGCGGTGCCAGGCGCAGGCGCCGACACCAACACGCCGATGCCGGCCAGCCCGTTGACGGCAAGCACCTTTGGAGCCCGCTCTTGCATGAGGCCGCCAACGTCAAGGATCTTCCACTCGACAAAGTCCGGATCGGGGCCTGCCGATGCCAAGCCCGGCTCACGCAGGTCCGTGTCGACGTAGACGATGTCGAACGAGGTCAGCGGCGCACGTACCGGGCTGGCATCCATCGCCGCGCTTGCAGCAGGCGCCGGCATATCGGCTGCCTGAACGGAAGCAGGTGCGGTGAGCACGGCGCAGGTCAGTGAGACGAAGACGCAGAGTGTGAAGCAGTGCATGGCGGTGGGAAGCGTCAAAGGATTTAGAGGGGCACGAGCGTGGGCGCGATTTCGCTGCCAGCTGCGTCCCGCGGGCTCTGCGCAGGTAGCGTAACGAAGCCGTCCCGCGCGAGCCCGCGCAACGCATCTCCGGCAAGCGTCTCGGCGCGCTGCTCCATAGTCCAGCGTGACCTGTTCGTGAGCGACGCCAGCTTGCTTTGCCACACAAGTTGGCGAGACGCGGCGTTCCACAGCACCGCCTCATAGCGGATGTACTGCGCCGCGCCGAAGGTGTCGAGCCGCTGCTGTGTGAGCACGAGCGCGTGGCTCGCGCGTGGTGCATGTATGGGGTCGTTCCAGGCGCGTTCGAGCGCCGCCAAGTCGGGCAACGCTCGGTCGAGGCCAACGAAGCCGGACACCGCGAAGCCGTTGCGCTTCAGCGTCTCGACAAAGCGCTGGGCCCCCGGGCCCGCCAACGCAGCGTCGCCCGCGCCCCACGCATAGACGCGCACAGCTTCGACCGAATGCTCAGTCGCTGTCAGTCGCTGTGATGGTGCTTGTGCGCAGCCGCTAAGAGCAGCGAGCGCGGCGATGGTGAAGAGACGGCGCCCGGTCAGCATGGGCTTGTCGTCTAACCACGGGGCAACGGTGTCGCGTGCAGGCATCAAGCGTTCGCGTGACAAATTTGGACATGGTCGAGGATCTGGGCGCGTACCGCAGCGATGAATTTCAGCGCGGCAGCGTGTTGCTCACCAAGCAATCGCTTTTCGAGGCCGTAGGGCGGGTTCTTGGTCCAATAGGCCACGCGCGCATCGTAGTCGGATACGAGCCTTTCGAACTCCTTCGTGGCCGCATCAGGGTTCAGCGTGCCCTCGGCGGCTTCAGATAGAACGAGCCGCAGCTCGATCAGGTACAGAGGTGGCGGCAGTATGTCTGCCACGACGTCCTTAGAGACGAACACTTCGAGGGCCTGCTGACTCATGCGGGATTGAAGAAGGTACCCTTGGATAGCCATCGCGATACTGGCCAGCACGCCAATGCCCCCAAGAAGAATCGATAACCGAAGAGATCTGAAAATCATCACGTGCCTGAATTTAATGGGGGTCTAAGCAGGACTACGCCCAAACCGCCGAAAAGGTCGAGGCCAAGGTCGGGAAGCCATGCTCACCATTTCGACATCTGTCAGGCAAGATGTAGGCTCCAACGAGTCATAAATGGCGCCATTGGTCAGTTTCAATAGAAAGTGCGACCAATCTTTCGAGGCGTGGTGCCGGGTTCAGAGCGCGGTTTCAGGCTCTTTGATAGGCGATCTCAAGATTTGGAAGGACAGACGTCGAGCGTTCGATCGGGGTCGAAATGGATAGGTTTCCGTGGATCGGTAGCGTTTCATCACCGTGCGGCGTGCCACGAGCGCTTACCAGGCAATCCCGAATGAGTTCAGCTTCGGCATGGCGCTCGCTGCCAAGAAACGCATACAGGCCACGACCGTTGGGGCGAGGTGATGCGTTGGCGGCAATTTCATAACGACGAGCACTTGCAAGCGCCAGTTCTCTAAGTTGGTTTAACAAAGGCTCGCTCGCCGCGTGATAGGCGCCGATTCCAAAGTGATAGCGCTGTTCTTCCCCGATGGGTGTGGTGATCGGTCTCCTCCAAGCTTATAGGCCACATCCGTCCAGGAAGATCGGCCACAGGGCGGGTTCCTTCGGGAGCGCGCTCAAGGCACATGAAGTCATACGCGCCATAACGAGACACACGACGTGAGTCTGTCAGACGAGTCCGATCTTCGAAGTAGGCGTAGCCGAGTTCCTGTCCTGCTGATTCGAAGTCATCCATACTGAATTTCTGCAAGCGCTGAAAGCCTGCTCCTTCGGGACTAAAGAACCTAGCTCGGACTTCAATCTCATCAGGCCGCATGGATAAGCCGGCCATTCGGCGATCAGCCATAGTGAGGCGGCCATTCATCACATTGGGCTCTGCAGCTTCTACGGGATCGCGCAACGATTCGAACTCATACAGTTCGGTCGCCACGTCGACCACCAGGCTGCGCACGTGGATTGCGGCGGTTGATCTCCATCGTGCAGCGATCGATTCAGCACACACGGTAAGTGATTCATGTCGCGGCGCCACGGTGGTCTCTCACGACCCTGCGGCGTTCGAGTTCGAGCCATGGCTTCAACTTGTCCCACAGCGGCTTGGCGAGTTGCTCGCGCCGCGTCTTGCGCTCGTCGTCGCTCATGCCGTTTGAGTTCGGCTTCAACCGCATAGATCCGCGCATGCCAGCGCGCGCCAGTTCATCGAACTTGCGGCGTGCATGCGCGACGCAGGCCGCGCTGAAGCGATCGGGATGGATGCGTGGATCGCACACGCTGTCGTCGCCGACGTAGCGGTCGCTCAGCAGTGTTCCGGACCAACGACATCGACCTTGTCGCGCGGCTTCACTGCGAGCACGATATCGAACCTAATCGACACACTCATCGGCTTCGTTATCAAATCCCATCGAGGTAAAGACCTGTGGGAATCCTCCGTCATCGAATCGAGCCGAGCGACGATACCCACCCGGGCACGGCCTCATTAGGGTGCATTGATTGCAACCACAACGGAGAATCGAATGACATCGAAGCAGACACCGGGGTCGGATCGTCAAGCGCAACACCAGCCCGCCTCGGGCACACCGCGCAAAGCCGGCTTGGCCGATCCCCGCACCGCCTATGCGCGCCCACCTTTTGCCGAGCAGCAGCAGGAATGGCCGGGCCTCGCCTCGAAGATGGAGCCACGGCCTGACCATGGCGAGACGTCTTATGTCGGCGCGGGCCGGCTTCAGGGCCGCAAGGCCTTGATAACGGGCGGCGACTCCGGCATTGGCCGTGCGGCCGCCATTGCGTTCGCACGCGAAGGCGCCGATGTGGCCATCGGTTATCTGCCTCAGGAAGAATCAGACGCGCAGGAAGTGCTCAGCCTGATCCAGGCCGAAGGCCGCATCGCCGTTGCCCTGCCAGGAGACATTCGCAACGAATCCTTCTGCAAGAACCTGGTGTCTCAGGCCGCCGAAAGGCTGGGTGGGTTGGACATCCTGGTCAACAACGCGGCCTACCAAAAATCGCGCGAAAGCCTTGCTGATATCTCCACCGAGCAACTCGATGCCACCTTCAAGACCAATCTGTATGCGCTGTTCTGGATCACCCAGGCCGCGCTGCCACTGTTAAAGCCGGGTGCATCGATCATCAATACCGCATCGGTCAATGCCTACGACCCGTCTGAGCATCTGGTCGACTACGCAGTGACCAAAGCGGGCATCGCATCGTTCAGCAAGTCGATGGCTAAACAGTTGGCCGACAGAGGCATACGCGTCAACGCAGTTGCCCCCGGGCCGTACTGGACGCCCTTGCAACCCAGCGGGGGTCAAGACCCGAAGCGCCTCAAAACCTTTGGCGAACAAACACCGCTTGGCCGCCCCGGCCAGCCTGCCGAGATCGCCGGCCTGTATGTCTTGTTGGCGTCGAACGAATCCAGCTACTGCAGCGGCGAGGTTTTCGCAAGCACCGGCGGCACGCCGGCGAATTGACATGAGTATCTGAAGTCGCCATGGCCGGGGATTATTTGCCGGCTGTGCCGATGACGTTTGCGTCATGACTAATGGCGCCATGTATCGCCTCGTTCTAGAACATCACCGACCGTGCGCTGACTGCCGAATCCCACAATGCCAGATACGCCGCGCCGCCACCCACCATCGGGGCTTGGAATGCCCGTCACCGCAAGGAAATTCGTCGCGCCCTGAGCGCCGAAGATGCACCATCCCCGCTCGAGGCTGACCTCGGTGTCCGATCCCTTGGGTGCGATGCCGAACTCGAATTCGTTCGCTATTCGAAAGATTAGCAGTTGGTGATCAACACCAGCACGACCATCGTCGCTTTCTTGATGGATTTCCTGATCCAGCAAAGCAAAAAGCCAGATGATGGACTTCTGGCAACTACTTCAGTGGCCCGCGATAGCGGTGACCTTGGTGGCACCCCAAAGTGAACGCGCTCCTGCTTGGGGCTTTTGGATATTCCTCGCAAGCAACGTCTTGTCGATCGCGTGGGGATGGCACTCGCAAGCGTGGGCACTGGTCGCGATGCAATTCAAGCTTGCGGCGATGATTGCTCGCGGCGCAGCGAAGAATGATGGCTGACGCTTTATTGCCCAAAGGCCACCGGCCTTCGCAAGAAATTTCTTCAACGGTTCGCGTGCACCTTGCAGCGTACTTTCATCGTTGATGGCCTTCGGAAGCTTCACCGCGAAGCGGAAGCCTCGGGTGTGCTGCGTGCCTATCGCTAATAACCCTGACGCGGATGCGGGCGGTAAAACGAAGAATTCATCTCAACGCAATCCATCTCGATGGCATAGCGTTCGAGGTGAATTCCTTCCGTTGCAAAGTGGGCCGCATTCGAACCGGGAATCGACCAGCCTTCCGTGCCGATGAACGAGCCCATTGAAGCGCTTGATAGAGCGACGGGAGCCGCCGGGCGCGAATGCGCCCTTGTGCCGGCGCTCATGACTTCTCGATCTTCTGCGGGCTCTTTGGGGCCGTCGGGATCGTCTGACGCTTGTTGCCCGCAGGCTCTGCCTTGGTAGCGGCATCATGCGGGCTTGACGGCTTGCTGGGCAACTCGGCAGGCGTAGCGCCGTCTGGGTTTGCCGATGTCTTGGGGCCGCTCAGAGAATCATGGCTACCGGGGGAATGAACACTGCGCCGGGTCGGCATGTTCGATCCTTTCGTTACTGACGTTCAACTTAGGTAATCTTCAGATCCCATCAACGGGTCAGATGAGACTGCACTTGGGGAGGAACTTGGGGAGGCGCATGCGTCTGGGCGTTGGCGCGCTCGTTCGTCGTCTGTGTCTTGGAGGTGTTTACCTCGTGGCGATGCTGGCTGCCGGTCGGGTCTGCGATCTGCATTGGCTGACCATCGCTCCAGCCATCGGCACCCGGGTCAATCAGCGGGGCGATCAGGTCTTGGCGATCGGCTTTCTTGCGCGCGCTTTGGATGGCGAAGCGCCGGTCACGGGCGGTCACCATCGGGAGGTCGGCCTGCCCGTCTGCCGTAAATCCCATCATCAGCTGTGGCACGCCGAGCGGCAGCGTTTGGTCCAGGTCGGTGTGCCACGTGCAGATCGGAGCCGCAGATGGCGGTTGCCGTCACGCGCAGGATGATGTCGTCATTCTGCGTGATCACCGGGTCGGGCACGGTGGCCACCCGCACGTCCTTGGAGCCGTGGTAGGTCAATGCTCTCATGCAGAACTTCTGGGGAAGGTCATCAATGGGCGCGGGCGTCCGCTGAAATCACGCGTCGGCAACGTGAGTCAATTCGTCGCTTTCGCCACCTTCGCGCGCAGCGCCTGGGCCATCTCGAGGTGGCGTTTCAAGCCGGGCAAAGTCTTTTGGGCCCAGGCTTTGACGTCCAGATCTTTGGCGTCTTTCGAAGCTTCTTCGAAGAGCTTGATGGTGTCTTCATGGGCCTTCACGCCAAAGGTCTCCAAGTACCTGGCATCGAACTGATCGTCGCTGCCCGCGTTCAGTGCTTTCAACTCGGTCTTTTGTTTCGATGTGGGCTCGGCAGGCAAGTCGACATGCTTGGCGCCCGCCAGTGACTTGAGTTCATCGGCCACTTTTGTATGCTCGGTGAGCATGGTCTGGGCGAAGATTTTCACCTCATGCGCTTTCGCCTTGGTGGCAGCCAGCTTCGCCGCATTGATTTCGGTGATTCCCGCAGTGGCTGCGTCTTTCATGAAGTCCGCATCGGAACGCGCCTGGGCGTTAAGGGACAAGGCGCTCAGCGCCAGCGGCAGCAGGGCAAGGGAGATAAGCGACAGGGAACGGTTCATGGGATTTCCTTTCGTCAATTCAGCAAAGGGTGAATCAAAACCGCCGTCGGCTGCTTGAATAGACAAGTGCGGGGTGAAGACGTGCAAGCAAGGGCGTGCCGGCCACTGTAGGAAGCTGAC
This sequence comes from uncultured Rhizobacter sp., assembly GCA_964242145.1. Lineage (GTDB taxonomy): Bacteria > Pseudomonadota > Gammaproteobacteria > Burkholderiales > Burkholderiaceae_C > Rhizobacter. The sequence goes on from CAXTCD010000060.1 coordinate 18,930, forward strand.
CCACATGCGAATGTCAGCCGACACCTAACGTTTCGGAGGAGGGTATGGCGCGCACGGCCTGCGTTGAACTCCGACAAACGCATCAGACAAAACCTACAAGGGCCGCTGAAGCGGCTTTCTACCATGCCGCTCTCGTGTGGCCCGTGCCTCACCTCATTGGAAGGAACCCATGAAGACACCATCGGTCTTGGCTCTATTGATCGTTGCTACCACGTCGGTCACGTTGGCCCATGCCCAACAGGGCGACGGCACCCGCGCCTCGGCAACTGTGCACACCTTCAAGCCCGCCAAGGTGGCCGCCACCCCGGCCCGTGTCTCTCAGTTGAAGGCGCCTGCCGGCTTCACCGTGTCTGTTTTTGCAGATGAATTGAAGAACGCCCGGATCATTGCCATCGGACCTCAAAACAGGGTTTATGTCAGCCGGCGCGAGCAAGGCGATGTCGTCTTGCTGCAAGACGCCAATGGCGATGGCCGCGCCGATGCGCCGCCCGAAGTGGTGGCCAATCGTTCAGGCGCCCATGGCATCGCCGTGCATGACGGCAAGTTCTACCTCGTCACCGTCAAGCAGTTGTTCGCAGCCGATGTGCAGCCTGACGGCCACCTGGGGCCATTGAAGATGCTGATCAGCGATCTGCCCGATGGCGGCCAGCATGCCAACCGTACCCTCGCCTTTGGCCCGGACGGCATGATTTATCTCAGCGTGGGCTCGACCTGCAATGCCTGCAATGAAGACAACCCGGAGAGCGCAACGCTGCTGCGCATTTCGCCGGATGGCAAGCACCGCAGCATCTTCGCCACCGGCTTGCGCAACACGATCGGCTTTGACTGGTACCCGGTCACCGGCGAGCTGTGGGGCATGGACCATGGCATCGACTTTTTGGGCAACGATATCCAACCTGAAGAGTTGAACAAGCTGGAGCGGGGCAAGCGCTACGGTTGGCCGCACATCTGGGGCGCCGATGGCATCAACCCGCAATCCACACCGCCCGGCGAGATCAGCAAGGCGCAATGGAAGGCCTTGAGCACGCCGATGGTGCTGGGCTACACCGCGCATGCGGCGCCAATGCAGATGCTGTTCTATCGCGGCAGCTCATTTCCATCGGATTACGTCAACGATGCGTTCGTCACGATGCGCGGCTCGTGGAACCGAGAGCCGGCGTCGGGCTACGAGATCGTTCGGGTCCGCTACACGAATGGCAAGCCGGTCGCATTCGAGCCCTTCGTCACTGGCTTCCTGACCGATGACGGAACCACCCACATCGCCCGGCCGGTCGGCCTGGCAGCGACGGCCGATGGGTCCTTGCTGATGGCCGACGATGCCAATGGCGTGATCTACCGCGTGGCGTACACGGATCCTGCTCCGCGCGCCAATGACACAGTGAGCGCGCCACCGCGCCGCGATGCACCGGCCGGCCCGATGAAGGCGCAGGCTGAAAAGGGATCGGGCGTGCCGCTGGCGATGGAGCGCAGTGACACAGAAGCGAAAACAGAAGCGAAAGCCAGCCTGCGCGTGGCCTCAGCGAATTTCGCGCCCGACACCCTGCTCGACAAGCGACACAGCGAATATGCCGACGGCGTGTCGCCTTCGTTGACCTGGTCGACCGTTGCTGGCGCGAAGTCCTATGTGTTGATCGTCGAAGACCCGGACTCGCGGCCCGTCACGCCCTTCGTGCACTGGCTGGCCTGGAACATTCCGCAGACCTTTGTGCCTGAAGGCTTGCAAAAGACACAACGCCTGACGCTGCCTGAAGGTTTTCTGCAAGGCAAGAACAGCGCGGGATCGACTGGCTACACCGGGCCGAAGCCGCCCGTGGGCGACCCGCCGCATCACTACCACTTCCAGGTGTTTGCGATCGACAGCCTGTTGAGCGTGCCCCCCGGTGCCGACCGCGACGAGGTGCTTGCCGCGATGCGCGGCCATGTGCTGGCCAAGGGCGAATTGGTCGGGCTGTATCAGCAGTTGCAGGAGCCGCTGAAATAGCTTGATGAGTGGAGCTGATGTAAGCCATTTCGACGGGCTTGCATTAGCGCCTGAAACGGAAAGCGAAGGTGGTTGCACTTTCTTCATCGGACGCCACCTCCACGATTCCGTCGTGAGCTTTGGCAACTGCGCGAACAATGAACAAACTTAATCCGACGCTGCGGATAGAGGAACTGTCATCTCCACTGCGCACCATGGGCTCGAAGATCCCGGCTTGTTTATCAGCCGGAATTGGATTTCCGAAGTTGTGCACCGACAGCGAGACGTGTTCTTCGCCGACAGCCGATGTGATGGTGACCGCTCGGCCAGCGTCGCCATACGCCATCGCACTTCCAATCAAATTCCCTATCAGCTGCGCCACGCGATCAACGGCTGCGGCGACCTGTCCAGAACCAACTTTTTGTTGTTCAAACACGTCTTCGCAAAAGGCGAGTGACAGCTCTTCGATGCCCCCGTCCCCCTGTCCACCGCTTCGTGTTCTTCCGAACCACCCGTCGACTTGATGAGATAACCGTGGAACGTTGAGCATGTTCCGAGTGGAAGACGTAGCCGAGTTGTCGACACAGCTCAAGCGTCCGCCTAATTGTGAAAATCATCTTCTCGTTGATGCCTGACAGCACCGACGATGACACTTTCTCCAACGATTTCGAAAAGCACGACATAACCCGTGCTACCAAACGGAATGATCAACTCGCGCGACCTCGAATTGCCCAGGGAGGCTTTGCGACACGAGTATGGCGACCAAGAGAGCCGCGCGAGTCCATCTCGAATCGAGTCCAGCGCCCGCTGCGGCGTTTCCCAGTCTGGAGTTTGGCTCTGCAGCTCGCGCTCAATAGAGAAGTTCTCGAGACGTTGCAGGTCCTCGAGAGCCTCCTGCAGCACCACAACCTTGAAGACGGGGGTCACGAGCCAGCAGGGCGCGATGAACGGCGTTTGGCCGTCTCCAATTTTGCTTGCAGCGAGTTCATCGCCTCGTCAACCGACAGCCCGCCACCCTCCACCTTCCATCGCGCAATGGCCGCTTCGCCTCGACTGACGAATTCGGACTGTGCACGACGCCAAGCGGCTGCAGCAACTACAGCCTCTTCGATAAATTCGGTCAGCGACTCGCCTTCGCGCAATACAGCCTCAACCTCAGCACGAACGCGAGGTTCGACGCGAATGGGTGGAAAGGTGGCAGATCTCATTGGCTTGGATTGTATAGCAACTGTGATACATGAGTAACTGGAACTCCTGCCACTGCAGCCGGGGATTTCACGCGAACACGCTGGGACAGTTCCTCGGTACTTCGCCGATCCGCAAGTCCCGCGCATCGATAGGGAGCAGACGCAATGAGTTCTCGTTTCCACCGCCGCGGTTCTTGATCACCGAGATGCCTTGGGAATATGTCTTCCCGCTTCGAAGAAACGCAGCAAAAGCACGCTGTCGGACAGATGGCTCACGTTCAAGTCTGGCGTGGCGACCGAGGCAACGAGGGCAATGTGAGGCCTGACTCGTCAAGAACTCGTCTGTCTCAATTTGCACGTCAAAAGTTTGGATGCTTCGGGATGTCCGCCCTACAGCGGGCATCCTTCCCTACTGCAGGCCTCTTAAATGCCTACAGCCAATGGCGCTCGTAGATGACTCGGGCGGCAATCTCACCGGGCTAAGTTAACGCCATCACTTTCTTCTGCCCTCGCCATGCATACGCCTCATTCAATTTCCGTCGATCCGCCTAAAGCACACGCCGCTCAAACAGACTTCATTGACTTTGTGATGGCCCCCACGTTTCCCTGCGTCGGTGCTCGATCCGCGGTAAACCGCAAGCGCATGCGGTTTGCGACTCTGCCAGCGCTAGCGGCCACCGACACGGTTCAACCTTTGTTGACTGCCATCTATGCCTTTCTCGACGAATTCAAAGACCCGGGTATTGATCCGGTGACGTTCATCGCTTCGTTTGATTCGTCCGCAACCAGCGAAGAAGCATTCGAACGCGCGATGTGGCAGCAGCTTCAACAACTTCACGAGTCGGATCGAGATCAGTTCGAATGGGACTCAACTGTGAGCTCCGATCCAAACGATCCGCACTTCTCGTTCAGTTTAGGAGGTCGGGGGATGTTCGTTGTCGGTCTTCATCCCATGGCGTCACGCATCGCTCGACGTGCACCACGGGACACGCTTGTGTTCAATCTGCATGGCCAGTTTGAGCAACTGCGTAAGACAGGAAAGTACGCAAGCATGCAGAGAGCTATTCGCAACCGAGACATGGCTTTGCAGGGAAGCATCAATCCCGTATTGGCCCGTTTTGGAGAGGCCTCGGAAGCTTTACAGTATTCAGGTCGTGCGTCTCCTTCGAAGTGCCCTTTTCACATGGGAGTCAAGACGTGATCAACGGTCCAGTGCTTTCAGCCGGTCGCATTGCGCCGCAATCTGGAGTTGGCTTCAAGATCCGCAAAGGTGAGGTTTTGCGGGTGATCGATCCCCATGGAAAGCAGGTGTCTGACCTATTCGCCTTCAAGGATGGTGATTCGTCCAGCTGGCTTTCCTCCGGTAGATCGATTGACTATGGAAGCAAGATCTACTTCTCTACGGGGGATGTGCTGTATTCGAATGACAGCCGTCGAATGTTCACGCTGCTGGAAGATACCGTGGGCAGACATGACTTCTTGCTAGCGCCATGTAGTCAGGAAATGTTTGAAATCCTTTACAAGCATCGGGGCCATCATCCCAGCTGCTTCGAGAACCTGTACAAAAACTTCGCACCGTTCGGAATTCGGCCAGAGCAAATTGGGACAACCTTCAACATTTTCATGGATGTCGAAGTGTCTGCAGCTGGACAGGTCGAAGTCAAAGCGCCTCGTTCAAAAGCAGGCGACTATCTCGAGTTGCGCGCGGAAATGGACATGGTTTGTTCATTGACGGCGTGCTCAGCAGAAAACTCCAACAACGGTAGTTTCAAACCCATCGACTACGCGATCATTGGAGCCACTTAAGGAGAGAGAATTCCTCGACGCCCAGGCCTTGCAGCATACGGTTGCTATTCAGAACGGCACGATCAAACATTGGCTGTGCAGTCCCAGTTCGACATGTCCAGCTGCCGTCTGAGCAGTTCGCATTCCAACCAATCGGTGCCGTCGAGCTTGGAAAGTCGGCAGCGCGACGCCGCTAAGCAGGTAGTCAAGCCACCTTCCACCGATCCACCGTAAGCGGCTGGTCATCCCGGCTTGAATTGGCCGCACGCGTATGGACGATGGT
>CAXTCD010000061.1:0-24094 GCA_964242145.1 uncultured Rhizobacter sp.
TCGAAGACCCGGTCGAGTTCGTGCACCCGCACAAGAACTGCATCATCACGCAGCGCGAGGTCGGCCTCGATACCGAAGGCTGGGGCCAAGCGCTGAAAAACACCTTGCGGCAAGCGCCCGATGTGATCTTGATGGGCGAAATCCGCGACCGCGAAACCATGGAGCACGCGGTGGCCTTTGCCGAGACCGGCCACTTGTGCATGGCCACGCTGCACGCGAACAGCGCTAACCAGGCGCTGGACCGGATCATCAACTTCTTCCCGGAAGAGCGGCGTCAACAACTGTTGATGGACTTGTCGCTCAACCTGAAGGGCCTCGTCTCGCAGCGCCTGCTACCACGCCAAGAAGGCCGAGGCCGCGTCGCGGCGGTCGAGATCATGCTGAACACACCGCTGATTTCCGATCTGATCTTCAAAGGCGAAGTCGCCGAGATCAAGGAGATCATGAAGAAGTCGCGCGAGTTGGGGATGCAGACCTTTGACCAGAGCCTCTTCGATCTGTACGAGAACCAAATGGTCACGTACGAAGATGCGCTGCGCAATGCCGATTCGGTGAACGACCTGCGGCTGCAGATCAAGCTCAACAGCAACCGCGCACGCAGCAGCGATTTGTCGGCCGGTACCGAGCATCTGACAATCGTTTAAGCCATTCGGCTGCGCGGCCGCATCTTCTGCGGCTCGCCAGCTTCTTCAAGACAAGATCGAGACAAGACGAAGGCCCACCTTTCCCCAGACAAGGCCAGCTCACGAGAATAGACCTTGTCTGAACCCCATTGGCGTCTCGCCACCCATCACATTCCGCTGCAGTTGCGCCTTGCTTGAAAGGCGAGGCTCGACACCCGTTTGGATTCAGACATGAGCACCAAAACCTACGAGCCCATTGCACCGCTGAACCTCGCCTTTCTCGGCCTGGGCGTGATGGGCTATCCGATGGCGGGCCACCTGGCACGCGCCGGGCATTCGGTGGTCGTCTACAACCGCACCGGCGCGAAGGCCGAGCAATGGGTGGAGGAATATGGCGGGCAAAGCGCGTCAACACCCAAGCAGGCCGTGACCCAAGCCGACATCGTCTTTGCCTGCGTCGGCAACGACGATGACCTGCGCTCGATCACGCTGGGTGCCGACGGCGCCTTGGCCGGCATGAAAGCGGGCGCCGTGTTCGTCGATCACACGACGGCATCGGCTGAGATTGCGCGTGAGCTTGCTGCAGCCGCTGAAGCGAAGGGGCTGCAGTTCATCGACGCGCCCGTCTCGGGCGGCAATCTGGGCGCCATCAACGGCGTGCTGACCGTGATGTGCGGCGGCGATGCGCAAGCTTTCGCGAAAGTGCAAGCTGTAGCAATGGCCTTCGCGAAGGCGGTGACGCTGCTTGGCGAAAGCGGCGCCGGCCAGTTGGCAAAGATGGTCAATCAGATCTGCATCGCCGGGCTCGTGCAAGGCTTGTCGGAAGCCATCGCTTTCGGCGAGAAGGCCGGGCTCGACATGAACGCCGTGCTGGGCGTGATCGGCAAAGGCGCGGCGCAGAGCTGGCAGATGGACAACCGAGGCCCGACGATGGTCAAGGGCCAGTTCGAATTTGGCTTTGCGGTCGACTGGATGCGCAAAGACCTGGGCCTGGTGCTGGACGAAGCCAAACGCAACGGAGCCCGCGTTCCGGTTACCGCGCTGGTCGATCAGTTTTATGCCGATGTGCAGGCGATGGGCGGGCAGCGCTGGGACACCTCCAGCCTGATCAAACGCCTGAAATGAACCGCGGGCCGACAAGGCCCACCATCGCTGTCACACCAGCAAGATCACACCATCAGCAGGATCACACCATTAGCAGGAAGCCTCAAGGCGCGCTGGCCGCAGCGGCCGGTGTCTTCGCAGCGTTGTTCGGTTGCAGCGCGGCCAGTTCGGCTTCGGTCAACAACTCCACCACACGCACCACCTTCTGAACGCCGCTGATCGTGCGGGCGAGATCGGCCGCACGCGTGGCTTCGCGTTCGGTGACGCGGCCCATCAAGTAGACCGTGCCGCGCTCGGTCACGACCTTGAAGGCATTGGCGCTGATTTCACCGGCGTCGATCAGCGTCGCCTTGACCTTGCTGGTCAAAAACGCATCGTTCGACCGATTGCTGAGCGAGCTGGAGTTCATCACGGCCAGTTCATTGACGACCGAGCGAACCGTATCGACACGGGCAATGGTCTGCTCCAGCGCTGCCTTGTCGGCCTCGGTGGGCACCTCGCCGCTCAACAGCACCAGCCGGTTGTAGCTGGTCACGCTGACGTGGCCGCGATCACCGAGCACCTCGCGGGAGCGGGTTCCGGCCTTCAACTCGATGGCCTGATCATCAAGCTGCGCGCCCGAGCTGCGGCGATCCGCGGCAAAGAGCGTTCCGCTGACCATCGCACCGCCAAGAAAGAGGGCACAACCTGACAAGGCAGCTGTGGCGACAAGTGCCGTGGTAACGACGGTCAGGCGAAGGGTCTGGGTGGCGGTCATGTATTTTCCTGTTCTCCGAGCAATTGCAAATCGACCGCGTCACAAAGGCAGTGCAGCGCAAGGATGTGCACTTCCTGAATTCGGGCCGTGCGTTCGTGAGGAACGCAAATATGGACGTCAGTTTCGATCAGTTCATGGGTCATCTTGCCGCCGCCCCGGCCGGTCAAGGCAATCACCGTCATCTCCTTGGCATGAGCGGCTTCAACGGCCGCAAGCACGTTGGCTGAATTGCCACTGGTGCTGATCGCGATCAGCACATCACCGGGCGCGCCCAAGGCTTCGACCTGCTTCGAGAAGATCGCATCGAAGTTGTAGTCGTTGCCGATGGCGGTGAGGATCGACGAGTCGGTGGTCAGTGCGATCGCCGCCAAGCCGGGGCGCTCGCGCTCAAAGCGGCCGATGAACTCGGCAGCGAAATGCTGGGCATCGCTGGCCGAGCCACCATTGCCACAAGCCAGCACCTTTCCGCCTGACGTGATGCACCCGACCACCGCGTAAGACGCGTCGGCGATGGGGCGTGAAAGGATCTCGGCGGCAGCGTACTTGAGGTCGGCGCTGTCGAAGAATTGCTGTTGTATGCGTTGTTCGAGCATGGTCTCGGATCATAAGACACAGCTCTGACAGCAAGGTTCCACAGCGCATTGTCGTGTGGGGTATCGCCTTTTTAACCATGCCCGACAAGGCCGCGCTGCCTTTGATTCAAGCAGCATCGAAAGCGGCCTGGAGCCAGGTCAGCGTGTCGCCATCGATCGCCACCACATCAAAGCGGCATGGCGGCGGCGTGGCGATCGCCATCAGGTAATGCTGGGCCGCATACACGACCCGCCGGCGCTTGGCATCGCTGATGCTGGCGGCCGCGCCGCCATACCGACCATCCAGACGCGCTCGCACTTCGACAAACACCAAGGTGCCATCGCGATCGCGCAGAATCAGGTCGACTTCCCCGGCTCGCGCCCTCGGGCCGGCCGCCACCCGATAATTGCGCTGCACTAGCCTGAGCCCCTGGCGCTGCAAATGCGCCAACGCACGGGCCTCGCCCGCATCCCCCACCTCTTTCTTCGTCTGCACCTCGTGACCCTTTCCGCCTCGTTGATGCTGCAAGCCGCTGCTGCGGCAGCCGGCTCGCAGCAGTATCCCGCAGGGGCGCTGTATGTCGTGGCCACGCCAATTGGCAATCTGGCCGACATCAGCCTGCGCGCGATCCACGTGCTGGGCCTGGTCGACGCCATCGCCTGCGAAGACACGCGTCACAGCGCCTCGCTGCTGCGCCATCTCGGCATCGACAAACCCTTGATCCCAGTGCATGAGCACAACGAGCGCGAAGCGGCGGCGGGCGTGATGCTGCGCCTGGCGCGTGGCGAGCGCGTGGCTTACGTCAGCGACGCGGGTACGCCGGCCGTTAGCGACCCCGGCGCAGCGTTGGTGGCGGCCGCCGCAGCGGCAGGCCATCGTTGCATGCCCTTGCCCGGCTGCAGCAGCGCGCTGGCGGCGCTCAGCGTGGCCGGTGATGTGATCGGCCAGGGCTTTGTCTTCATCGGCTTTCTGGCCGCGCGCGGTGCCGAACGGCAGCAGGGGCTTCAAGCCCTGATGGCACGGCCCGAAACCCAGGTGCTGTTTGAAGCGCCGCATCGCATCGATTCCTTATTGCAAGGTCTGGCCGATCACGGCCCGGCGCGGCTTGTGACGGTGTGCCGCGAGCTGACCAAACAGTTCGAGACCGTACTGACCCGCCCGGCGGGCGAACTTCCGGGCTGGCTGGCCGAAGACCCGAACCATTCCCGGGGCGAATTTGTGCTGGTGGTGCATGCCGCGCCCGCCCGCGCCGAAGACAACGGCGAGGCCCAGCACGACACGACCTTGCGCACCTTGATGGCTGAATTGCCGTTGAAACAAGCTGTGGCTCTGACCGCCTCCTTGAGCGGAGGCAGCCGCAACCTGCTGTACGCCCGCGCGCTGCAACTCAAGGCCGAATCGAGCGACTGAATTCCAGGCGCCGCGAAGCCGCCGGCGCGACCTCCCTGAACCTGTTACGGTGAAGGGGCACTTCTACAATCGATCGCCCGCTCACCAAAGGATGCCGTCATGATCTCTCGCGAACCGACTCTCGAACGCCTGGCGATTGCCAGATCCCTGCTGCTTGAGCCGTTCGGGCTGACGGATGCCTCACTGTCTTTGGCTTTGAAGACCATTGCGGCGCATCGCATCGACGATGCCGATCTGTACTTTCAATACACGCGCAGCGAAGGCTGGAGTCTGGAAGAAGGCATCGTCAAATCGGGCAGCTTCGGTATCGATCAGGGTGTGGGCGTGCGTGCTGTGGCGGGCGAAAAGACGGCTTTTGCCTATTCCGATGACATCTCCGAGGCTGCGTTGATCGATGCGGCCAAGACCGTGCGCACGATCGCCGCAGCGGGGCAAAGCCGCACGGTGAAGATCACCGGCAAACACACGGTGGCGAAGAGCCGGGTGCTATACGGCCCGATGGATCCGATCGCCTCGCTCGACAGCACGCAGAAGGTGGCGTTGCTGGAGCACGTGGAAAAACTTGCCCGCGCCAAAGACCCGCGCGTCAAACAGGTCATGGCCGGCCTCGCGGCCGAGTACGACGTCGTGCTGGTAGCTCGTGCCGACGGCACCTTGGCAGCCGACGTGCGGCCGCTGGTGCGCCTGTCCGTCACCGTGATTGCCGAGCAAACGATCGCCGGTGAAGTGCGCCGGGAAGTCGGCTCGGGCGGCGGCGGCGGCCGCTTCGGCCTGGGTTATTTTCATGACAGCGTCATTGAAGGCTATGTCGATGAAGCCGTCGCCGCGGCACTGACCAACCTGCAAGCGCGCCCGGCCAAGGCCGGTGAAATGAGCGTGGTGCTGGGCCCGGGCTGGCCCGGCGTGTTGCTGCATGAAGCCATCGGCCACGGCCTGGAAGGCGACTTCAACCGCAAAGGCTCCAGCGCGTTCAGTGGCCGTATCGGTCAACGCGTGGCGGCCAAGGGGGTCACGGTGCTCGATGACGGCACCTTGCCAGATCGCCGCGGCTCGTTGAATGTCGATGACGAAGGCAACCCGAGCCAGCGCAACGTGCTGATCGAAGACGGCATCCTGAAGGGCTACATCCAGGATTCGATGAATGCGCGCCTGATGGGCGTGCCCGCCACGGGCAACGGCCGCCGTGAAAGCTATGCGGCCATGCCGATGCCGCGCATGACGAATACCTACATGCTCGGTGGCGACAAAACCAAGGAAGAAATCATCGCCGGGCTGAAGCGCGGTTTGTATGCCACCAATTTCGGCGGCGGCCAGGTCGACATCACCAGCGGCAAGTTCGTGTTCTCTGCGAGCGAAGCCTTCTGGGTCGAAAACGGCAAGATCCAATACCCGGTCAAGGGCGCGACGATCATCGGTAACGGCCCAGACGCACTGACTCGCATCAGCATGATCGGCAACGACATGAAGCTCGACAGCGGCGTCGGCGTCTGCGGCAAAGAGGGCCAAAGCGTGCCCGTCGGCGTGGGGCAACCCACGTTGCGCATCGACCGGATCACCGTCGGCGGCACGGCCTGATTGTCAGGTAGGGCGTCATTCTTCGCAGGCCGAACCAACTGTGACATCTGTGCAGGTTGCCGTGCTTGACGGCCTGGCAAGGTGCCGTGCTACATTCCTTCCATGCGTTTTGTCAGCTACTTCTTTGGCTACTTTTGGTTCTCGCACCGCAACGGCGGCGGAGAGACGAGCGCGTAGCCCAAAGATACGCACCGAACTCACCAAACCGCCGGATCACCCGGCGGTTTTTTTTTGCGCGTCGATCAACCGTTCATCACGTCAGGAGAGCCAGCCCATGAATGCACCGTCCGCCAGCACCACCGAGGGTTGGTATGCGCCCATCGACAAGACAGGCCAGACCGACGACGAAAGGATCAAAGACGTGATGCCGCTGCCCCCTCCCGAACACCTGATGCGCTTTTTCCCGATCCGGGGCACGGCGACCGAAACCCTCATCAGCACGACGCGCCAGCGCATCCGGGACATCCTGGCTGGCCGGGATGACCGCCTGCTCGTCGTGATCGGGCCGTGCTCGATCCATGACCCGGCAGCCGCCGTCGAATACGCCCGCAAGCTCGCCGTCGAACGGGAGCGCTATGCCGACACGCTGGAGATCGTGATGCGGGTCTACTTCGAAAAGCCGCGCACCACCGTCGGATGGAAGGGCTTGATCAACGACCCTTACCTCGACGAGAGCTACCGCATCGATGAAGGCCTGCGCATTGCCCGTCAGGTGTTGCTCGACATCAACCGCCTGGGCGTACCCGCCGGCAGCGAATTCCTTGACGTGATCTCGCCGCAATACATTGGCGACCTGATCTCCTGGGGCGCGATCGGCGCACGCACCACCGAGAGCCAGGTTCACCGTGAACTCGCCTCCGGCCTGTCGGCACCGATCGGTTTCAAGAACGGCACCGACGGCAACATCCGCATCGCGACCGACGCCATTCAGGCCGCATCGCGCCCGCACCATTTCCTGTCGGTTCACAAGAACGGCCAGGTTGCGATCGTGTCGACCAAAGGCAATACCGACTGCCACGTGATCCTGCGCGGCGGCAAAACGCCAAACTACGACGCCACCCATGTGGCCGCGGCCTGCGCTGACCTTGAGGCCGCCAAGCTGCCAGCCACGCTGATGGTCGACTGCTCGCATGCCAACAGCAGCAAGCAGCATGAACGCCAGATCGACGTCGCACGCGACGTCGCCAACCAACTCGGCGGCGGCTCGCGCAGCATCTTCGGCGTGATGGTCGAAAGCCACCTCAAGGCCGGAGCCCAGAAGTTCAGCGCTGGCAAAGACGACCCGTCCAAACTCGCTTATGGCCAGAGCATCACCGATGCCTGCATCGGCTGGGATGATTCATTGACCGTGCTGGAGACATTGCACTCGGCAGTGAAAGCCCGCCGCGGTTGATGACGATCGACGTGATGCGGTGGTGAGCGCCCCGCCACCATCGCAGCGTCAAGACGCGCCGCGGGGTTCCCTTGCAAGCGCGATGCGCATTGCAAAGGCAGGTAAGTGATGCAGCAACGGTGCCGATGCGGTAAGCGCAGGCAAGAAAGCTGGCCTGCGATCGATTCGAGGGATGCAATGCCTGATCTTTCCAAGCAAGGATTCAGCATGAGCTCTCACGACATTCGATTTCGTCTGCGGCAGAACAAGTGGGCCAGCCTCTTCGCGTCGATCTTGCTAACGGCAACCTGGATCGTGGCCCACCCCGCCATCGCGGCCACGGGCAATGCTGCGGTCGAGCTGTCAGGCAAGCAGAAGGCTGCGCTGGAAACCGCATTCGCCCGCGCCGATGTCAATTCCGACGGCAAGCTATCGAGAGAAGAAGCTTCGCGCCTGCCGGTGATCTCGGCCAAGTTCGATGAACTCGATGTTAACCACGACGATGCATTGAGCCTCGGCGAATTTGCCGTGGGTTACAACGCCGAACCCTGAAGCTCCGCGCTGCATCGGGCCGCGTTCAACCTTCGTCGCGCGCCAGTCGCTCGCTTCGCCAATAGACATCGTCGCCGCCGAGCCCATCGAGGTTGGCCCGGTTCAGCACCCGGGCCAGCACGAACAGCAAATCGCTCAAGCGATTGAGATAGTGGCGCGGCTCGGCGCGAACGGGTTCGTTGCCCGTCAGTGCCACGATCGATCGCTCGGCCCGCCGTGCCACGGTGCGACACACATGCGCAATCGCCGCGCTGCGCGTACCGGCCGGCAGGATGAACTCCTTCAGGCGCGGTAGCGTGGCGTTATGTTCCTCCAACGCCTGATCAAGCCGAAGCACCGCGTCCGCCTTCAGCAACTCGTAGCCTGGGATCGACAGCTCGCCGCCGAGATTGAACAGCTCATGCTGAATCAGCACGAGCAATTCCCGCACATCCGCCGGCAGCGGCTCGGCGAGCAGCACACCGATCTGCGAATTGAGTTCATCGACATCGCCCAGCGCCTGCACCCGGAGGTGATGCTTCGGCACGCGCGTGCCGTCGCCGAGGCCGGTCGTGCCGTCGTCACCGGTGCGGGTGACGATCTGGGTCAGGCGGTTGGACATGAGATCAAGCCTCGATCGTTATTTCAGGGTGTTTGCGCCGCTTGAGCGGCCTTGGCGCGAACGGTGTATTGCTGATAAGCAGGCAAAGCGATCGCCGCAATGATTCCCAGCAAGGCAACGCCAAAGAGCAGGAACGCGCTGATCTTGACGCCGGTCGTGTTCGGCGGCGGCGGGGCACCGAAGCGGTTTTCGCCAGCGGTACCTGCCTTGAACACCCAGATCAGCGCAACAAACGGAATGAAGCACAACAAGCAGGTCCAGCCCGACCAGCCCATGTCATGGCTTCGCTGGATCAGCGAGAGAAAACTCAGCACGACGAGCGGGATGTAAATGGCGACCCCCAAGATCGCACCGACATCCGGACCAGCGGCGATAAAAGCGGCCGCTGCCACGGCACCGACGATCAAGCCGCCCACCGTGGTGTAGGCCAGGTACCTCAACCGGCCAATGCGCCCTTTGGCTGACCAGACCTTGGGCGTTGAGAACTCCGTGACTTCTTGATGGACATCGGCCACCACGGCCCGGGGCGGGCTGAAGGGGTTTGCTGCTGACATGTTCAATTCCCTGAATTTGTTTTGATGGGATGGATCGCCGTCGTGCACGCAGGCGATGAACGGCGGCCCGCATGGTAACCAAGCGCATCTCAGCCGGCCACAGAAAACTACAGAAAACCTGAGCGCTTCACCGCGTGATAGCGATTGACCAACGCCACCGCAAGCTGGGCCGGCTCCACATCCACCGACAACGCATCGTGCGCTGTCACCCGGCGGAAAGCATCGCGGCGTGATTGCTCGAACAGATGAGCGCCGGCCACCTCGATCGCATGGTGCGGCCGCACCAGCGGCTGCTCCGCCACTTCACGCAATGCGCGCTCGCGCAGGCTGGCCACCATCACCAGATGGCGGCTGCGCAGCAGCTTCAGCGCCGGGGTCAGCTCAGCCGCGTCTTCGTCGCGGAAGTTCGTCAGCACGATCACCAGCGCCCGCTTGTGTTGCGTTCGCAGCAGGTCTTGCGCGGCGAGCAGATAGTCGGAATGCGCCGTGCCCGGCTGAATGTCGTACAGCCGGGCCATCAGCGCGTTGAGCGTGGCCGTGCCCTTGCGTGGCGCGAACTGCCGTTGTTCTCCAGCGGCATGGCCAAAGGTCAGCGCGCCCACCTCGTCACCTTCCTTCAACGCGACATAACTCAGCAACATCACGGCATTCAAGGCTTGGTCGAAATGACTGCCATCGGCGCTCGCCTCGCCTTCATCGGCGCGCATGCGGCGCCCGCAATCGAGCAAAAACAGCACGCATTGGTCGCGCTCATCCTGGAACTCGCGCACGATCGGCCGCTGGTGCCGGATCGTCGCCTTCCAGTCGATGTGGCGGATCGGGTCGCCGACCTTGTAGTCCGTCAGTTGCTTGAAATCCGTGCCCAGGCCGCGTTGCGCATAGCTCTTGATGCCGATCTGCGCCAGCCTCCGGTCACCGGCCAGCCAGGCATAACGCGCGACCGCCGCGAAATTCGGGTAGACGTGAAGTTGCTGCGGCGCCCCCAGTCTCAGCAGCATCTCGAAACAGCCACCCAAGGTGCGCAGGCGCAACTGCGTGCCGCCAAAGCGCACCAAGCCCCGCTCGCGAGGGGTGACGCGGTAGCGAAGTTCAACGCGTTGACCGGCTGGCAGCGCGACGGCCTGCGGCAAGCCGTCAAAGGCCAGCTTGTCATCTGCTTCGTCGAACACCTGCGCTTGCCATGGCGTGGTGCCGGTGTTCGCGATCGTCAGGCTCAACACCTTGCTAACGCCAAGCGCCAGCGCATGCGGCAGTTGGCGTTCCAGCGTCAACGGTGCGCGCTCCCATGCGGCCCTGCTGCGCCACAGGTCGTAGGCCGCCCAGCCGGCGCCCAGCAAACCCGTTACCGCGGCGGCCATGCCCACCGCGCGCTGCGGCGCGCCGATCAGCAAAGCGGCAGCCGCCAACAACGCGGCGCCGGCCACGGCCCGCACCGCCACACGGCTGGGAATCCAGCGCATCACCGCTGCGCCTGCATCAGAGCCGTGGTGCCTCAACGCCATCGAGCGCCGCGCTCAGCAACTCGGTGACCTCGCGCCCTTCCAGCTGCGCATCGGGTGCCAGCATCACGCGGTGGCGCAGCGCCGGCAAGGCATGGCGCTTGACGTCATCGGGCGTCACGAAATCGCGCTCCTGCATCAGTGCCGTGGCGCGTGCCGCCCGCACCAGCGCGATCGCACCGCGCGGCCCGGCTCCGGCCGACAGCCCTGGCCAGCTGCGCGTCGTGCGAACAATGCGCACCGCATAGTCGACCACCTTGTCGTCCACGCGAATGAACGACACCATGCGCTGCAAGGCCAGCACCGAGCGTTCATCAAGACGCTGCGTGATGGCATCGAGCGGGAACTGATCGCCGGTCGATTGATCGGTCGTACGGCGCACGATCGCGTTTTCTTCGTCGTGCGTCGGATAGCCGATGTCGATCTTGAACAGGAAGCGGTCGAGCTGCGCTTCAGGAAGCGGGTAGGTGCCTTCGGTATCGATCGGGTTCTGCGTCGCCAGCACCATGAAGGGCCGCGGCAGCGCCAGCGTCTGCCCTTCCAGCGTGACCTGGTATTCCTGCATCACTTCGAGCAGCGAGCTTTGCGTCTTGGCCGGCGCGCGATTGATTTCGTCGGCCAGCAGCAGGTTGGTGAACACCGGGCCGCGGTGCACGCGCAGCGCACCCATGCCTTCGCCGGCCCCGGTGCGGGCTTCCAGCACTGAATGGCCGGTAATGTCGGACGGCATCAGATCGGGCGTGAACTGCACGCGCGCATAGCTGAGCGACATCGCTTTGGCGAGCGAGCGCGCCAGCAGCGTCTTGCCCAGCCCCGGTACACCTTCGATCAGCACATGGCCTGAAGCCACGAGCGCAATCAGGATCTGGTCGACAGCCTTTTGCTGGCCGACCACGGCCTTGCCAACTTCGGCTCGCAGCTCGTTCAGAAGCCCGGCCGCGCGGGTGATGTCATTCGGATTGATGGGCATGGGGCTTTCCTTCGGTACGGGGGCGATGGGCTGACTGTGTCAACAGCCGGCGAGCGGTTTCAAGGATCTCGAGCACCGGCGGCAGGTCCACGTTGCGGCGCGAGATGCTGGGGTCGAGGGCCTGACCCAGCGCCTGCGCGTCCAGTCCCGTCAGGCGGGCAATGGCCTGCGCGCGGGCACTGCGCTCCAGCGTGTCGTCATGCCGCACATGGTTGCGTGCGCTCTCGTCCAGCGCACGCAGTTGCGCCGCGTGCAAGGCCTGCGCGCCATGGCGCCGCAGAAACTGCGCGGTCCCGGTGATCTGTTCGGTCATCGAGCGCCGGCCCGCTTTCGGCTCGGCGGCCATCGGGCCAAAGCGCACGGCAGCGCGCCAAAGCCACAGCGCCAGGGCCAGCGCCACCAGCAACACCGCCACCGCCGCCTGCTGCCAGACCCAGCCCAGCAAAGGCGCGCGGGCCTCTTCGGTCACAAACCACAGCAGTGCACCGCGCCGGATCTGCAACGCAGACACCGCGATCAGCGCGTTGTCGCCCTTGAGCAGTTGCGGGTTGAAGAAGGCCACATCGTTGTTGATCACCGTGACGCTGCCCTGACCGAAAGCCACCCGCAGCAACTCGGTTCCACGCTTGCCTTTCAGCAACCAGGCCGGGGGCTGCTTCGATTGGATCGTTCGATAGCCCCTGTAACCGCAGAAGCTGTAACTGCGGTCGGGGGGATAACTCGCCGGCAACGCGTCAGGCTCCGTCACCGGATGGCACATCGAACCGTCCGCCATCATCGACTGGCTCGCGGGTTCGGAAGCGCCCGATGCCGCAGGCCCGGCCGCGAGGGGGCCGTCGGCCGGCGTTTCGTCGTCTTCCTCATCGTCCTCGTCATCATCGGCGTCCAGGTCGTCGTCGGCCTCAGAGCAGGGCGCTTTGCAAGAGTGCGAAGCGCTGGCAGACGAGGCCACCGACGAAGCTGCCGAGGCTTGCGGCTCTGGCGCCGCGCAGGTCTGCCGCTTGCCGGAGTGGATCGGCAGCCATTGTTGCAGCGGCTCGCGGTCAAGCATCCAGCTGAAGATCACCAGATGCCCGCCCTGCTGCACCCATTCGCGCAGCGCTGGCGAACGTTCGGGAAACAGATCCCATTCGAGCGAGGAGAGCAGCAAGGTCGCGCCGGGCGGCGGCATCTGCGACAGCTCGTGCGGCATCGTGACCTCGGCGCCGAGTTGCTGCGCGAGCCGCTGCAGGGCATAGAGCTCGTTCTTCGCCGCCTCGCCTTTCGCTGGCGTGTGAACATCGACCTCGGCCCACTCGGTGCACGACACCAGCCATGCGATGCAGGCTGCCGCCAGCAGCAGCGACAAGAGACGCCACAGGTTGTCGCGGTTCACCGTGCGGCCTCCAGGGTCGGCGCAGGCACATCGGCCGCAGGCACCGGCAGGCGCAAGCTGCGCTCGAACTCATCGCACAAGGTCAGCACGCTGGCCGTCTCCGGCAGCCGCCCGCCATAGACCGCCAACTGCCAGGCCGACACCAGCCGGGCGAAGAAGCTGCTGATCTCGGGTGTGAGGCGCTGCGCGGCCAGCTGCACACATTCGCCTTCGGTGCTGGCAGCAAGAATCGGCAATCGATGCCCATGCACCAGGCGCGACAGCGCGCCGCGGTACAGCAGCGACAAGGCCGCACGGTGCTCACCGCGTTGCCACAGCGCGGCGGCGGTTTCGCCGATGCGATCGGGCAGGCTCTCGGGGCGAATGTCGAGGTCGCGTACATGGCTGGGTAGGCGCGACGGTTTCTGTGGCGCCGCCCCCGCGCGCTCGCGCACCCACAGCCTCAGCTTGACCAGCAATACCGCCACCAGCACGGCGCCGCCGCCCCAGATCAACCCCCGCCCGACCTGCGACAACCAGAGCGACAGCTCGCGCAGCCAAGCCCAGCGTTCATCCGGCTTTTTGTCCGGCTTCTTGTCGGGCTGACGCGGCTTGAAGCGCAGCTTCTTTTCCTTGTGGACGGAACCGAAGATCGGGTCCTCGCGCAGCCGGTTGATCTCGGCCGTCACCGCTTCGCGCGTCGGCGCCGATGCCATGGGCGCAGGCTCGGCCAGAGCGGCTTCCGCTTCCGCTGTCGCCGACGCTGCCGTTTGAGCTAACGCGACATCCGCTGCCAGCCACACAGACAACGTCACGGCAAGGCAAGGCAGAGTTCGCAAGCCGCCGTGGCGCGGCGCGCTCAGGCCATTTTTAAAACGCACGCCGGAACTCCTGTTCAATGTCCCAGGCTTCCAGTTGCACGCGCCGGTTCAGGTACATCGCGAAGCCGGCCGCCACATAAAACGGTTCCAGCATCAGCACCACCAGCACATAAGGCAGCGTGACCCACAGATGCGCGAACACGCCTTCACCATGCATCAGCCATTCGCTCAAGTCGCCGCGCGACTCGCCAGGCGCAAACCACGCCACCAGCGCCATCAGGCCGATCGACAACACCATCTCGACGTTGGCCCAGACGAGATGCATGCCACCCGCCGCGCCACGTTGGCCACGCAGCAACTGCGTGCGGCGCTGCCGGCGCGCGGCGCCATGTTGGCCTTCGAGTTGGTAGATCGCTTGCGTGAACGAGCGCCATGGCGAGAAGCGGCGCCACAGCAAGGTCGATGGCAACTGCCGCCACCAGACCTCGCGCTGCGCACGCCACAGATCGATGAAGCGGGTCGATTGGCCAAAGGCCGCACGGGACAGCACAAAGAGCACGCTGCGATCGAACCAAGGCTTGAGCCAGAAGATCAACAGGCCGGGCAACCAGGGCGCGATCTCCACCGTCGACAAGCACAACACGACCACCGCGGCGAACACCGGCGCGCAGGTCAGCCACACCGAGCGCACATGTGTCTGCACCAACCGCACCCCCAGATCGGCCGCTTCGTTCATCGGCCTCGGCCGCAGCTCCAACGCGATCGCATCAACCTTCATGCGCGCCTCCGAGCGGCCGCGCCGGCTTCACGCCGCGTGGCCGCCCCTGCCAACCGAGATAGCCGATCACCAGGGCCCAGCAAGCCGCGCCAACACCGTACTTCACCGCTGGCGCAATCCAGCGGGCCGACGACCAGAAGGCTTCGATGCCCGCCGCCATCACCAGCATGCCGATCACGCCGTAGACCACGATGATCGCGTCTTGCGCGGCATGGGCGAGGGCGGCCGCGCGCGTGCGGCGGCCCGGCGCGAGCAAGGCATGGCCGAGGCGCAAGCCCGCCGCGCCCGACAGCACGATCGCCGTCAGCTCGAAAGCCGCATGCGTGACGACGAACGAATAGAAGTTTTCTGTGTGGCCGCGTGCCGTCAGGTAGCCGGCCGTGCCGCCGCCAAGCACGCCGTTGTAGACGAGGTAGAACACGCTGCCCACGCCGGCAAAGATGCCACCGGCGAAGCACTGAAAGCCGATGCCGATGTTGTGCATGATGTAGAAGCCGAACATGTGCCAGTCGGTGTCGGCACCGCGCTCGCGGCCCAGCGCATGCTCGCTGTCGTCATACATCTGCTCGAAGTTCCGCATCTCGCTGGCATCCATCAGGTGCAGCAGGAAGCCGGGGTCGCGGTAAGTCGCCCAGCCGATCAGCAAAGTCGGCACGAGAAACAAAAGCGTGGCCGCCAGCAGGTAGCCACGATGAAGGCGCACGCTTTGCGGGAAGTCGATCAGCACCAGTTGCTTCAGGCGCGCCAGGCCGTAGTCATGGCGTGCATAGATCAGGCGGTGCGCGCGCTGCGTGATCAGCTCCAGCCGTTGCGTCAAATGGATCGGATAAGAACGCGCACGCGCCAAGGCCAGATGCTCGCAGCTGCGGCGGTAGAGCGCACTGAGCCGCGCGCCATCGGGCCGAAGCTCAACAGCGGGCCCGGGCAACTTGGGGTCTGCGGCCGCCTTCTTTGCTGCTTTGCGGACCTGGCGCGCGCGCCGCTGGCCCTCGGCCAGATCGAGCTCCTGCTCCAGCGCTTGCCACAGCGGCGCGTAGGCCGCTTCGAATTGCAGCGGGGTCATGGGTTGCCCGCGCTGCGGCGGCCCAGCAGCCATTGCGCCACGCCGAGCAGGCGCTGCGTGTTGTCTTGGCCGAGCGCATCGGGCGGGCGCGCCGGATCGTTCGTCACCGAACGAGCGAGCATCGCCAGCTCATCGAGGCGGGCGGGCGTCAGCCGTGATGCGCGGCCGGCCCAGGCCACGATCGCCGCCTGCTCGCGGGGCGCCAGCGTGCGCACTGGCGCACGCGCCAGTGCATCGGGCAGCTCGCCATGCAAAGCGACGGTCTCACGGTAAACCACCAGCGTGCCGGCCGCGATGTCGCCCAGCCGTTTGAAGTTACTGCGCCACAGCATCGAAAGCATGCCGAAGCCATAGGCCACCGGCAGAAAATCGGCCGCGCGCAGCAGGTTGCGGATGATCGATGCCGCCGGCGTGACCGGCAGACCCGAGGCCATCACCACCTCGATGCCCAGCATCTTCTTGCCTGGCGTGGCACCGCCTTGCGTCAGTTCGAACACCACGGGATAGAACCACTCCAACAGGAAATAAGCGACCAGCAGCAGCGCCGTGCCCATGCCCCGCATCGAGGCCAGCACGATCGCGAAGGTGATGTAGATGCAGGCGCGAATGGCCAGGTCCACCGCAAAGGCCAGACAGCGCGCGAGCAGGCCGGCCGGGCGCAGCGACAGCGCGATGCCTTCGGGCGTTTCGGCGGTATGCAGGGTATCGAGAGACACAGCGGCAAAGGCGCGGCGCAGTCAGGCTGGCGGCTCGCAGCGCCTACCGGCCATCGCCGGGCCCGTGTCATCGGTTCTTCCGGCCGGGCCTTCGACGAAGCCCTCTTCACGCCACCGGGCCAGTCCCTCATTGCAGATGCGGCCCATCGGCCCTCCCATAATTTATGTTGTTATGCCAAAGATTCTAGAGCCTGTTCACACCCTGCAAGCACCTGGGTCCTACAGCTGGATGACGACGGTATCGGCCAGATCGTCATGCAGGCAGCGGCGAGACGCCCTGAAGATGAAGAGCGAATCGATGAGCCAGAACATCTCGGCCACCGGCTGCGCAACACCCAGCAGCGAGGGAATGCCTTCGCGCACGCAGACCAGCCGGATGAACGATGCCGGCGTGCCGTCGCGGCGCACGACACGGATGCCCACCATCGCCTTGCCGATGGTCTGGGCCCGCGTGATCAGGAGGTAAGCATTCGGAATGAAGTAGCACAGGAAATTGCCGATCGCATCGCCAAGGTGGATGTCCCACGCATCGCCGTCATCGTTGAAGGCATCCCAGGGCGTGACCCGCGAGATCAGCCACATCACCGCCATCGCGATCAACATGTCGATCACCGCCGCGCCAAAGCGACTCGATCGGCTGGCCAGCGTGACCCGGCCGGGCCAGGGCGGCTCGACCTCGTCCACTGAAGACCGGGGCGGTGCGAAGCGGTTGTCTTCTGGCTCAAGGCTCATGGCGGCTTTCAGGCAAGCTGCAAGGAGGGCGATTCTAGGGTGTGCGCACGCTGCTTGACTGCCCGTGCCGTGGCGTAGGGGGTGCCGGCAACGGCCTTCGGTTTGGCCCGGCCCGCGCCGGGGGAAGCGCAGAATCAGCCACCCCGATCCCGGAGACACCGATGAATGCCGCCCACCCTTGGCCCGCGTCGCAAGCTGCTGCGGTGCGCACCGTTCCGGACGTGATGCGCGAGGCGCTGCTCGATCGCTTCGGCGAGCGCTGCTCCAGCTTCAAGGCCGTGCGCGAACAGCACGGCCGCGATGAATCGCCGCTCGATGCGCCCCCGCCCGAGCTGGTGGTGTTTTGCGAAAGCACCGACGATGTCGCCTCCGTGTTGGCGCTGGCCGACCGCTATGGCGTGCCGGTGATTCCTTTCGGCGCCGGGTCGTCGCTCGAAGGCCATTTGCTCGCGGTACACGGCGGCATCAGCCTCGACCTCGGCCGCATGCGCAGCATCGTGGCGCTGCATCCGGAAGACCTGACCGTCACGGTGCAGGCGGGCGTCACCCGCATGCAGCTCAACGACGAGATCCGCCACAGCGGCCTGTTCTTTCCGATCGACCCCGGCGCCGATGCCACGCTGGGCGGCATGAGCGCCACCCGCGCCAGCGGGACCAACGCGGTGCGCTACGGCACGATGCGCGAGAACGTGCTTGGCCTGACCGTCGTCACTGCGCAAGGCGAGGTGATCCGCACCGGCACGCGCGCCCGCAAGTCATCGGCCGGCTACGACCTGACGCGGCTGATGATCGGCAGCGAAGGCACGCTCGGCGTGATGACCGAAATCACCGTGAAGCTCTACCCGCTGCCTGAAGCCATCTGCGCGGCCACCTGCAGCTTTCCTTCGGTGGATGCGGCGGTGCGCACGACGATCCAGCTGATTCAGCTCGGCGTACCGATCGCGCGTTGCGAGCTGCTCGATGCGCATGCGGTGCGCGCCGTCAACCGGCATGACCAACTCGCACTCGCCGAAGCGCCGATGCTGCTGATGGAGTTCCATGGCAGCGCGGCGGGCGTGGCCGAGCAGGCCGCGACCGTGCAGGAGATCGCGGCCGAGTATCAGGGCGCTGGCTTCCAATGGGCGACCACGCCAGAAGAGCGCACCCGGCTCTGGACAGCACGGCACCGCGCCTATTTCGCCGGCCTGCAAACGCGCCCCGGCTGCCGCACCGTGACCACCGACACCTGCGTGCCGATCTCGCGCCTGGCCGAGTGCATCAACGACAGCGTGGCCGAAGCCGATGCCTCGGGCCTGCCGTACTACATCGTCGGCCATGTCGGCGATGGCAACTTCCACCTCGCTTACCTGATCGACCCGGCCCAGCCCGCAGAGCGCGAACTTGCCGAGCGCCTGAACGAGCAGCTGGTGCGGCGCGCGTTGCGCCTGGGCGGCACCTGCAGCGGCGAGCACGGCATCGGCCTGCACAAGATGGAGTTCCTGAAGGAAGAGGCGGGCAGCGGCGCGATCGCGATGATGCGCCGGGTCAAGCAGGCGCTTGATCCGAAGAACATCCTGAACCCCGGAAAGATCTTCATCTGACCGAGCTGCAGGCGTGGGTTGCGGCGCTTGCCCCACGCGTCATCCAGCCTGCTGACACCACGCTGTCAGCAGGCTTCGCGCAGCATCGCGGCTTCGGTGGGCAGTGCATGGCCATGGTGTCAGCATCGCGCCTCCAGCCCCTTCTTCAGCCCAAGGACCGCGCCATGAAATTCGCCTACACCATCGTCTACGTGGCCGATGTCGCTGCCTCGCTCGCCTTCTTCGAACAAGCCTTCGGCCTCACGCGCCGCTTTCTCCATGAGAGCGGTGGCTATGGCGAACTGGAGACTGGGAGCACCACCTTGTCATTCGCAAGCCACGAGGTGGCCCGCGGCAACCTGGGCCACGACTATGTGGCCGCCGATGGCTCGGCCCAGCCGCTGGGCATCGAAGTCGGCCTGGTCACCGATGACGTTGCCGCGGCCTGCGATCGCGCCGTCCGGGCCGGCGCCACCTTGCTGGCGCCGCCGGTCGTCAAACCCTGGGGCCAGACAGTGGCTTATGTGCGCTGCCCCGACGGCACGCTGGTCGAGCTGTGCACCGAGGTCAGTGCATGACTGCCGCGGCTGGCGCCCGCCCTCGCGCGCACATGCCCCCGGCCTTGCCGAAGAGCCCGCGCAACTGGATCGCCGTGGCCTGCGCCGATCATGTGGCGCGCGGTCTGTCTGCCGGTGTCATGCAGGTCGGCCATGGCAAGCTGGCGCCCTTGAAGCGGGTGTCGCCGGGCGACCGCGTTGCCTACTACTCGCCGACGCAGGTAATGGGCGAACGCACACCGTTGCAATGGTTCACGGCCATCGGCGTGGTGCGTGAAGGCGAACCGTATGCGTTCGACATGGGTGATGGCTTCGTGCCATATCGGCGCGATGTGGCTTATGTCGACGCACGCAGCGCCGCGATCCATCCGCTGCTGGATCGGTTGGCGTTCGCTCAGCCGCGCGCCACCTGGGGCAGCCAGTTCCGCTACGGCCTGTTCTCCATCGCCGATGCCGATCTGCGCGTGATCGCCGAAGCCATGAACGCCCACCTTCACACGCTCAGGCTGTCACACTGAACCATGCGCCGCGCCGACCGCCTTTTCCAGATCGTGCAGATCATCCGTGGACGACGCTTGTCGACCGCCGATCACCTGGCGCAACGCCTGGAAGTTTCCCCTCGAACCATTTATCGCGATGTTGCCGATCTGCAGGCGCAGGGCGTGCCGATCGAAGGCGAGGCGGGTGTCGGCTACCGCATGCATGCGAGCTTCGATCTGCCGCCCTTGATGTTCACCCACGAAGAAGCGCAATCGCTGGTCGCGGCAGTGCGCATCGCGCAGCCTCGGCTCGATGCCGGGCTGGCCTCGCAGGCCGACAACGCGCTGTCGAAAATTCTCGCAGTGCTGGCCCCGGCCGCACGCGCCGCGGCGGAAAGCCTGGCTGTCTACGCACCCGCGGTCCACTTTGACGCCGGCACACGCGCCCGCCTCGAAACCTTGCGGCTGGCCACCGAGGCGCGCTGCAAGGTTCGCCTCGACTACCTCGACCTCACCGAAGCTGCGACCCAGCGCGTGACGCGACCGCTCGGCTGCTTCTACTGGGGCGCGGTCTGGACGCTGGCGGCCTGGTGCGAAGCCCGCGCCGAATTCCGCAGCTTCCGCGTTGACCGCATTCAGCATCTGCTGGTGCTGAAAGAAACCTTCCGCGACGAGCCCGGCAAAACGCTGGCCGACCTGTTCCGCAGGAACGAAGCCGAGCGGCAGGGCCACGGGCCACAAGCCGCCGGTTGACCGCTCGGCCATCGGCCAGGCCATGGCCCATTCGCTCATTCACCCATTCGTCCATCGTGGGATGCCCTGCCCGAGCACAGCTCCCTCAACTCCGCGCTCCCCTTCGATGAGAGCGCGCCGCGGTCCGTCTGATCAAGGCAGAGCCGGCCATCCACGCGAAGAACAAGCCCGGCTCGCCCCTTCATCATTCAGAGAGCGGGTCGCCTGACGAAAAGTATTCAACGGTGAACTTCAAGCATCGTCGCAAAAGGCCGATTCGCATCAGCCGGCCCGCCGATGCGCAGGCCGATGTGTGGGTCACCCACGCTGACCGCAGCCGTCTGATCTCGTGGGATGGCAAGCGCAGCTTCGACACCAACGGCAATGTCGACGGCAGCTCGATCACCATCGATGAGAACGTGCAGTACCAGCAGATCGACGGCTTCGGCGCCGCGCTGACCGATTCGAGCGCCTGGCTGATTCAGAACCGCATGAACGAAGGCCAGCGCAACGCGCTGATGCAGTCGCTGTTCGGCTTCAACGATGGCAATGCCGGCATCAGCCACCTGCGCATTCCGCTGGGCGCCTCGGACTTCGCGCTCAACCACCACAGCTTCGACGACAGCTGCTGCGACCTGAACGGCTTCAGCATCGACCATGACCGCGCGGCCATCATTCCGCTGGCGCTGCAGGCCAAGGGATTTACAACAACCTGCGCTTCATGGGCAAGCCCTAGACGGCGCCGAGTTGGATGAAAGACAGCGGCGCGGTGGGCTACGGCAAGCTGCGCCAGGATCTGTCCCCGGTCTATGCGGACTACCTGCGCCGCGTCTATGACGACTACCGCACCGCGGGCGTCACCTTCGATGCGATGACGGCGTCAAGCTGTTGACCTATGACCACAACGGGGATTCCGACGGGTTCCCGAAGGCAGTGATGAACGAAGGCAGTGACATCTATGACGGCTCGGCCTGGCATTGCGATGCCGGCTCGGTCGGTGCGATGAGCAGCATGCACGACGCCTACCCGAACAAGAACATCTACCTCACCGAATGCTCGGGCACCTTCAACGCCGGCGACTTCGGCGACAACATGAAGTGGAACATGCAGAACATGACGGCCGCTTCATCAGCGCTGCGTTCAAGAACACCAATGGCGGCAAGGCCATGGTGGTGCTGAACCAGAGCGACAGCACCGGCACCTTCCGCACCGTGGTCGGCGGCCGCTCGATCTCGGTCAGCCTGCCGGCCTCGTCGGTCGCCACCCTCACCTGGTGACACAGTAATCAAATCGCGGCCCACCCCTGCTCGGTGGCGAGGCCGCTGCGATGGGCCGCGCGGGATCGATGCCCATCGCATTCAAACCGACTGCGCCGCCTTTCGCACAGGCCGTAGGAGCGAACCTACAGTTGAATCAGACGCCCTCGGCTGTCGCAATTCAGAACCTCGTTGCACGATGCGTCATGCCTTTCGCATACATCGAATGAGGAGTAATCACATGACAAACAACATGATCAAAGCGGGCCTGATCGGTGCCGCATTGATGGTGAGCTCGGCTGCAGGCTGGGCACAACAAGCAGGTTCGACCACCGTCGTGGCCGTGGCGGCGTACAAAGAAGTGGTCGATGGCTGGAGCATCAAGAAGCAGCTGATCGGCGCGACCGTTTACAACGAAGAAGCGAAGAAGGTTGGCAAGATCACCGATGTGATCGTGGCACCGGATGCCACCGTCAGCTACGCGATCGTCAGCGCAGGCGGCTTCGTGGGCCTGGGGCGCCATGACGTCGCCGTGCCGATCGGCAACTTCAAGGTCGCTGAAGAAGAGAACAAGCTGGTGCTGCCTGGCGCTACCAAAGACATGATCAAGGGCCTGCCGGAGTTCAAGTACGTGCCGCGCATGGACCGCCATCTCTGATCAGTCATCTACTGCTCACCGATTCCTTGATCACTCGCCTGATCGCGACTCGCTGAACGTCAAAGGCAACTGCGCAATCAAGCCGCGGCCCAGCGGTATGCTGCGGCTGAACGATCCTCGTACTGACTCTCACAAAGAGGTGCGGGCGTCGTTGGAATTTCGAAGGTGTGTGAGGAGACAAATGCCAGCAGCGACCACCGATGATTCGGACGGCTCGCTGACATGGCGCCCATGCCACTGAAGCTGTTTGCGACCCGGGTTTCCCGTTCTGCCCCCGACAAGTTCTCGTCCAACCGGGCGGAGGGTGGAATGGGAAGCCCGGTGTCACATTCACCGCACCCGTTATCGCCTGATTGGTTCGACCTCCATAAATCTCCTTTTCGCTCGTAGCTTTAAGCGCTTGCGCGCAGCCATCGCAATGAGCACTTATCACGGGTCGCGTTCAGCGGACGTCGATAGCGCGTAGCTCGCGGTCGCGCGTTGGACATCATCAGCGGCCACCATCTGGCGTACAGACACCGAATCCGCCTGCACCAGCTCGCGCAAGGCTTGCGCTACCGACTGCTGCGCCAGATCGAAGTAATGCGTGTGGGCATCGGCGCCGATGCAGCGGTCTTGGGTCTGCGGTGCGCAGCCGTTAGGTGCGCCGCCATAGGCTGCGGGGTCAATGGCCAACGGTGGCGAGGCTGCATCGCGCGCCGTCGTCCAGAGCCAGCGGCCGACGTAATCGCCCGAGCCCCACAGGTTGACCCAGCGGGCGACATTGAGATCTGCGCGCGGCCGGGGGCCGGTCATCCAGACCGGTGCCGCGCCAGACGGCGCACCGATCACCGGGCCCACACGCCAGGCCCGACCCATCACCCAGTCGTAATGAAACGGGAATCGCATCGCATACAACTGGCGCAGCGGGCAGCCCACCGTCAACAAACGAAGATCGGCCGCACCGAGCGCAGCACCGAGATGCACGAGCCGGTCGGTGCCGGCCTGCGCCAATGGCATCAGGCGGTGGCGCCTTTGCAGGTAACGCAATAGATCGGCGGTGATCACCGAGCCTTGGCTGTGGGCGACGATCACGATGCGGTCGCAGCCGCGGCGGATCACATGCTCCAGCACCGCGACATAGCGCTCGAAGATCAGCACCCGGGGAATCGCCTTGCGCGGGAACTCGCGGAAATGCTTGTCGACATCGAGCACGGCATCGAGCGGGCCGCGCAGCGCCTGCACCCGCTTGATCGCGATGCTGCCGATCGCCACCAGCCCGACCGCGCTGCCGGCCACACCGACCACCACGCGCTGCAGCCACTCGCCCGACCAATGGCCGAAGGGCAGGCGCGGCAACAGCCACAGCGGCATGCGCACGCCGGCCCGCACCAGCTGGCTGGCCACCATCACTGTGGCGCCCGCGACCAATAACACCGCCAGCACGCAGCTCCACCAACGCACGAAACGATCGATGGCGCGAAAGCCGGTGGTCAGCCAATGGCCCAGCCGCGCCGACGAGAAGCGCACCGGCACCCGCAACTCGACCAACACGCTGGGCAGGAACACCACCGCCGCAAAGCCCACCAGCGCCAGCAGGATCAAAGCCACCAGCGAGAAGGCTTGCGTGCTCAGCACAAAGCGCTGCCGCAAGAAGGCGGCCGCGCTCAACGGGTCGGCGGCTAGCGGGTCGGCCGCCAGCGGGTCGGTGAACCACCACGGCTGGTAATGAAAGCCATCGAGCATCACGGTCAACGGCGCTGACAACAGCGCCCAGATCGTCATCGCAAACGCGAGAAAGGTGCCGCAGGAAGCGAACA
>CAXTCD010000062.1:0-24080 GCA_964242145.1 uncultured Rhizobacter sp.
CCGCCATTGAAGTTGTCATTCGCCGCAAACAAATTGGAGGCTGAAATTTCCCGAACGTCTGTAGACATGCTGCTCCTTCGTCTTGTTGTTTTTGGGGCCAGCGGGTTCACAACCAAACTTCAGTACGTGAACAAAACCGTCCGCACACAAAATATTCTCAGTCACCTAATGACTTGACCGAATCACTTATAAGCCAGTTCGCTTTATGCATAAGCTAGCAATCGCTTCATCAAGGATTGTTCTGTGTTATCTAGTTATCTACAAAGGCAGATCGAGACATTCAAGGGGGCGCTCGCGGGGTGCTGCAGGTAAAGGCTCAAAAAATTTTTGCGATGCGAGATATGGCCTGACTCACGACGATACGTTGTCAAGCGCTCTCTTCGCTGCTGCATGGCTTGTTCACAATTTTTTCGGTTCAGATGCGCCCTGAGTGCTTTCGGTTCAGCGCTTGGTCATGAATCAAAAACGCTGTTCCGAATTCACCTGAATCGGTTGCATGCAGAGATCGAGGTAGCGCGCGCCGGCAAAGTTTGGTCGTCGCTGAGCGACGGGCAGAAAGCTGGGTAGCTAAGAAGCAGAAAAACAGGCGGAAAAAAATGTAATTAGCGAGGCCGCCAGGTCGATGTGACCTTAGCGATGTCTGGGCAACACTCAGCTTGCTTTTCAAGCTGGTGCTTTTAAAGCCGGTGTCTGTCAGCGAACGGTTGGCGAACGAAGGGCTTCGCTGGGCTGCAGGCTTCGGGCCGGGCGCTCCATCCTGACCACATCGAAATGCAGCTCGGGGGCACCGCGCACGAAGGTCTGGGCCTCGACGGCGACAAAGCCATGGGCTTCATAGAAGGCTTGTGCGTTCAGGGTCGACACCACCGTCAGCGCGCCTGAAAAGCCTTGTTCTGCCTTTTGAATACCGAGCGCCAGCAGTTTGCGGCCGAGGCCTTGGCCTACGGCCTGCGCACGCACGAACAGCAGCGTGACTTCCCCTGGTACAAAGCCGACAAAGCCTTGGATGGCACCACCCTGCTCGGCGACCCACAGTTGCCTTGCGGCAATCGTCGATTGATGAATCTGCGGCGTGCGGCCATCGAACCACACCGCCATGTGAAGAGGTGAATAGGCCGGCGCGCACAGCGCAAGGACGGAGTCGCGATGGCAGCAAAAAATCGCATCGGCATCACGGGTATCGGCTTCGCGCAGCACAGCGGTCATCTCAGGCCTGGGTAGATTTGGGGCCTGTATAGCTGGCAAGGCAGGGCGCGGGTCATGCGGGCGTCGTCGCCGGCTCAGGCGAATGGTCCGCTGCATGCCCGCTCGCGATGTCTGACTTCGCAGCAGCGCGCAGTGTGTCCAGCAGCCGCAGGCCGCGTTGGCGGTAGAGCGTAAAAGGCTTGCGGGCGATGTCCAGGCACGGGTCGGCATTCAGGCCCAGCGCGAAGATCAGCGGCGATGCGGCCTGGGGCAGCAGCAGCCTTCCATCGCTGCCCAGATCCACCAGCCGCTGACCGTCGTGAAGCGGGCAGGACACGCCATCGATCTGCAGGTCGAGCAGGTTGTTTTCATGGCCCAAGGCCTGCACCACCACATCGGCTGCATTCAGCAACGGGGTGGCTTGCGTGACACAGTCGGCTTGCCGGTGATAAGCAAAAGGCAGCTCGCCGCGGGCAATGGCGCGAAAGGTGTCGCGCGCATCGTTGCGCAAGCCGCTGTAGCGGAAGATCTGACCGGTTTCGGGGCACACATCGCGTGGCAGGTCGGGCTTGGCCTGCAGGGGGTGCCAGGCCTCATGTTCCAGCGCCTGCTGGCTTGCATGAAACAGCTTGACCGGATGGCGATGAACAATGCTGATGAACGGCGGTGGCCGATTCGGCCGCGCTCGCTGCAGCATCTTGGCCACTGTATAAGCGCTGTGCGATGCCCCGACGATGGCGACGTGCATCAACGGTTCCCAACGGGCCAGGCAGAGCATGCCATGCTGCAGCAGGTCACTCGACAGCACACGCTTGGCTTGCCAAGGTTGCAGCGAGACATGCGGCACCTCACGCAGGCCGGTGGCCAGCGCGACGACGCGGCTGAGCAACCGCCGCCCGGAAGCCAGGCACACGCTGATGCGGCCGTTCTGGACGTGCAGGGCCGTGGCCGGGTCGCCGAGCACCACGCGCTGGTGCCCCGCCAGGTGCTGGATGCGCGCACCGAAACTCTCCAGCACGCGTGTCAGCAACGGCAGATCGACTGCTGCCGGTTGCTCATGCAACAGGCGAAGGTTCGGGCTGCTCAACAGGTCGCCGAACGGGCCGTCCGGCGATACCCAGTTGAAGAGTTCGCAGCCATGGGCATACGACGACACCCGCTGAGGCAACAGCAAGCCTGGCCCGAGCCGCGGGCCGGCTTCGACGATACCGATGCGGTGTTTGAACAGCTCGGGTGTGGCCGTCAACAGGCCGGTGCCGTGCAGGCCGCAACCGATCAGCAGCAGGTCCAATTCTTCGGTCGGCAAACTCGGCAGTTGAACTACGCTAGCTGATGCCGGGCGATGCTGATGGCGCAGATAACGATGCACCCTCATGGCGCAATCTCCGATGTCGAGCGATGGGGAATCAGAGGCGCCGAGAGATCTGCGAAGGTCTGAAGCCAGACGTTTTCAGGATCTGGCCGCGGCAAGCACCCTGCGCAAGAGGACGGATCGGGGCTTATGTTCTCGGCGCTTTCATCGTTGAAGATGCTGATCGGTCTGATGGAAGTTTAGCCGAAGCAAACTCTAAGCGACTCTTCAACAAGGGCCAATGTCTGGCACGCAATAACCCCCTGCAAGGATGGACAGTTGCCTGACGCTCCGTGGCCTGCAGCATGAGGCCGATTGCGGTGTTTCACGGAAGGAGAAGGGCGCTGGCAGCGGCCCGGATGCGCCGGCCGCGTTGTGTGAATGCAACCCGTGGCGATTTCAGGGTGGGTGGTCGAGGCCTTCGCCAAGGGGTGCCGATGCAGCGCCCACCGAGGGATGCCACGCGCTCGGCCTGTTAGCTCTGAAGGCCGATGAGGCACGATGCCGGCTGGCTGCAGGTTGACTGCGGACTCAGGGCAGATTGGTCACGATCGTCACTCGGCGGTTTTCAGGCGCAGCCGGCACCTTGCGATTCAGCAGATCATGGTCACCCTTGCCCTCGGCCTTCAAGCGTTCGCCGGAGATGTGGTGTGTCGACACCAGATAGGCGCGCACGCTGTCGGCGCGCTGTTGTGACAGGGTCATGTTGGTGTCTGACGAGCCGCGCGGGTCGGCATGGCCTTCGACGTTGAAACCGTATTCGGCCAGCCGGTCGTTCTTCAACGCGGCGGCTACCACGTCGAGTTGCTGCTTGGCGCTGGCAGTGAGCTCGGCCGAATTGGTCTCGAAGGTGATCAGCAGCGAGGCACTCGGCTTTTTGCGCGGGGCCAGCGCGGCGGTCGTGGCGCCGTCGCGGCTCACCTTCAGGCTGCGCGTGACCACCGGCTCGGGTGGCGGCGTCAGCGCGTCCAGCAGATTGGCTTCGGTGACTTTTTGGCCTTTTAACACCGGGCCGGCGGTGTCGTCGGCCCAGGCGCTGGCGCCTGCGGCCACGATGAGCAAGGTGGCGAGGCTACGTTGGATCAGGGGGCTCATGGATATCTCCTTGCGTCGATCGGTGCGGGACAGGGGGGCGAAGAATGAGCGTCGGCGGCTTGGCATCACAACAGCAATGGGGCGAAAAAGGATGAGATCGAACCAATGACAAGCGGGGGCCACCGAGGCAGCGCCAAATGATAGGGGGCCGCTTTGTCGAAGCGCACGCTCAGGTCGAGGGGGTGGCATCGGGGCCCCACAGGCTGGACATGCGGGTGGTCTCAGACGGGTCGCCGACCCAGACCGCGATCGCGCTGTAGTTGTCCTGGCGGGGCCGGGCGGCCTTGTGGATGTCATAAGCCATCAAGCCCAGCCAGTCGTCCGGACTCTTGGCCGCGGCGAATGCGGCTTCGATGCCACGGTGGTCGAACAAATCCCACCAGCCATCGGAGCACAGCAGGAACGCATCACCATCTTCGATCGGCATGTGGGTTTGCAGCGTGTTCGGGTCGATGCCGCCATCGGCGCCCATCGCGCTCAGCAGCTGGTTTTTCTTCGGATGCGTCAGCGCCTCTTCCGGCGTCAGGTAACCGGCTTCGACCATGCGCTGGACGACGCTGTCATCCTGCGTCATGTGCATCACGCGGCCATGGCGCAGCATGTACAGGCGCGAGTCGCCGACGTGCGTCCACAGCGCTTCTTCACGGCGGGTGTCGACCCACAGCGCGACCAGCGTCGCATGCATGCGGTCGCGCTGTCGGCGGTCTTGCTTTTGCACCAGTGCCTCGTGCGCTTCGAGCACCAGGCCGTGCAGGTAGTCGGGCGTGGCCTGCGTGGCCGACTGCAGGCCGAGCGCGGTCATGCGCACGACGATGTCGGCGGCCACCGCGCCGCCACGGTGGCCGCCCGCGCCATCGGACAACACCGCGTACCAGAAAGGGCCGCTGCGACCGTGGCGCAGGTCGTCTTCGTTGTGGCTTCGCCCGCCCACTTCGCAACGGGTGGCGATTTCGACCTGCAGCATGCGGGCTTCTTTCTGCGAGCGTCAGGTGGGGTGGCGGGCCGCGTCGAGGCGATCCAGCTGCTCTTCATAGGCCTCGATGAAGGCGCGGCCGAAGAGGTCGTGGAAGTCGTCTTGTGCGTCGTCGCGGATGCGCTGGTAATGCTGCAGATAAAGCTCCCAGAGCTTGGCGCGGCGGTTCATCGGCAGCACCGCATCGAGCACGCTGTTGCTGGCGAGCTTGCCTTCGAGCTGCTTGGGTTCGAAGCGCTCGAGCACGCCGGTCAGTGCGGCGCGCATGCCGGCCATCGTGCCGATCGCATGGCCGAGCAGATCGTCCATCACGTCGTTGACGGCCGCCGGCCCCATCATGAAACCGCGCATCGGCGGCTGCAGCAATTGCTCGATCGCCACACCCGCATCGGGCGAAAACTTCAGCGGGTTGTTGTTGCGGGCCTGGATGGTCGTGACATCCGCGCGCAGCTCCTGCTTGGCGGCCGCCCGCACCGCGACCATCTTGATCGTGCCGTCGACCGAGTGATGCAGCACCTGGCCGATCACGCGCATCAGCTCGGGCGTCAGGCCCTGCGGTAGCTTGAGCGAGATGCCGGCGCCCTCGCAGAACGCGGCCCACAGTGCCTCCGGTGTGGCCTCGCCAGCGGCGGTGGCGGCAGTGGCCGATCCCGCGGCGGCGGGCGTTGCCTGCGCCGCGGCGTGGGGTTCCGGCCGTGGCCGCGCCGGCGCTGGGGGCGGTGGTGGCGTTAAAGCGGGCGTGGTGGTTCGGGTGACCGTGGCCGCAGGCGGCAGCGCATCGAAAGGCATCGCGTCGGATTCAAATGCCTCGCGCACCGGTCGAACGCCAGGCATCGTCGTCAGCGGTGTCAGGTCATCGGCCTTGCGCAGCGGGCGGATCACCGTGGCCGCTGACTGCGTGAGTGGGGGTGTGGTCGCGTGTGTTTGTGGCGGGGATGGCCGCGCGGGCGGCGGCGAAGGGGGCGACCTCAGTGCCGCGGGCAGCGGAAGCGTGGAGGCGGCCGCTGCGGCAGGCGGGAGGCCGGGTTCGGGCTGAACCGCCGGGGGGCGGTAAGCACCTTGAATTTCGGGCGTGTGGTTGAAATCGGCCGGGATGGCGGGCGCAGCTGACGCGCTGGATGAGCGGGGGGCATCGAACATCGCCAGCGGGTCTTGGCTGCCGGTGGTGCCGGGTTTGCTGCCCGGCGCGGGCGCGGCGAGAAAGGCCGCCAGCGGGTCGGTGCCCGAGACCGCGGGCAGGCTCAGGCCGAAGGCCGCATCCAGGCTGGAGCCGGACGACGACGCAGCGGCGCCGAGCAAGTCACCCAGGCCGAGATCGGCTGGCAAGGCCGAGGCCGGCGGCGCAGCCGGGCCGTTGTTCATGAAAGCCGAGAGCGAGGCCTCGGAGGTGGATGCCGATGGCGCGGCCAGGGCCGGCAGGTCGGCAAAGGGATCGAAGTCGTCCGGCAACCGGGCCAGCGGCGCGGGCGAGGTCGCAAGACCGGCGTCAGGCCACGCAGGGGCCGCCGCGGGCCGCGGGGGCGCGGCGGTGATGGGCGGAATCGACTGCGAGCGCCGCACGTAAGCCTCGGTCGTGGTGCGGTGTGGCGTGGGCGAGCCCATCAACCCGGCAAACGGGTCGTTCGCGCTCGGCGTGGACGGGCCGCCGAGCAGGTCGGCGAAAGGGTTGGTCGATGCGGGTGCCGACGCCGTTGCCGTTGCCGGCGCGCGCGCTGAACTCAATGCGCTGGCTGGGGTGGCCGGATGAGCCACGGGGCTGGGCACTGGGACCGGAGCGGCCGCATTGCCCAATGGTTGTGGAATTGAGAGGCGTGGGTTGGTTCTCGATTCGACCGACGAGGCCTTGATCACCGTGCGTGCATCGGTGGGAAAGCGGTCTTCGGGCGGTGCATCGGCGCTTGCATTGCTGATCGTTGCGCGCAGCACATAGGCGCCGATCGTCAACTCGTCGCCTTGCGACAGCACGTTGCCTTCGCCGGGGTTCACTGGGCGGCCGTTCAAGGTGATCGAATTGGCGCTGCCCACGTTGCGGATGGCGAACGAGCCTTCGCTGAACCAGATCTCGGCTTGCAGGCGCGAGATGTGGCGCTCGGGGTCGGGCAGCGCCAGCGTGTTGGTATCGGAGCGGCCGATCGTGCCGCCCCGTTCGTCAAACTGCCCGGTGATGGGTTGCGACAGGGTTTCGGTTTTCAGTGTGTGGGCGCGAATCACGAGATTCATGGGGACTCCAGCGGCAACGCGCGCAGCCTTCCTCAAGGCGCGGCGAGCCAGTCGCGTTTATCCCGGTCCCGGCGTCGATTGGCAATCAACGAAAGTCATGCGCGGTACGCGCCGTGGGCGAAAAGCGGGCTGGGGCCAGCCCATCGGCAAGAAAAACGGCGACGAGGCCGCACGTGGCTCGGCCGCAGTGCCGCGCTTTTCAGGCGCCCGGCGTGGCCGCTGGCGTGGCGTCCGGGCCGGTCGGCAGGGCCGGCTGTGGCCCACAGGCCGATGCCGGCTCGCCCTCGCGCAGGGCTTTCAGCAGGCTGAAGGTCGTGCGGCCGGTGGCAGGGCGCGCGAGCCGGGTTTCTTCGTCGCCGATCGCCGCGCGCGTCTTCGGACCCGGTGAGCCATCGGCCTGAACCTCAGGGTGGGTGGCGGCAAGCCGGCATTGCAATTCGAGGATTTCCACGCGCGACAGGCCTCGATCGGCGCTGGCCCACTGCACCGGCAGCGCCTCGCGGCCGCCCAGGCGATCGGCCAACAAGCCGACCGAATAGGCATAGTTCAGCGAGAAGTTGTAGCGGTAGTGGGCTTCGAAATTGACTGAAGCCAGGATGTACGGGCCGGGCGCGTCGTCGTTCAGGCTGATCAGCGCAAACGGGGTTTGCGGCGTCAGCGCAGGGTGCTGCTGCACGAGTGCGCCCAGGCTATCGTTGCTACCGCCAGGTGAACCACTGTTCGCCGGGGCGGCCGTGGCCGCCACGCCAACGACGCTCACGCCGAGCTTTTGCCAATCGGCCAGTGGGCGTCGGTTGGCGCGCAACAGGGTCGATGCGGTGCGCGAATACAACTCGCCGCCGAAAGCCCGCTCGCGCAGGATCAGCGCCGGGTCGAAGCCGGCCGGCAGCCTCACCGCCAGCGCCCACGGCAAGCCGGGCGCCCAGCCATCGGCCTTCACCTTCAGCGCGGTCAGCATCAGCGCATCGGGAATGCTGTGCATCACGTCGACCCGGCCATCGCGGTCGCCATCGGCCAGCAGCTGGCCGGCCTTGCCGCGGTGTTCGAGGTACGTGCCAGGAATGAACTGGGTGAAGCCGAAGGCGCCGGCATAAGAGCCTTTGAACTCATCGGGCTTCACGTCGCCCAGCTCGACGATCTGCAGCGCCGCATAAAGCTGCTTGCGCTCGCGTGCCTTTGCGGTTTCGCTGGACGTGATCGGCCCGCAGGCGCGGTTGATCAGCGTGGGCACCACCGGGTTCTGGCCCTTGAAGCGGCCGAAGTCGGTCTCGACACCGAAGAACGCGACGGCCGTTGCGGGCGCCACGCCGGTCTGCGATTCGATGTAATCCAGTTCGGTCTGCCAACGCGTCATCACCTCGCGGCCCTGTGCGATCTTCTGGTCATCGACCAGGAAGCCGGTGTATTCCCAGGTCGGGTTCGCGAACTCGGGCGGCGGCGGGCCGGGCTCGGCCAGCGCCGGGAGGTAGCTCACGCCATGGGCCATGCGATCGAAGGTCTCGGCCGGTATGCGGGCCTCTTCCCAGGCGCGGGCTTTCAGTTTTTTGACACACTCAGGAAAGCCGGCCACCGCCGGCGATTGGCAAGCCGACAAGGCCCATCCTGAGAGGCAGAACACGAGGGCTAGTTTCATCTGATCGATGCTAACGCGCTGCGGCGTGCAACCTGCGCGGAGCCCCCGTCCCCCCTGAGGCGATGGAGCCGCTCTATCGGGCTGGAGGCACAATCGGTGTGCATGCACTCGCATCTTGGCGGCTTGAGCCAGTCTGGAAGCCGTGACACGGAATGGATGCAACCTTCTTTTTTCAGCAAGCGTTCGAACCATGGTGAACCCAATGTCTGATTTCCCCCACCGCCAGCACGCCAGAACGGCCGCGCTCGGACTGGCCGTGATAACGGCCTGCCTGTTGGCAGCCTGCGGCACGACACAGGCGCCTGGTGAGCCGAATGGCGTGACGGTGGCGCCCTTGCCGCCGCTGCCCGCTGTCGCGCCACCGCCCGCGCCACCGGCCGTTGTGGCGCCCGCCAACCCCCTGGCCCAGCAGCAGGCGCAGAAAATCGCGCAATCGGTGGCCGATCTGCTGGAGGCCGGCAATGAAGACCCGGCCCGCACCGAGCTGCAGCGTGCCCTTCAGCTCGACCCGGCGAACAAGCTCGCACTGAACCTGCAGCGCCAGATGACCGAAGACCCGATCACCACTTTGGGCCGCGAGTCTTTCCCTTATGTCGTGCGTTCGGGCGACACGATGTCACGCATCGCCGGGCGCTTTCTCGGCGACATCTACGCCTTTCACATCCTGGCCCGCTACAACAACGTGAAGGTGCCGCGCCAGGTCGGCGAAGGCCAGACCTTGCGCATCCCCGGCAAGGCGCCGCCGATGACGGCCGGCGCGAGCCCGTCGCCGCGCGAAACCAGAGCGGCCGAGCCATTGCGGCCAACACCTGCAGCGCCTGCTGTTGCTCCGCCTGCTGCACCACCGGGGGCCGCCCCTGCGCCCGCCGAGCCCAGTGTCGACCCGCTGGTGGCGGCCGGCGACGCGGCTTTCCGCAGCGGGCAGGCGGCCGCTGCCGCGGGTTCGCTCGACAAGGCCCTGGCCGAATACAAGCGGGCCGCAGGCCTGGGCTACCCGACCGCCAGCGCGCAAGTCGAGTCACTCACCAAGCGGCTGGTCGATACCCATTCGCGCAATGCCCGCACGGCCATGGCCCGGCAAGACCTGGAAGGCGCGATCCGATCCTGGGACCGCGTGCTCGAAGTCGACCCGAGCAACGAGACCGCTCGCCTGGAGCGTCAGAAAGCACTGCGCCTGAAGGACAAGGTCAAGGCGCTTTGATGCTTGGCGATCAGGCATCGGCCACGGCTTGACGGGGTCCAGCAGCCCCGCTGCTTGAACAAGCCTTAGCGCAAGCCTTAGCGCGAATTGTTCTTCGGCGCGATCAGCTGATTGCGTAGGGCCAGTGCGCCGGGGTGTGTGGGTTCGAGCAGCAGGCAGCGTTTGACGATGGCCGTTGCGGCGGTGCTGTTTCCCATCACCAAGCCCTTCGCCTTGCGCACCAGCAAGTCGACCAGCACACCGCGCGAAACGTCATCGCGCGGGCTTCTGCGCATGCGCAGCTCCATCAGCTCGATGGCTTCGTCCACGTCGCCTTGGCCAGCCAGGGCCGCGGCATGTTCGAGGTCCAACGAATTGCCGGGGTCGTATTTGTTGACCACTGGCGCGTTGCGCGAAGCGGCGGCTTCAGCGGGCGCGGTGCGGGCTACGCGCGGCGGCCGGGCCAGCTCGCGCCGGTTGCGGGCTTGCTCGATGGCCCGCAAGGCATCGGCCGACTCCTGCTGGTCGGGAAGCAGCGCCAAGGTCGCGATGTACCACTCCTCGGCGGCGGCGAGGTTGTTGTTCTTCATCTCCTCCTTCGCCCGCTTCAGTGTTTCCTGGGCCTGCTCGGCCATGCGCTTGCGAACCTGCTGCAAGCGCTCGGTATAGCGGGGCGGGTCCAGCACCGCGAGCACTTCCCAGGCGGCCGCGGCTTCGGGCCACTGGCCCTGGTTCTCCATCAGCACGGCACGTTCACGCTCATGCTGCTCGAAGAGCCGCACCGGGTCGTTGGTCAGCATCGTCGCCATCGGCGGAGGCGCCTTGCCGACCTGGTCGAGCGGCGGCGTCGTCTGGCAACCGGAAAGCGCGGCCCACGCAGGCAGCGCGGCGCACGCGAAGGCAAGGGCGCGCAGCGGTGTCATGGCAGGCTCAGCGGCCGGCTGGTCTGCAGCTTGGCCTTGAATTCTTCGATCGTGTGGCTGCCGAACACCATCGAGCGGTGCAGCATGTAAGGCTGCGCATGGAAGGCATTGCCGCCCGGCGTCACCGTGACGCCCAATTGATACTTGTTCTGCTGCAGGGCTTCGAGCACGGTGTCGTTGGCCGCGCCATAAGGGTAGGCGTAGTAATTCACATCGAGCTTCAGCTGGCGCTCGATCTGCTCGCGCGGCAACTTGGCTTCAGCGCCGATGCGGGCTTGGTAAGCCGCATCGGTCTCGTCGCGAAAGCGCTCGGTGAGTTTGGCGTGGGTCTTCGAATGCGGCTGGATGTCGATCAGCCCCGAGGCCACCATTTCGCGCATCTGAGGCCAGCTCAATGCATCGCTGGCGCCCACGAAATCGGTGTACAGAAACACGGTGGCCGGGAAGGCATGCTTCTTCAGCA
Organism: uncultured Rhizobacter sp.; assembly: GCA_964242145.1. Classification (GTDB taxonomy): domain Bacteria; phylum Pseudomonadota; class Gammaproteobacteria; order Burkholderiales; family Burkholderiaceae_C; genus Rhizobacter. The sequence goes on from CAXTCD010000062.1 coordinate 11,024, forward strand.
ACGGGTAGGCATAACGGTAGTACGACTCGTAGCCATCATCGAAGGTGATCACGACCGATTGGCGCGGCAAGGCCTGCTTGCCCGCCATGAAAGCGGCCAGGTCTTGCAGCCGGATCACGCGGAAGCCATTGGCATCCAGCCAGTCGAGTTGCTGCGCGAAGTTGCTGGCCGATACCGTCATCTTGTTGGCCGTCATGCCGATGCGGTGATAGCAAAGAATCGGCACCGTCTGGTACTGATCGATCTTCACGCCGTAAGGGTTCGAGGTCTTGAGCGGCACGATGACCGGATTGCCGGGGCGCAGCTTCAGGCCGCGGTTCGCCTCGACGATCTCCCAGTCGCGGGTCGAGCTGCCGAGAAACCGTTCGGCGATCGACCAATAGGTGTCTTGGGGCTGCGCGATGTAGATCAGCAGCCGGTCGCTGCGCGCCAGCACATGGTCGTCGGCCAGCACCGGCTCAGGCTTGGCCGCCGGCTTGATGCTCGGCGGCAATGCGCTGCAGGCACACAGCAGAGCGGCCAAGCCGGAGCTGGTCCAGGGTACAAATCGAAAACTCATCCGGGCCACTCAGCGATCCATCGCCTGAACATTGCGCTTCTCATCTGGTGGTTCGGCGATCGGCACGGAGGGCGGCGGCACGGCGGCGGGCATGTAGCGCTGCTGCAGCGATTGCGCCATGTCGTCGAACGCCTGAAACAGCTGGCCGAACTCGTCTTTGCGCTCCTCGCGGATGCGGTGCTCGAGCCGGCCCTGCGACAGTTCGCTGATCGACTGTGTCAGCAGCTTGATCGGCCGGGCAAACCAGTTGGCGACGAAGTACATCGCCACCGCCACGGCCAGCACCGTGACGACCACCAGCACGGCCATCAGGCTCAGGCTCAATCGCGCAACGCGGGCCAGCGGCTTCTCGGGGATGCCCAGCACCACGCGGCCCACGCTCTTGCCCTGGAAGGTCATCGGTGCGTCGAAGCTGAGCACGTTGTCGTCGTCATCCACATAACGCGTCACCGCCACGCCGCCATGGCGATCGCCCAAGGGTTCGCCGGTTCTCGGCTTGTACGGTTGGCCCACGCCGGCAGCGTCGCTGGACGAGCGGATCACGCCCCCGCGGTCGATCACGGTGATGCTGCTGAAGTCGCCGGTCTTCATGATCTCCTGCACCGACACATCGACGGCCGCCCATTCATCCGCCAATGCCGAGAGCGAGTTCTGCGCCGCGATGAAGCGGCTCAGCGACGCGCCGTAGTCCGTCACCTGACCCATCAGCGCGGCCGACTGCTGGCGGTTGACCACGGTGCCGGTAACGGCCATCACTGCGAAGACGATCACCGCCATCGTCAGCGCCCATTTCACGCGCAGCGACAAAAAGCGCACACGGCCCTTTTCGCGGGCCTCTTCGTCAATGTCGCGCTGGACCTGGATCAGCGCATCGGCCAGCGCCTGGCCGCTCTGGAAGCGACGGTCGGGTTGTTTGGCGAGGCAGCGCTCGGCGATGCGGCGCAGGCTCAGCGGGACATCATTGCGCTGCTTCTGAATCGGTGCGGGTTCGGCGCTGGCGATCGCCATCGCCAGCGCCACGATGCTGTCGCCTTCGAAGGGCGGCCGGCCGCTGAGCATCTGGTACAGGATGATGCCGACCGAGAACAGATCGGAGCGGCCATCGACCTTCTCGCCGCGCGTTTGCTCGGGCGACATGTACTGCGGCGTGCCCAGCACGGCGCCAGCCCGCGTCTGGTTCATGTCGGAATTCGATGTCACGTGAGCAATGCCGAAGTCGGTCACCTTGACCGTCTGCGTGCCCTGCACGCACATGATGTTCGACGGCTTGATGTCGCGGTGAACAATGCCCTTGCGGTGCGCATAATCAAGCGCATGAGCGAGCTGGATGCCGACCGAAATCGCATCGGTGATGGGCATCGGCCCGGCGCGGCGCATCAGGTCGCTGAGCGGCTCGCCTTCCAGCAATTCCATCGCCATGTAAGGCCGGCCCGAGATCTCGCCCACGTCATGCACGGTGACAATGTTCGGGTGCGACAAGCCCCCGGCCGCGCGCGCCTCCCGCAGGAAGCGGCCGCGGTATTCTTCTTCTTGGCAGTAAGCCGCATGCAAAAACTTGATCGCGATCGGGCGGTCGATGCTCGGGTCATGCGCCCGATAAACTGTGGCCATGCCGCCGCGCCCGATGCGGTCCATCACGCGATAACGCCCGACCTGCCGGGGCGCATTGACGCCTTCAACCGCTGCGGCTGGCAAGGTATCGCCTTGCTTCAGCGGCTGCGAATCACCGACGACGCGTGTCGATTCGTCGTTGAAAATGGAAGAGGCGCCGGTCGGATCAACAGAAGGCATGGGGCTGCTCAGTGTTGTGAATCGGTGGGGCTGCCAGCATGGCGGCAGATGCGCTGCATGACAACAGCCGGATCATCGATGAGTTCGGCTTTGTACCAAAGTGGGGTGACGGCGCCAACAAAGCCATCGGCGCCGACATCGGTGACAGCGTGCATCGGCGCGCTTCGGATGGACACGGCCGACGGCGCTCGAAGCTTAGTCATCCCGGCCCGCTCCAAGTTACGTCTCGAGCTCCGTTCCGAGTTCCATCAGCACTGCGCAGCGATAACCATGGTCCGAACTCGCGCACAGCAGGGCATGCAGTGGGTTGCGGCCTGCCCGCGGGCCATGGCGCGCCGCCAGCGTGGCCTGTTTGAGCAGCAGCAGGCCTGACGCCGCCCCCACATCGCCGTGATCGCTTGCCGGGGTGACCACGGCCTCGGCCACTTCCCGCCAAGGGCTGCGCAGGCCTTGCTGGACGGCGGCAAACACCGCCGCCCGATCGGCCTCGCCGTTCAAGTCGGCATACACCGCGCTGACACAGTGATCGGGCAACCGCAGTGAATTGAGCATGCTTTGAATGGCCTGCGCGAATGTGGCCCCGGCGGCTTGATGGGCTTGCGCACTGCCGCCACTGGCAGCGCGCGTGGTGACTGCCGCCAACACCCGGCCCTGGACGTTCAAGCCATGGCGGGCCGCCTCGGCGCGGCTGGCCAGCAAGCAGGCCACACCGGCTTCGCCCGCAACCAGGCCGTCCGCTGGCTGAGATGACAGGTCAGCGCCCGAAGCATTCGCCGGGCGCAAGCGACCTGTCTCCTCCAGCCAGCGCAAGGCCTGCGGATCGAGCAGCGAATCGACGCCCGCGACCAGGCACAGCCCGGTCTCGCCCAGCGCGATCTGCTGCGCAGCCACCTGCAGCGCCATCAAGCCGCTGGCGCGGCCGCGAGGCAGCAAGAGCGCGTTGACCATCACGTCGGGCCGCTGCACATCGAGTGTGCCGATCAACAAGCCATGCAGATCGCGCGGAAGGCCTGGCCGCGGCTCGGCCACGCCGATCAGGCAGCCCATCGCCGTGTCCGGCGGCAGTGCCGAGAGGGCTTCATCGACGGCCGTGGTCAACAGATGAATCAGGCAGTCTGCAGGTGCCTCATTGGCCCTATCGGTGGCGGCCGAATCACGCACGTTGAAGGAAGGCGCGGCTTTTGCCGGTTGAGTCGGTGCGGCATTCGTTGGCCAATCGGTTTGCGCGCCCAAGCCGCAAAGGCAGACCTCGGTCTGCGCCTGCGCTACCCACACGAGAGGGTCTGATGCCAAGGCGGCAGCGGGCAGTGACACGGTCAAGCTCATGGCGCCGGATTGTGCGGCAGCTTCGTGACGAGGCTTGTCGACATGCGCCGGATGCAGTCATGCGCATGCTGCCAGCATGGCGTTTTGGATAAGGGTCGCCGGGTGGCTGCGTCAAGCCTTCGACGGCGAACGGTCATTGCGAGAGCCACAGCCAAGCTGCCACGAGCGAAAAGACGATGCCGATGATGAGCCAGGTTTTCGCTTGAGGCACCCAGCTCCCGGCGCGCACGAAGCGCCAGCCGGCCAGCAGCAGGAAGAGCGGGCCCAGCACGGTGAAGATCAGCCGCGCATCCAACATCAGGCTTCCATCTGCGCCAGCAGGCGCTCCTGGCGGCGCGCCGGTGCTGCGCAGTTGAAGAGCAATGTGCCGGGCCGGATCAGGCTCATGTACAGCGCGGCCGCCATGCGCCGGCGCTGCGTGTGTTCCTTCAAGACTTGGAAGCAATGATCGGTTGTGGGAGCGGCGCCCGCGAAAAGCCGTTGGCCCGCAGGAAAGCGCTCAGCGTTCGTGCTCCACCAGGCCGTGAGCTTGGGCAGATCGGGCCATGGAAGGCTCTCGTCTTCATCCGGCGCCACGTGGTCGTCGTTCGGATCGTCATTGGGGCCAGCGGCTACGGTGTCTGGCGGCTTGCGATCCAGATCAAGCCAAGCGAGGTCGATGCCGGTGATGAAGCTGAACGCTTCGCCTGCCAGCCGTGCATTCGCATCGTCTTCCATGTGCTTGAAAAGCCAGGGCATCACTTGCGCATCGCCTGCCCAAGCGGCCGCTTTTATCAGCGTGCGCAACGGCGCACCGTTGGCGGCGAGTTCCTTGACCAACCCACGGGCAGCCTCTGCGTCGGCCATGAAGAGCGACAGCGCCAATGCTTCCAACTGGTGAGGGCTTGATTGCAGTGCCAGTGCCCGCAGGGTGCTCAGCGCCGCACCACGATCACCGAGCAAGGCAGCCGACCGCGCCGCCAGCAGGCTGACGCTGGGCTCGTCTTGCAGGTAAGCCTGGCAGGCAGCAAGCAGATCGATGCGACCTAACTCTCCAGCGGCTTGAAGTGCGCGAGAACGCAAGCGTGTATCCGCGTGCTCGATCGCGGCCGCCAGCGGCGCGCCCGGGTCGACACGATGCTGAGCGCAAGCCGCGATGCCCAGCCATCGAGCGCCGGGTGATTCATTGGCCAGCAGCGGCGCCGTGATTCCGCGCAATAGCTCGGGCGCGACCCAGCCGAAGGCGGATGACAAGGCGCGGGGTGCGTCGGGCACGGTGTTCAACAGAGACAGCAGGCGTTCGATCTGTTGGATGTCACGGCGCTCGATGGCGAGCACGGCTGAGACAAATAGCGGGCCCACGCCGGGATCATCGAGTGCTGTTTGGCTCAGGCCTTCACCGCAATCACTCGAGACCGACAAACCATCCAGGTGCGCAGCCAGCCGTTCATCCGTGCGACCGAGTTGGAGCAGCTTCACGTGAGGCGCACGAACCAGCACGCCACGCACCGAGCGCAGCATTGCTGCGTCTTCCAGGTGCTGCAAGACGACGACGGGTATGGCAGGGCGCTGAAACATGGTCACTTGGATCTTGGGTTGTCTTGGTAGCGGCTTGTCCGTTCGGAGGCGTTGCTGCAAGTTGAGCTTGCGAGGATTGTGGAAACGCGGCAAACCAGCAATGAACGAAAGTCATGGTGCGCGGCTTGGAGTGGTTGCCGCCAAGACAAGTGACATTGAACTCCAGCGAGGGCGGTGGGCAAAGTCCACGTGATTCTCAGGGAGCTGCGTGGGGGCCGAATTAACCTATCAGCGTAGCCGGCTTATCCCTTTTCAGAGGCGACTTGTCGCGTCTGAAAAGGTCAGTGGCAAGACCTGGCACGCCGGACGATCTGGCGTGGCGAGTGGTCATCATCTGGTGCGCGCCTGTGGGGGCAGGCCGTTCATTCGTAGTTCAGCCGTGCCCAGTTCATTCCGTCGAACGACAGCAGGTCGCTTTCGCCGATCGACCACAGCATGCCGTCCTTGACTTGCAGTCGGCCGGTGGTCACGCGTCCTTCGAAGGGTAACTGCTCCGGCACCAAGTCGTCACCTTCGACCACGTAAACATGGGCGTTGTCGGCTGCATAGACGCGTCCATCGAACTTGGCGAGGCCCCAAAGGGTGGAGCGGGCGGCCGTTGGATTCAGCACCTTCCAGGATTTGCCGTTGCCGACGATGGCCAGGCCCCGTGCGCCGGTCAACAGAACTTCGTCGGGTGCGCACACCAGCACCTGTTCGAGCTTGACGTTGGTCGGGCTGTCGACAGCCACCCAGCGGGCTCCGTCGAAATGCCAGATCTGGCCGCCGAAGCCACACGCGTAGACGTGCGTGCGGTCGCAGCCGTCGACGCTTAGCAGACCGCCCCCTGCAGCGTCGCGCATGCCTTCGTCGATGCGCTGCCACTGGCCAGTGGGGCTTCGTTCATAGGCCATCCGTGCCATGCCGACGGCAAATAGGCTGTCGCCCACGCGCTTGAGGTCACGCATCTGACGCAAACGATTCGGGCTTCCCGCTTCGTCGTTGTCGAGCTTCTCCCATGCGAAGCCTTCCGGGGCCGCCACATGCACCTCGCCATCGGGCGTGAGGCTGAACACGCGGCGACCGTTCGATTCGAAGGCCACGTGTGCGACCACGGGTGCGTCGATCTCGTAGTTGCCCCATGCGCCATCGATCCAGCGCAGCATCAGGGTCATGTCGGCCGCCGCGTCGTCGTGCTCGCGCGATGTTGCCCGCAGGTAGAAGATGCTGCGCGAAACGGGCGACAGGTTGGTCAAGCGAAGGTCTGGAGGCATTCAATGCATTCCCGGTGGGATCAGTTTGGGCATGGGGCGTCACGAGCCACCGAGCAGCGGGCTCATCTGGCTGGCGGCGGTCGGGCGCGTCAGGCGCCCCTTGGTCACGTTCGCCGGCGTGTCGAGCGGCAGCTTCTGAGTCTGTGGCGGCTTCAACGGGCGGCTCTCGTCGTCGCCATAAAACGCATCAAGCTGCGCTTCGGTGCAGCCCTTGCTGCAGCCGCTGTCGCCGAACACCATGTCGTGTGCAGTCAGTGCGGCAGACTTGCCCGCTCCATAGTCCCATGGTTTGCTGGCATTCGCGCCGCCGGCCATGTAGGACTCTTCGATCAGGCCTTGGGCTGCATGCATCTCGCCGTGCTCCTTGTCATAGCGGCCACCCTCGACACACACAGTGGGCGCGGCACTGTAGGGGCTGCGTGTGCCAGGCGTCGTGTGCTGGTAAGCAGGGAAAGCGGCCGCACCCTTGACCCAGTGGTCTTCGATCATATGGTGGCCCGTGTTCGCAGGCGAGCAGCAGCGGCTTTTGTCTTGGTCCTTGGGAACAAGCAGGCATTTCTGCGCACTGGTGCACTCCGGGCCGCAGGCGTTCGGTGACTTACCGCTGCAAGCGCCTTCGGCTTCGTCAATCTCGTTTTCACAGGCCTCCTGCACCGCCATGGCCATCTCGTCGACGTGCATCCATGGGGGGGTCTGCGGGGGCTGGGAAGCGTGGTTGTGCGTAGTGAGGTCCATGTGGCGGACGACGTTTTCGCCTTCCACCTTCACATCCATCGACCACGCAGCGAAGTACACCTTGCCCATGATCTTACTGGTGACCACGCCTTTCTTCGGCGCGGAGCCAGCTTCGTCGCCGGAACTCTTCTTGAAGTACGACTTGTCCTTCAGCATGACCTCTTTACCTGAGATCTTGACGCTCGATGACCCGTCGGTGCAATCGGCTGCCATGCCGGTGTTCGGATACGGGATTGGCACTCCTGGAGGTGTGGCAGGGGTGAGCGGCGGTGTGAAACAGACGTCCGGAAAAGCGCAGATCGATTTCCCTGCCGCTGCCTTGCACGACACTTCCATATTGTTGGCGTAAACCTGATTGCTCATGCCTAGTTGCTTATGTAGCGGCTGAGAATTGAAGGATGGCCGCGGCCCGCTGGCCGCTGTCGTTAGAGAAATGCGCGACCATGTTGTCGCCGAGCGAATAGCACTTCCGGCTGGACTCCAGCGCCACCGTCAGCATGATCAGCCCGCTGGCGGCCCCTGTCTCGCCGGTGCATTCAGCAGGGTGCCAGATGCCGAAGGTTTCTTTGCGACGGCGTAGCGTGCGGGTCAGCGTCAGTGACGCCTCCTTGAAGTAATACTGCTCTCCGGAACAGTCGGCGATGCGGAAGTCCATGTCGTGCATCTCGCTCCCAGCGTCTGTCAGCGCTTCCTGGACGGCCAGGCACAGCCCGTCTCCGCGCAAGGGCAGTCCCGACTCAAGGTGCGCCTTCTCCATACCGAAGCCGATGCCGATGCAGCGCAGTTCAGGCTGCTCGGAAGGTCGCGTGACGAGCAACGCGCCAGCGGCTTCTCCGGGCATGAATCCGTTCGAATTCAGGTGGTTGAGCAAGCGGCCGGCGCGTTCAAATGCATTCAGCGTTGCGCCGCTGAGAAGGCTGTCGGTTCCTGCAATGAGCACCCGTTCGCACCTCTTCTCGTACAGGAGTCGGTGTGCAGCCGCTAGGGCCACCGCTACCCCAACACGGCCCTCTGCGATGACGGCCGAGTCTTTTGCGAAGCGTGAGCCGAGCAATTCCTCTATGCCCGAGAACAGCCGGTCGTCCAGACCCTGCTGGCGGCCGGGCCGATCGCGCTCTGCGATGCACAAGAGCAAGGGGGTCTGCTGCCAGTCGGCCTTTTGGAGGCCTCGCAGGCATTCCTCGATGGCCATGGCGGCCATGCGCACAAGTTTGTCGAGGCCGCGCAACCCGGCTTCGAGCGGCACTTCGTGGGCGGTCATCCAGTCGCCCTGCGTATCCATGAAGTGCGTCTGCGTTGGATTGGTGAGCTTGGCTCGCATCGCGGCGCAGGCGGAAGGCGAGTCGAGCCCCACGCTGGTAACGAGCCCCGCGCGTTGGATGGCCATGGCGGTGGCGACCATCGGCTCAGCCCGCTGCCACAGGCCGTGGCATCGGGACCATGACCACCGGAATCGGAAAGTTGACTTTGCCGCGCTGCTGCCACCACTCGCGGCCCTTTTTGCCGACCAGCACCTGTGCGATCTCGAACATATTTTTTTTCAACGGTCTGGTGACTCGCCACGTGAGGCTGAAGCGTTGCTGATCCGGCTCTATGACGATGGTGTCGAGCGTGGCGGTGCAGTCCTCGCGCCTTCCCTGCCGTGGGAAAACATGCACCGGCGCCAAGAGATGGGGGATTGTCAGGCGCGTTACGCCCTCCGGTGTCAAGTTAGACAGCACAATTTCGGCGGAGTCCGATTTGAAGGATTCCAGTGGAACCTGTTGATCCGCCGGCGCGGCCTGAAAATAGAAATCGTCGAAGTCCGGCGGCAAGAACGGGAAGTGCCTGTCACGCCATTCTTCGTCATAAGTCCCGGCAAGCTTGGAGCGTGGTTCCCAACCGCGACCAACCGGGCCGAACGACATCGGTCGGTACTTGCCGCTCGGATCGGTCACGCTGCGCCCGATCTCCTCGGTGCGCGGCAGTGGCTTGCCGTCGACCCAGGCCTTCTTCAGGTGCTTGTGGAAGCCCACGCCGACCGGGTTCGCCATGTAGGCCGCATGCTGTGCCGGGTCATCGTGAATCAGGTCGGTGCCGCCGAAGGCCACGTCGTAAGAGATGGGCTGTGTCACAAAAGGGGCGGGCGAGGTAGCGCGCAAGGTAGCGATCCCGCAATCCCAATGGCGAGGGCCGACGACGGTGAATGCCTTGGTCCAGCGGCCCACGCGCAAGCCCACATCGACATGCGTCGCTGCTTGGCCGCGCGGTGCGTAGGCGCTGCCCAGCAGCAAGATGTCGCAGCGTGGCTTGCGTGGCGCGAAGTCGACTTCGTAGATCGGCGACGTTAGGCCTGGTGCACCGGTGAAAGTGTCAGCCATGACCAGGGAGAGCTGCTGTTCATGCAGCGCGAAATGCGTGCTGGGCTCGCCGGCTTGCGGGAAGCGGAAGGTGCCTTTGATCACGACCACGAGTGATTCGCGCCCGCTCGGCTCGAGGCCCATGTTGTAGCCCGCAACCATGCGGGTGGCGTTGATCAACTCCATGGTCAGCGCGCGATCAATTCAGCTGCACCGAACCACCCTTGATGCGGTTCACGCCAGTTGAGCGGCTCGACACATAGCTGCCCTGGATCAGTACCTTGCCGGCCTTGGTCAGCGTGATGCTGGCCTTGCCGCACTGAAGCACCAGCTGCTCCTTGGCGCTGATGATCAGGCGTTCGCCGTCGGCGTCGATCTGCACCTGCCCGGGCGCATCGAGGGGCTTATCGCTGCCCTGGCGCAGCACGCCCATCACGATCGGTTGGGTGGCGTCGCCGTTCTCGAACGACAGCACCACCGACTGGCCGATGTGCGCACCATGCAGGTCGAGCACCGAGCGCGCACGCACAGCAGCGCTGCCCGGCTGGCCGGGGTAGACAACGAGCGGCGTGCTGCCGTCGTCGGTGATCGCAATCAACTTGCCGATCACGACCTCGGGCAAGGGCTGCTGCGTCAGCACCGCAGCGCGTGCGCCGAGCAATGGTGCCAAGGCGTCGGCCTGCTCAGGCTCGGCCTCGGCCAGCATCAGTTGTTCATCAGACAGTTGTTCGGGCAGCATGGTGGACCTTGTCAGTTCTGCAAGATCTTCGAGCCCTTCATCACGATGTCTTTCGAGGCTTTGACATTGATCTTGCCCGAGCCCTCCACCGTGATGTCCTTGCCCTTGATGGTGATCGTGCCGTCTTTCTTCATCGTGATGCTGGCGTCGCCGGTCTTGAGGGTGATCGAGTCGGCGGCAGTGATGCTGAGGTTCTTACCGACCGTCAACGCGTCGTCTTCACCAACCGACGTGGTGCGGGCCTTGGCCACCGAAGTCTTCTGCGCGCCGCCCACGCTCAGGCTGCGGTCAGCGCCGATGTCGTTGCTCTGCTTGGCCCCGATCGAATTGCTCTGGTTCACGCCGACGCTGGTCGACTGGTTGACGCCGACATTCGTCGTTTGATTCGCCCCCACCGTGATCGACTGCATCGCACCGACGGCGATTTCCTGTGCGGCGCCGATCGCTACCGTTTCGTTGATGCCGACTGCGCGCGTGCGCTGCAGCGCCACCGTTTCGGTCTTGCTGGCGCCGATGGCCACCGTGCGGTTCGCAGCGATCGTCACGCTCTCGTTGGCGCCGACCGATTCGGTGCGGTTCGCACCGATGGTGATGGTCTCGTTGCTGCCCACGGTCTCGGTGCGGTTCACACCGATCGCGATCTTCTCGTTGCTGCCCACCTTCTCGGAGCGATCGACGCCGATCGTGATCGTCTCGTTGTTGTCGACCGTCTCGGTGCGGTCATGCTTCACATGCACCGTCTCGTCATGATCGACCGTCTTGCTGCGGTCATGGCCGACCCAGTGCGCCTCGTCGTTCTCGACCTCGATGCTCTGGTCTTTCTCGGCATGCAGCCACAGTTGCTCGGCACCTTGCTTGTCTTCGAAGCGGATCGCGTTGGCATTGCCATAACCGCCGCCCTTGGACGAGCGTGTGAGAATGCCTGACTGTGTGGCGTTAGCGGGCAAGTCCCAGGGCGGCATCTGCTCGGCGTTATAGACGCGGCCGGTGATCAAGGGCTGATCGGGGTCGCCCTCCAGAAAATCGACGACCACTTCCTGGCCAATGCGTGGAATCGAAATCCCACCGAAATTCTTGCCCGCCCAGGGGCTGGACACGCGCACCCAGCACGAGCTCTTGTCGTTCTTCTGGCCGTAGCGGTCCCAGTGGAACTGCACTTTCACGCGGCCGTATTTGTCGGTGTAGATCTCTTCGCCGCCGGGGCCGACCACCACCGCCGTTTGCGGCCCTTGCACCACGGGCTTCGGCGTATTGCGGGCGGGGCGGTATTGCTGCGTGCTCGGAATGGCATCGAGGCGGCATTCGAATTTCGCGCCGCTGTCGGCCGATTCGAAGATGCCCACACTGGCGTCGATCTGGAGGGCCGTCACCAGGTATTCGCTGTTCTGATCGTCACGCGGGTGGTGGCTGAGCTTGACGTTGCAGCCCACGGCGAGGCCCAGCGCATTGGATCTGCCGCGGATCTCCTGAAAGCCGCATTGCAGCTCGTCCATCCGGTTCTCGACCCACTGCGAGCCATCGGCCTTCTGAACGTAGTCGCCCTGAAAATCGAAACGCTCGTAGTCGGCCAGTTCATGGCTGCGGATGTGGGCCGTTTCGACCTGAAGCGGCGTCGACGGGCGCTCGAAGTCATAGCTCGTCAGCACCGACTTACCGGTTTTGACGCCTTCGGAAAACACCCAGTTGGAGATGTATTCCTGATCGGGCGGCGCATGCGCTGCGTCTTCGATGTAGCGCAGGGTTTCATAGCCCGACGCCGCATCGTGCGCGCTCTGGGAATCGACCAGCACCAGCTTGTGCGCGCCATCGGTGTGCTCGAAGTACCAGTAGATGCCTTCATGCTCCAGCAGGCGCGCGACGAAGCTGAAATCGCTCTCGCGGTATTGCACACAGTAATTCCACGGTGTGTACGAGCGGAACAGCTTGCTTTCGAAGTTAGCAATGCCATGGTCCGAGAACACCTTCTTGACGATGTCGGGCACCGACATCTCCTGGAAGATGCGGCAATCGGTGGTGCGCGTCAGGAACCACAGCCAGGGCCGCACGACCGCGCGGTAGCCGTGATAGCGCCCCCGGTGCGGGCCGAGGCCGAAGCGCGTGACATAGCCATTGAAGTGCCGCTTCACTCCATCGCGCATCTCCACATGCACCGTCACCGGCTTGCCCAGCAGATCGGCCGCCTGGATTGTCGCCTTCTCGCTCAGCAGGCTCAGCTGCATCTCGCCCAGCACACTGAGCCCGGCCGAGGCCGTCATCGACTCGAAGAACAAGTCTTCGGCAGGCAGCGGCGAGGTGAAGGTGATCGGGTTGGCCATGAAGTGCGTGCGCGGCGACAGAGGGTCGGCTTCGTGCCTCGCAGGTTAGAAAGCTTGGCTGCCGGGGTAAAGCGACGAAAGTCATCTGCGGATCAATTGGGCCGTGTTACGAATTCGGGGGTTACAACCAAGCGGGGATGTGAGCCAAGTCCTGTGGGTGCAAGGTCTAACGCAAGAGTCATGAGCTGGGGAAGGTAAGCCAAGCATTACAAGGCGAATAAAGTGCCGAGAAGTACGAGAACAAGCTGTTTGCGAACTGCGTCTTTACCGACGCCATAGATGGGGATCGATCGAAGAGTCTCGATCACATGCGGCGGGAGATGCTGTCATCGCCCTTCGAGATTGCAGTCTTTCGGTGGCCTGGAAGGGCTGTTCGAAGAGGACAAAATGTTGGCTCTTCGCGCAATTTAGTGTGATCGAACGTTGACAGGCGCCAGATCGAG
>CAXTCD010000063.1:0-23950 GCA_964242145.1 uncultured Rhizobacter sp.
AGTTCCTGCCGCTTTCGGCCTTGCCGCAGGTCGACTACCCGACCATCCAGGTGCAAACGCTCTACCCCGGCGCGAGCCCCGAGGTCATGAGTCACACCGTGACTGCGCCGCTGGAGCGCCAGTTCGGCCAGATGGCGGGCCTGCAGCGCATGAGCTCGACCAGCGCGGCCGGCGTGTCCATCATCACCTTGCAGTTCTCGCTCGGCGAGACGCTCGATGTCGCCGAGCAGGAGGTGCAGGCCGCCATCAACGCCGGCAGTTCCACCTTGCCGGCCGACCTGCCGGCGCCGCCGGTCTATGCGAAGGTGAACCCGGCCGACGCGCCGGTGCTGACCTTGGCCATCACCTCCGACAGCCTGCCGCTCACGCAGGTGCAGAACCTCGTCAACACACGGCTCGCGCAGAAGATCAGCCAGGTCTCGGGCGTGGGCCTCGTCACGCTCGGTGGTGGGCAGCGCGCTGCCGTGCGCATCCAGGCCGACACGCAGGCGCTGGCCTCGTACGGCATCGGGCTCGACACCCTGCGCACCGCCATCTCGTCGGCCAATGCCAACAGCGCCAAGGGCAGCTTCGATGGCCCGAAGCGCGCTTACACGATCAACGCCAACGACCAACTGCTGACCGCCGCCGACTACACGAACCTGATCGTTAGCTACAAGAACGGCGCACCGGTGCGCATGCGCGACGTGGCGCAAGTCGTTGACAGCGCAGAGAACACCAAGCTCGGCGCCTGGGCCGGCATGGCCTGCGATGCCGATCAAGACTGCAGCGCCACCCACGGCCGCATGCTGAAGCCGGCCATCATCCTGAACGTGCAGCGCCAGCCGGGCGCCAATGTGATTGCCACCGTCAACGCAATCAAGGCCCAGCTGCCGGAGATGGAAGCCTCGCTGCCCAGCGCGCTGCAGATCCACGTGCTGAGCGACCGCACCACCGGCATCCGCGCTTCGGTCGAACATGTGGAGATCGAACTGGTGCTGGCCGTGGTGATGGTCGTGCTGGTGATTTTCTTCTTCCTGCACAGCGTGCGCGCGACCGTGATCGCCAGCCTCGCCGTCCCGATCTCGCTGATCGGCACCTGCGGTGCGATGTACCTGCTGGGCTACAGCCTGAACAACCTGAGCTTGATGGCGCTGACCATCGCGACCGGCTTCGTCGTCGACGACGCGATTGTGATGATCGAGAACATCAGCCGCTACATCGAGGAAGGCGAGTCGCCGATGGCCGCTGCCCTCAAAGGCGCGCAGCAAATCGGCTTCACGATCATCTCGCTGACCGTCTCGCTGATCGCCGTGCTGATCCCGCTGCTGTTCATGGGCGATGTGGTCGGGCGCCTGTTTCGAGAATTCGCCGTCACGCTCGCGATCACGATCCTGATCTCGGCGGTGGTGTCGCTGACCTTGGTGCCGATGATGTCGGCACGCTGGTTGAAGCCCGAGCCCGCAGACGCCAAGGGCTTTGGCCATGCGGTGCAGCGCTTCTTCGATCGGGTCATCGCGCGCTATGACGTGTGGCTCGGCTGGGTGCTTCGCCATCAGGGCGCCACGCTGGTCGTCGCGTTGCTGACGATGGTGTTGACGGTGCTGCTGTACCTGTGGATACCGAAAGGCCTGTTCCCGACGCAAGACACCGGGCAATTGCAGGCGCGGGTGCAGACCTCGCAAGACGTGTCGTATGCGCGCATGGCCGAGCTGCAGCAGGCTGCCGCGAACGCCGTGCTGCAGGACCCCGACGTTGACAGCCTCAGCTCCTTCGTTGGCGTGGATGCCGCCAACAACACGATGCTGAACACCGGCCGCATGCTGATCAATTTGAAGAAGAGTCGCGGTGCGCAACCGGTGGTGATGGACCGGCTGCGCGAGCGCGTGCGCCAGGTGCCCGGCGTCACGCTCTATCTGCAGCCCACGCAAGACCTGACGATCGACGCCGAGACCGGGCCGACCGAATTCCGCGTGTCGCTCGAAGGCGCCGATACCGCGACGGTGGCGCAGTGGGCGAATCAGCTCGCGCAAAAGCTGCAGGGCGTACCGCAGGTGCGCAACGTCGTCAACGATGCCGGCCTGCGCGGCCTGTCGGCTTATGTCGACATCGACCGCGACACCGCTTCTCGTCTGTCGATCACCGCCAGCGCGATCGACGATGCGCTCTACAGCGCTTTCGGCCAGCGCATCGTCTCGACCATCTTCACCGAGACCGATCAGTACCGGGTGATTCTGGAAGCCAAGCCCGGCCTGCTGACGACGCCGCAATCGCTCGGCCTGCTGCATCTGAAAACCGGCTCGGGTGCTGCGACGCCGCTGTCATCGATCGCGACCATCCGCGAGCAGACCGCGCCGCTGCAGATCACCCACGTTGCGCAATACCCGGCCACGACCCTCGGCTTCGACACCGCTTCGGGCGTGTCGCTCGGCAAGTCGGTCGACGCGATCCGCCGCGCCGCGAAAGAGATCGGCCTGCCGGCCAGCGTCACGCTGAGCTTTCTCGGCGCGGCCGGTGCGTTCGAGAATTCGCTGTCGAGCCAGCTGTGGTTGATTCTTGCCGCCGTGGTGTGCGTGTACATCGTGTTAGGCGTCTTGTATGAAAGCTACATCCACCCGTTGACGATCCTGTCGACCTTGCCTTCGGCCGGCGTCGGCGCCTTGCTGGCGCTGATGCTGAGCGGCAATGACCTGGGCGTGATCGGCATCATCGGCATCATCCTGCTGATCGGCATCGTCAAGAAGAACGCGATCATGATGATCGACTTCGCCATCGATGCCGAACGCAGCGAAGGCAAGGCGCCGTTCGATGCGATCCGCCAGGCCGCGCTGCTGCGCTTCCGCCCGATTTTGATGACGACGCTGGCCGCGTTGTTTGCCGCGCTGCCATTGATGTTTGGGTGGGGCGAGGGCGCTGAGCTGCGCCGACCGCTGGGCCTGGCGATTTTTGGCGGGCTGGTGTTGAGCCAGCTGTTGACGCTGTTCACGACGCCAGTCATCTACCTCGCGTTTGGTCGCGTCGGCCGGCGCTGGCGGGGCCGGGCGCCGGCTCAGCCTGATGCGGGCGCGGCGCAGGTGCGGCCATGAATCTGTCGCGGCCTTTCGTCGAGCGCCCGATCGCCACCGTGTTGCTGACGATCGGCCTGGCGCTGGCGGGCATTGCCGGCTTCTTCGCGTTGCCGGTGTCGCCGCTGCCGCAGGTCGACTTTCCGGCGATCTCGGTCAGTGCGAGCCTGCCCGGCGGCAGCCCGGAGACGATGGCCTCGAGCGTGGCGACGCCGCTGGAACGGCGCCTGGGCGTGATCGCCGGTGTCAACGAGATGACCTCGTCGAGCAGCACCGGCTCCAGCCGCATCACGCTGCAGTTCGACCTCAACCGAAAGATCGATGGCGCCGCGCGCGAGGTGCAGGCGGCGATCAACGCGGCGCGCGCCGACCTGCCGGCCACCTTGCGCAGCAACCCGACCTACCGCAAGGCCAACCCGTCGGACGCGCCGGTCATCATCCTCGCGATGACCTCGAAGACGCGCAGCCCGGGCCAGGTCTATGACGCGGTGTCGAACATCGTCAGCCAGAAGCTGGCGCAGGTGCAGGGCGTGGGCGATGTCGAGATCGGCGGCGGCTCGCTGCCGGCGGTGCGCGTCGAGCTGCTGCCGTTTGCGCTGAACCGCTTCGGTGTAGCCAGCGCCGACGTGCGCGCCGCGATCCAGTCGTTCAACGCCAACCGGCCGAAGGGCGAGATCGAAGGCGACGGCCGGCGCCTGCAGATCTACACGCCGAACCCGGTGCGCAGCGCCGAAGAATATCGGCGCCTCGTCGTAGCCTGGCGCGATGGCGCGGCGGTGCGGCTGGCCGATGTGGCCGAGGTGAAAGACGGCGTCGAGAACACGCGCACGCTCGGGCTCTTCAACGGCGAGCCCGCGATCGTCGTGCTCGTGACGCGCCAGCCCGGCGCCAACATCATCGAGACGGTCGACGGCGTGCGCGCGCTGCTGCCCGAGCTGCGCGCGCAACTGCCGCAAGACGTGGAGCTGCAGGTCGCCTCCGACAGCACTCACTCGATCCGAGCTTCGCTGCGCGAGATCGAAGCCACCTTGCTGGTGTCGATCGTGCTGGTCGTCGTCGTGGTCGGGCTGTTCCTGCGCAACCTGCGCGCGACGCTGATCCCGGCCGTCGCCACCATCGTGTCGCTGCTCGGCACGTTCGGTGCGATGTATTTCCTTGGCTTCAGCCTGAACAACCTGAGCCTGATGGCGTTGACGGTGGCCACCGGCTTTGTGGTCGATGACGCGATCGTCGTGCTCGAGAACACCAGCCGCCATATCGAGCAGGGCATGGGCCGCATGCAGGCCGCGCTGCTGGGCGCGCGCGAGGTCGGCTTCACGGTGCTGTCGATCAGTCTGTCGCTGGTGGCGGTGTTCATTCCGCTGCTGTTCATGGGCGGGCAGATCGGCCGGCTGTTCCGCGAGTTCGCCGTCACGCTGTCGGCCGCGGTGATGATCTCGCTGGTCGTGTCGCTCACCACCACGCCAATGATGTGCGCCTGGCTGCTCAAGCCCGGGGGCCCGTCGATGGCGCCGGGCCGTTTGTCGCGCCTGGCCGAGCGCGCCTGGCAGCGTGTGCTGCGCGGCTATGCGCACAGCCTCGATTGGGCCCTGGCCAGCAAGGCCTTGGTGATGCTGATCCTGCTCGCGATCGTGGTGCTCAACGTCTATCTGTTCAAGGCGGCGCCGAAGGGCTTCTTTCCGCAGCAAGACAGCGGTCAGCTGAACGGCGGCTTGCGGGCCGACCAGAGCATCTCGTCGCAGGCGATGGGCAGCAAGCTGCGCGAGGTCGTCAACATGATCCGCGCCGACCCGGCCGTCGACACCGTGGTCGGTTTCACCGGCGGCGGCCGCTCGGGCGGCGGCTTCATGTTCGTCAACCTGAAGCCGCTCGGCCGCGGCGAAGGCCAGCGCACCGAAGGCGGCCAGGCCGTGATCGCAAGGCTGCGCCCGCAGCTGGCGCAGGTCACCGGGCTGCAGGTGTTCCTGAACCCGGTGCAAGACCTCCGCATGGGCGGGCGCAGCAGCAACTCGACCTATCAATACGCGTTGAAGAGCGACAGCCTGCAAGACCTGCGGACCTGGGCTACCAAGCTCGCCGGGGAGCTGAAGACACGGCCGGAGCTGACCGACGTCGACACCGACCAGGCCGAGAACGGCGTCGAGACGATGGTGAAGGTCGACCGCGACAGCGCGTCGCGGCTCGGGCTGTCATCGGCCGACATCGACACCGCCCTGTACGACGCCTTCGGCCAGCGCTCGGTGGCGACGATCTATGACGAGCTGAACCAGTACAAGGTGATCATGGAATGGTCGCCGCGCTACACGATGGGGCCGACTGCGCTCAGCGATGTCTATGTAGCGTCGAAGGCCACGCCCAGCACGACCAGCACGGTCAGCACGGTTACGACGCCGGAGACATCGGCCAACCCGGGGTTGCGCGGCGCATCGACCGGCGCGGCGATCAGCACCTCATCGCGCACGATGGTGCCCTTGTCGGCGGTCGCCACCTTCTCTGACAGCGCGACCGCCACGTCGATCAACCACGAAGGCACCGAACTCGCGACCACGGTGTCGTTCAACCTCGCCGAAGGCGTGACGCTCGGCCAGGCGCAGCAGGTGGTGGCGCAGGCGCAGGCCGACATCGCGATGCCGATCAACGTGCGCGGCGGCTTTGCCGGCACCGCGCTCAGCTTCCAGCAATCGCAAGGCCAGCAGTCGCTGCTGATCCTGTCGGCGCTGGTGGTGATCTACATCGTGCTGGGCGTGCTGTATGAAAGCCTGATCCACCCGGTGACGGTGCTGTCGACCTTGCCTTCGGCCGGCGTCGGCGCGGTGCTGGCGCTGCTGATGTTCCGCCTGGAGTTTTCGATCATCGCGTTGATCGGCGTCTTCCTGCTGATCGGCATCGTCAAGAAGAACGCGATCCTGATCATCGACTTCGCGCTCGAGGCCGAGCGCTCACGCGGCCTCACCGCGACCGAAGCGGTGCGCGAGGCTTGCCTGCTGCGCTTTCGGCCGATCCTGATGACGACACTTGCCGCCGCACTGGGCGCCTTGCCGCTGGCGATCGGCTTCGGCGAGGGCGCCGAGCTGCGCCAGCCCTTGGGCATCGCGATCATCGGCGGCCTGATCGCCAGCCAGTTGCTGACCTTGCTGACGACCCCGGTCGTCTATGTGCTGCTCGACAAGCTGCGCCGCCGCTCGCCCGACGAGCGCCACCTGAGCCGCGCTGGCGAGGGCGGCCTTTCACCTGCATCCCCGACATGAACCCACGCCGCTCGATCGTGCCTTCTCCCGTTGCTTCGGCTTTGGCCCTGGCGGCTGCGCTCAGCTTGACCGCCTGCGCGGTCGGCCCGAGCTACCAGCGGCCGGACGCGCCAGTGCCCGCGGCCTATAAAGAAACGGCGCCTGGCTGGCAACCTGCTGCGCCGGCCGATGCAAGCGACCGTGGCGCCTGGTGGACCTGGTTTGCCGATGCTGAGCTGAACGGCTTGATGGAGCGCGTCAACGTCTCGAACCAGAATGTTGCCGCTGCGGTGGCGAGTTATGCGCAGGCGAGGGCGCTGGTGCGGGAACAGCGCGCCGCGCGCTTCCCTTCCCTGAACCTGAACGGCAGCGCGACCCGCAGTGGCCGCGAGAACGGTGTTGCCAACAGCGTGCAGCTCAGCCTGGGTACCAGCTGGGAGCCCGACGTGTGGGGCCGCTTGGCTGACAACGTCAATGCAGCCACGGCCAATGCCCAGGCCAGCGAAGCCGACCTCGCGTCGGCCCGTTTGTCGGCCCAGGGTGAATTGGCCACGAACTATTTCGCGCTGCGTGAAGCCGATGCCGAAATGGCGCTGCTGCTCAGCACCGTCCAGGGCTACGAGCGCAGCCAGCTGATCGCGCAGAACCGCTATGCCGCAGGCGTGGCGACCAAGAGCGATGTGCTGCAGGCGCAGACGCAGCTGTCCAACACCCGCGCCGATGTGCTGAGCTTGCGCAACCAGCGCGCGCAGCTGGAGCATGCGATCGCGGTGCTGGCCGGCCAATCACCGGCCGATTTCAGCCTGGCATCTCGGGCTGATTGGCAAACCACCGTACCCGAGGTGCCGCTGGCCGTGCCGTCGACCTTGCTGCAGCGCCGCCCGGACATCGCGGCCGCCGAGCGCGCCGTGGCCGCCGCGAATGCGCAGATCGGCGTCCAGCGCGCCGGCTACTTCCCGAGCCTGAGCTTGAGCGGCGCATATGGCCGATCCAACGCTTCGTTCACCGACCTGTTCAACGCGTCGAACGCCTTGTGGTCGCTGGGCCTTTCGGCCGCGCAAACGCTGTTCGATGCCGGCGCCACCCAAGCCCGCGTCGAAGGCGCCGAAGCCAGCCGCGACGCATCGATCGCCCGTTATCGGCAAACGGTACTGAGCGCCTTCGAAGCCGTCGAGAACCAGCTCTCCGGCACCCGCATGCTCGCCGAGCAGGAAGCCTTCCGCCGCGAAGCTTCGGCGGCAGCCGACGACGTGGAACGCCAGGTGCTCAACCGCTACCGCGCCGGTCAGGTGAGCTACACCGAAGTGGTGACCGCACAGGCCTCCGCGCTCAGTGCGCGGCGCGCGCTGGTGCAGTTGCTCGCCAATCGGCAGACCACCGCAGTGGCCTTGATTCAGGCGCTGGGCGGTGGGTGGGAAGCGGGCGCCGTCGACGGCCGCTGAGAGGGCGCGGCTTGGGGGCCTTCACCTCACGATGTCTTCGTAAGGTGGCCCGCGTTATCACGGTATTGCCGCGATGGTTGCAACGACACCGAACATGGAATCAACCCTTGCGGCGCCGAGCCGTGAAGCTGATCAAGCCCAGGCCCAGCAGCATCAGCGCATAGGTTTCAGGTTCCGGCACTGGCGCGGAGAACGCCACGTGCACGGTGGGGCCGAAGGCGCCGCCGACCGAGAAGCTGGTGGCGCTGGCGAGCGTGCTGTTGGTGCTGTAAACCTGACCGAAGCGGCTGCCGGCAATGATGTTGCCGGCCGCGTTGATGTCGGTCAGCGAAGCAAAGGTCTGCAGCGAAGCGAGCTGATGGCCTGCGGCGTCGTATTTGCCGATCACGCCGTCCCAGCTGGCCGAATGAAAGACAGAGGTCAGGGGCGGCTCAAGAACTTGTAGACGCCGCCGTCTATCCGGCGCATCAAACGGCCCGCATGCCACAGCGCATTCGCATGGGCGATCGATTCGCCGAGCGCAAAAGTCGTTTGATGCAGATCGAGTTTGCGTTTGAACAGCACGCCCAACAGGTCGAACGCGCTTTGAGGCGATACGGCACAGGCCTGCCATACATCGTTCAAGCGATCGGCATGATGCGACTGCAGCTGGTCGATGCGGGTGTGCAGGCCGCGGAAAGGTTTGCCATGCGAAGGCAGCACCAGGCAGTCGGCCGGCAGCGCGCGCAGGCGCTCGATCGAATCGAGATAACGTTTCAACGGATCGCCGTCGGGCTCGAGTTCGCCGACGCCCATGTTGGTCGAGATGCGCGGCAGCACCATGTCGCCGGAGATCAGCACGCCCAGCGCAGGTGAATGCAGCGAGATGTGTTCGGGCGCATGGCCGTAGCCGACATGGCAGCGCCACGCATGGCCGTTGATCTGCAGCGTGTCGCCATCGATCATGCGGCGGAAGTGACCGGGCAGGGCCGGCACCATGTCGGCATAGTGGCCGCCGCGCGCCTCGAGCTTGGCCAGCGTGGCCGGGTCGGTCACGCCATGCTGCGCGGCGAAGCGGGCCGAGATCATCGCGCTGGCGCCTGGCGTGCGCTGGATGGCCAGGCGCGCGCCGTTGTAATCGGTGCCGCTCATCCACAGCGTGCAGTCGCGGTCGCTGCGGCTCCAGCGCTCGGTCAGCCAATGGGCCAGGCCGACATGGTCCGGGTGCAGGTGCGTGGCGATCACGCGCAGCACCGGCAGGCCCTCTAGTTCGTTGTCGAACACCTGTTCCCAGGCGCTGCGGGTGGCGTCGTCGGCAATGCCGCAGTCCACGATGCTCCAGCCCTCGATGCCGTCGATCTGGTCACGCAGCAGCCACAGGTTGATGTGGTCGAGCGCAAAGGGCAGGCCCATGCGCAGCCAACGCACGCCAGGTGCCACTTCGATGGTGCGGCCCAGTGGCGGCAACTGGTCGCCCCAGGGATAGCTCAATTCATGTTCCAGTGCGTTCATCGTTGGCTACACTTTACGTATACGTCAATTCAAGCCATTGTAGGTTCGCATGCCTTCTGCCGCTGTCACCCAAGCTGCACCGCCGAGCGGCCCGACCTTCACGATCGGTGAACTGGCGCGTGAGTTCGATCTGACGACACGGGCCATCCGCTTCTACGAAGACTGCGGTTTGCTGAACCCGCAGCGGCGCGGGCGCCACCGGGTGTATTCGGCGCGCGACCGCACGCGGCTCAAGCTCACGTTACGCGGCAAGCGGCTCGGGCTGACCTTGTCGGAGGTCAAGGAGCTTGTCGACATGTATGAATCGCCCCGCGACACCCGGCCTCAGCTGAAGAAGCTGGTCAGCGTGCTGGCGCAGCACCGTGCGCAGCTGGAGCAGCAATTGGCCGATCTGCATGTGACGCTCGATGAAGTGCGCGCGCATGAGAAAGAGGCCAAGCGCTTGCTGGCCCAGAGTGCGTCAGCGGCCGGTTAGGGCGTCGTGACGCCGTTGATCTGAAGAGTTAGAAAAAGCAACGATCAGAGAACATCAAAGGAGACACGACATGCAATTGCCCGGACTGAACTTTCAACTCGGTGAAGACATCGATGCGCTGCGCGACACGGTGCGTGAATTCGCGCAATCGGAGATCGCGCCGCGCGCTGCGGAGATCGACAAGAGCGATCAGTTCCCGATGGACCTGTGGCGAAAGATGGGTGCGCTCGGTGTGCTCGGCGTGACCGTCGACGAGGCCTATGGGGGCGCCGGCATGGGCTATCTCGCGCACATGGTCGCGATGGAAGAGATCAGCCGCGCCTCTGCAAGCGTCGGGCTGAGCTATGGCGCCCACAGCAATTTGTGTGTCAACCAGATCAAGCGCAACGGCAGCGAAGCGCAACGCCGCAAGTACCTGCCGAAGCTGATCAGCGGCGAGCATGTGGGCGCATTGGCGATGAGCGAATCGGGCGCGGGCTCCGACGTCATCAGCATGAAGCTCCGCGCCGAAGCGCATGGCGGTGGGTATCGACTCAACGGCAACAAGATGTGGATCACCAATGGGCCCGATGCCGACACCTTGGTGGTCTACGCGAAGACGCAACCGGAGCCTGACAACAGCCGTGCCGCGTTGCCTGCTTCGAACGGTGGTGCCCGCAGCATCACCGCCTTCCTGATCGAAAAGGGCATGAAGGGCTTTTCGATCGCGCAAAAGCTCGACAAGCTGGGCATGCGCGGCAGCCATACCGGCGAGCTGGTGTTCGATAACGTCGAAGTGCCCGCCGAGAACGTGCTGGGCGCGGTGAACGGTGGCGCGAAGGTGCTGATGAGCGGCCTCGACTACGAGCGCGCGGTGCTGGCCGCCGGGCCGATCGGCATCATGCAGGCGGTGATGGACAACGTTGTGCCTTACATCCACGACCGCAAGCAGTTCGGCCAAAGCATCGGCGAATTCCAGTTGATCCAGGGCAAGGTGGCCGACATGTACACCGTGCTGCAAGCCGCGCGGGCTTATTGCTACACCGTCGGCAAAAACCTCGACGCCTTGGGCAGCGAACATGTGCGGCAAGTGCGGAAAGACTGCGCCAGCGTGATCCTCTGGTGCGCCGAGAAGGCGACCTGGATGGCCGGCGAAGGCATCCAGATCTTCGGTGGCAACGGCTACATCAACGACTATCCGCTCGGCCGCCTGTGGCGCGACGCCAAGCTCTACGAGATCGGTGCCGGCACCTCCGAAATTCGCCGCATGCTGATCGGGCGGGAGCTGTTTGCGGAGACGGCGGCGTGACCTAAGTCAAGGCCAGTTGGCATGTCTCATCGCCGCTGAATGAGCGGGCTTCGGGGCGTGCCAAGGTCTTCCCGGAAATCCTGATTTTTGGCTAACATCTCTCTCCGCCGCATGCTTGCGGTTGATAACAAGGGAGAGAAGATGAACATTAGAACGATGTCGCGGCATTTCGCCGCGACGCTGTTGGCTGCCGCATTGGTGGCTTGCGGTGGAGGCGGCTCGGACGAGCCTGAAACGCTCGCCAACGGTGGGCCGCATGCGTTGGCTCAAGCGGCAACAAAGAACTCGGTGACTCTGCAGAGTGATGCCGGGGATTACATCGGCGACGGCAAGTCGTACAGCTATACGCAAACCAACGCTTGGTTCAAGCTTTCTGCGGACGGTGGTCACGCGTTTTTTTTGGTGAATGGCGATGAGAATTGGCGTTTTGATTTTCAAATGCCCAAAGCAGCGGCACGTCTGAAAAAAGGGATATATGAAGGCGCTCAGCGATATTCGTTCAACGGGTCAAACCCCGGCCTGGATGTCGGTGGAAATGGTCGTGGGTGCAATGAGTCAACAGGTGCTTTCACGATCAATTCCGTGGCGTACGAAAAAGACCGTGTTACCGCACTCGATTTGAGCTTTGAGCAGCATTGCGAAGGCGGCAAGGCGGCATTTCGGGGGCGCATTCGTTGGAATGAACAGGACAAAACGGTCCCTCCTGGGCCTGTCAATCCTCCTCCGCAACTGTGGTCTCCTTCTGCAGGAACGACTCCGTCACACGGAAACTACGCTTACTTCAACAGCGAAAGTGACGATTATGTTGGACAAGGCCGAACCTATCTTCGTACGCCCTTGGACTCGCTGATCAGCGTTGAGGCAACTCCTGAGGGAGGCGTATCTGTTCGTGTTCTCGGAGATGAAAGTTGGAGCGGAACATTGCAGCCGATGTATACCCTTAGCAAGCTGCAACCCGGTTATTACCCTCAAGTCATTCGCGCTCCTTACCACAATCCAACGAGAGGAGGCTTGGATTGGAATGGTCCAGGCGGAGGGTGCAATCGATTGAATGGATGGTTCGTCATCGACAGCATCACCTATGAAAATGATGCAATTTCTGCGCTCGATGTGCGTTTCGAGCAGCATTGTGAAGGCGCTAAGCCCGCTCTGCGCGGCAAGCTTCATTGGACAGTTGCAGATACGACCACGCCACCTGGTCCAGTGTTTCCACCCCCCTCCAACTTGTGGGAACCCAGTGCTGGCGCAACTCCTCGTAATGGCAACTATGTTTACCTTGCCAGTGAAGCGGGTGAGTATGTTGGACAAGGGAAGGTCTGGGTTCACACGCCGTTGGATTCGACGATTGTTGTTAACTCAAGAGACAAATATTTATCGATGACGATAAGTGGGAACGCTTTTTGGAGCGGTACTTTCAGCGCCATGGAGTCACTGGCTCAACTACAACCAGGCTATTACGCTGAAGTGCGCGCGAATATTTTTCAAAATCCGACGAAAGGAAGTTTGGATTGGAGTGGGCCAGGTGGAAGTTGCGGCCGAGTGAGTGGGTGGTTTGTTGTTGATGCCGTGACGTATGAAGACAATGTGATTTCTGCCATCGACGTGCGTTTCGAACAGCGTTGCCAAGGTGCTACTCCTGCACTTAGAGGCAAGATCCATTGGCGTGCTGATGACAAAACGGCTCCGCCAGGACCGATCAACCTTCCACCGGACGGTCTGTGGAAGCCGCAACCTGGGAGCACACCCAAAAGCGGAAACTATATTTACCTCAACAGTGAAGTTGGAGAGCCGATCTTGGAAGGGAAGGCGCTCACTTTGACGCCAGCAAACTCGCGAATTTCAGTGGATCCAGGATCTCGTGGCGTGTCTGTTCGTGTAGTGGGTGACACATTCTGGAATGGCGGATTTTGGGTGATGAACTCACTGACAAGAATTGAGCCTGGCTACTACTCAGAGTTATCCGCTGGCAATCCAGTTCGAGGCGGGATGAGCTGGACTGGTGATGGCCGTGGATGCACTCTGGAGCGAGGATGGTTTGCTGTTGACAAAATCGTTTATAGCGGGAGTGAAGTTACCGCCATTGACTTGAGATTTGGTCAGAGGTGCGAAGGAACGAAAGTCGCACTGCATGGCCAAATTCATTGGTCAGTAACAGACTCAACCGTACCTCCTGGACCAATCAATCCGCCGCCTGAAGATCTTTGGCGACCAGCCGCTGGTGCAACACCAGGTACGGGTAACTATGTTTACCTGGTGAGCGATTCGGGAGATTCGGTTGGTAATGGACAGACTATGACGTACACGCCTGCGAATGTTCAGATCACAGCGGATGGGAGAAGTGGGGGGGTGTCCATTGGAGTCGTAAGTGGAGATAACCCAATGTGGTCCGGCTCGTTTAGCGCGATGAGCAGCCTGGACCAGCTTCAACCTGGATATTACGGAAATCTCCAAAGAGATCCATTCCGCAATCCAGCCTTGGGCGGTATTGAATGGACGGGCATGGGGCATTCGTGCAACACCATCGCTGGATGGTTTGTTGTTGACAAGGTCGTGTACATGGCCGATTTGCTGTCAGCGATTGATCTACGTTTTGAACAACATTGCGAAGGTGGTGAGCCTGCGCTTCGTGGCCAAGTTCATTGGACGAATGTTGGTGCCTCTGTCCATTGATAAAAGCCGATGCAGCAATAAGGGCTTAGCTTAAGTTGTTGCCGTGCCCTTGGGAAAGCCGCCCGCGCCCCGCGCGAGGCGGCTTTTCCTTGCCCAAAACGGCCCATGGCGCTTGCGAGACAATCCACCCATGACCAACGCCGCTTCCCCCTCCCAAGACCTTTCCGACCTCTTCGTCAGCAACCGCCGCTGGGCGGCTGATGTCGAGAACCGGACCCCTGGCTTTTTCACTGCGCTGCTGAAGCAGCAGGCGCCTCAGTATTTGTGGATCGGCTGTGCTGACAGCCGGGTGCCGGCGAATGATCTCGTCGGGCTGTTGCCGGGCGAGCTGTTCGTGCACCGCAACGTGGCCAACGTGGTGGTGCACTCGGACCTGAACTGCCTGTCGGTGATCCAGTACGCGACCGACATGCTGCAGGTCAAGCACATCATCGTGGTCGGGCATTCCGGCTGCGGTGGCGTCGCAGCGGCTTTGCATGACCGGCGCATTGGTTTGGCCGACAACTGGATCCGCCATGTGCAGGATGTGCGCAACCGGCATCAGCTCTGGCTCGACACCGTCAGCACGGAGCGCCGCGTCGATGCGTTGTGCGAGCTCAACGTGGTCGAGCAGGCGCTCAATGCCTGCCAGACCACGGTCGTACAGGACGCCTGGAGCCTGAACCAGCCGCTGGTGATCCATGGCTGGTTCTATGGCCTGAGCAACGGCCTGCTGCAAGACCTCAAAATGACGGTGAGCCGGGCCGATGAAGTGTTGACGGTGTATGAACAGGCGATCGCGGCAGTGAAGCTGCGCTACGACGTACTCGAAGGCCGCTGATGCGCCGGGCCGTCTTCCCGCAAGAGCTGACGGACCTTCGCGCATTCGACATCGCCCAGGCCCTGCTCGATGGGTTTGACCGGCACTACACCTTGTTCCGCGCGGCCAGCGCCGAAGCCAAGTTTCGGTTCGAAGCGGCCGATTGGCATGGGCAGCAGCGCGCACAGCGCGAGCGCATCGAGTTCTATGACAAGCGGGTCGATGAAGCGGCCGAGCGGCTGCAGACGGAGTTCAAGGTCAGCCGCCTGTCGATGGAGGTCTGGCAGCAAATTAAGCTGCATTACATCGGCCTGCTGACCAACCACCACCAGCCCGAGCTGGCCGAGACCTTCTTCAATTCGGTGACGACGAAGATCCTGCACCGAAGTTACTTCCACAACGACTTCATCTTTCTGCGGCCTGCGGTATCGACCGAATACATCGAGAACGACGAGCCGGCGGCCTTGCCGACCTACCGCGCCTATTACCCGACGAAAGACACGCTGCGCGAGACCTGGCTGCGGTTGATTCATAACTTCCAGCTGGAGCGGGAGTTCGAAGACCTGCCGCGCGACATTGACCACGTGCTGCTGGCGGTTCATCAGCAGATGGGCGACTTCCTGCCGCGCGCGAACTTTCAGATCCAGGTGCTCAGCTCGCTGTTCTTTCGCAACAAGGGCGCTTACGTGGTCGGCAAGATCATCAATGGCTTCAAGGAGCTGCCGTTTGCATTGCCGATCCTGCACACCGCGGCCTTGCCTGATCAGGCCGATGCGGCAGCGAGCGATGTTTTGGGCGCCGGTGGCCGACTGACGATCGACACGGCCTTGTTCGGTGAAGACGACCTGCAGATGCTGTTCAGCTTTGCCCGCGCCTATTTCCTCGTCAACATGGAAGTGCCGTCGGCTTACGTGCAGTTTCTGAGATCGATGATGCCGCGCAAGCCACGCTCGGAGATCTACAACGCGCTGGGGCTGCAAAAGCAGGGCAAGAATCTGTTCTATCGCGATTTCCTCGCGCACCTGCGGCACAGCAGTGACCATTTCCGGATCGCGCCCGGCATCAAGGGCATGGTGATGCTGGTGTTTGATCTGCCGTCGTTCCCGTTCGTCTTCAAGGTCATCAAGGACTTCTATCCACCCCAGAAAGACACTTCGCGCGAGCTGATTCAGAGCAAATACCTGCTGGTCAAACAGCATGACCGGGTGGGCCGCATGGCGGACACGCTGGAGTACAGCAATGTGGCCTTTCCGCGCACACGCTTCGATGACGAACTGATCGCTGAGCTGCGCCACTACTGCCCGAGCGTGCTGGAGGAAGAGGGCCACGACCTCGTGATCCGGCATGTGTACATCGAGCGGCGCATGGTGCCGCTGAACATCTATCTGCAGGAAGCCGCGCCTGAGCGGCGCGAGCATGCGGTGATCGAATACGGCAATGCGATCAAGGACCTGGTGGCAGCCAACATCTTTCCGGGCGACATGCTGTGGAAGAACTTCGGCGTCACGCGCCATGGCAAGGTCGTGTTCTATGACTATGACGAAATCGAATATCTGAGCGATTGCGAGTTTCGGCGCGTGCCGACGCCACGCAACGAAGAAGACGAGATGTCCGGCGAGATCTGGTATCGCGTGGGTCCGAAGGATGTGTTCCCCGAAACCTTCGAGCCCTTTTTGCTGGGCAACCCTTCGGTGCGTGAGGTGTTCATGAGGCATCACGCCGACCTGCTCGATGCGGCGTTCT
Organism: uncultured Rhizobacter sp.; assembly: GCA_964242145.1. GTDB lineage: Bacteria > Pseudomonadota > Gammaproteobacteria > Burkholderiales > Burkholderiaceae_C > Rhizobacter. Next base: position 16,180 of record CAXTCD010000063.1, read on the forward strand.
GGCAAGGGCACAAGGAGCGCATCCTGGCCGGCCATGTGCATGACGTCTTTCCCTATGAGGCGATCCGGCGTTTCAAAAATCATCGCCGTGAAATTCAGCGTATCGGGCAGTCGCCACAGCTTGCACAGCCTGTTGACCCCGTGTGGTCGCAAGACACTTCGATCGATGACGATTTGGGCTGAGCCCCCCGCTGCGTGACAGGGGTGATTCCTGAAATCACGCGTGGTGATCTTTCCCGTGGGGCTGAACACAGCCTGATGCATGCGCCGCATCTTCAAACCATGTTGCAAACGCGCCCATGCATCAGTGGTTCGCTGCCAAACCTTGTGCACGAACGTGCGCATTCGTGGGACGATCACGGGCCCACACCGATCGCATGCCAGTCGCGGTAATGTCACGATGTGATGGGGCTCGCGCCTGTATGCCGAGCCATCTGACCGGAGCATGCGGCGGCTGCATCAGCCTCACGCAATTCGGGGCTTTGCGAAAATGAGATAGAAAACAGGGCGTCGATGCGTGATGGATCGGCGGCGGTGTAGCGGCAGCGATTGCGGCCGAACAGGCTTGACGAGGGGGACAACTTGAACGATGTGGTGCTCGGCCCGCGGCTGGTGTTCGTCGGTGAAAAGATCAGCAAGAAGTTGCGCTATACGCGTGAAGACATTGCGCAGTTCGCGCGCATGACGCATGACGAGAATCCGCTGCACCATGACGTGCAGATGGCGCAGCGTGCTCGCTTCGGCGAGATCATCGCGACCGGGCAGCAGACCTCGGCCATCATGACCGGCCTGGTCGCGACGCACTTCTCGCGCTCTGACGACGGGCTGCGCCGAGAGATGCTCTGCCTGAACTTCAACTTCGCCTACAAGCAGCCGGTGTTTGCCGAACAGGATCTGCTGATGACCTGGAAGGTGGCGTCCGTCGAGCGCAATGCCAAGCTGGGGGGCTGGATCGTGCAGCTCGATGGCGTGGCCGCGGCCACGGAAGACAAGCCGTCGGTCATCGGCCGCGGCACCATTCTTGTGAAGGAAGCGGAATGAATTTGTTGATCATCGGTGCCTCGCGCGGCATCGGCCTGGAGTTCGTGCGGCAGTACCGCGAGGCTGGCGCGAAGGTCACGGCCACGGCGCGCAGTGCCGATGGCCTGGCCGCGCTGAAGGCCTTGGGTGCCACGGCGATCGAACTCGACGTGAGCCATGCCGAGAGTGCGTCGCGCCTGGCCCGGCAGATCGATGGTGAGTCATTCGATGTGGCGGTGGTTTGTGCGGGTATCTATGGCCCGCGCCACAACGTGCTGGAGCCACCCAGCGAAGTGCAGTTCGATGAGGTGATGCACACCAATGTGCTGGGCCCGATGCGCGTGATCCCGCAGTTCGCCCAGGCCCTGGCGCCTTTGGCCAAGCTGGCGGTGATCTCGTCGCGCATGGGCGCGATCGGCCCGCGTTCATCGGCGGTCGGCTGGCTGTACCGCGCGTCGAAGGCGGCGGTCAATTCGGTGCTGAAAGACGCGTCGCTGGTGTTGGCTGGCCGCGCGGTCTGCGTGGCTTTCCACCCCGGCTGGGTGCGGACCGACATGGGCGGTAACGGCGCCGATCTGGACGTGAAAGACAGCGTCGGCCACATGCGGCGCGTGATCGCCGGGCTGGGCCCGTCGGACAACGGCAGCTTCCTCGATCACGACGGCAGCGCTATTGCTTGGTGATGATGCCTGGTGATCGTTGCGGCGGTGGCTTGATTGGCGCTGCTGCACGAGTGACATCGTCCAACGGTGACTGCCACTCGATCATCTGCCGCTCAAGCATGTAGTCAGAACGATGCGGATTCCTGACAGGGGCATGGCATCTGTCATGGCATGGAGTATTCCCAATGCAGCTCTCTGAAGACCATCGCGCCGTGCAAGAAGCGGTGCGGGCCTATGTGCAAGACCGCATTGCGCCGCAAGCCGCGCAATGGGACAAGTCACACCATTTCCCTCGGGCCGAACTGCAGGGTCTGGCCGCGCTGGGCTGCTTCGGCGTGGCCGTGCCTGCGCAATGGGATGGCGCCGGGTTCGATTACCTGAGCCTGGCCTTGATCATCGAAGAGATCGCCGCTGGCGATGGTGCGACCTCCACCATTGTCAGCGTCAACAACTGCCCGGTGTGTTCGATCCTGACCGCCTGGGGCAGCGATGCGCAGAAAGACCAATGGCTGCGCCCGCTGGCGCGTGGCGACATGTTGGGTGCGTTCTGCCTGACCGAGCCCCATGTCGGCTCGCAGGCCGATGGCTTGAAGACGTCGGCGCTGCGCGACGGCGATGACTATGTGCTGAACGGCGTCAAGCAGTTCATCACCAGCGGCAAGCACGGTGATGTGGCGATCGTGATGGCGGTAACGAACCCGGCCGCCGGCAAGAAAGGCATCAGCGCCTTCATCGTGCCGACTTCGACGCCTGGCTACGTTGTTGCCCGTCTCGAAGACAAGATGGGCCAGCATGCAAGCGACACCGCGCAGATCGTGTTCGAGAACTGCCGCGTGCCGCAGGCGCAGCGCATTGGCGAAGAAGGGCAGGGCTTGAAGATTGCGCTGTCGGGCCTGGAAGGCGGGCGCATCGGCATCGCATCGCAAGCGGTCGGCATGGCCCGCGCAGCCTTCGAGGCGGCGTTGAATTATGCCAAGGAGCGCGTGGCCTTCGGCCAGCCGATCTTCGAGCACCAGGCGGTGCAGTTTCGGCTGGCCGAAATGGCGACGCAGATCGAAGCGGCACGGCAACTGATCCACCATGCGGCCAGCCTGAAAGACGCGGGGCGCGCGTGCCTGAAGGAAGCGGCGATGGCCAAGCTCTTCGCAAGCGAAATGGCCGAGCGTGTGTGCTCGGCTGCGATGCAGGTGTTTGGTGGCTATGGCTATGTCAGCGACTTTCCGGTCGAGCGCATCTGCCGCGACGTGCGCGTGTGCCAGATCTATGAAGGCACGAGCGACATCCAGAAGATCCTGATCGGGCGCGCGCTGGCTGCGGAATGAAACGCCAGGCGCTTGGTTCTGCCGTGCCGCATGACCGGTGCCCGAGCCGGGTGAAGGCCTTTCGCAGGCGCGTTAGAGACACCAGGCATCGCAGGCCGCGCGACATCCAAACTCCCTGAGTTAACGATTCTTCCATCACGCTGATGATCCGCGAGGTGCGTCGTTGCAGCTTCGATCGCCATGTTTAAATAGATGTTGGTTGACATCTATTAATCATGACGGATATCATTTATCTGGTTGATTCAACCATCCTGGATGGAGCCGCCATGCCGCGTGTCTCGCGAGAACAAACCGAAAGCAACCGCCTTGCGATCGAAGCGGCCTCGTCGCGGCTCTTTCGTGAGCGCGGCATCAAGAATGTCAGCGTGGCCGACTTGATGGCGTCAGCCGGGCTGACGCACGGCGGCTTTTATGGCCACTTCGATTCGAAGGACGCGCTGGCGGCCCAGGTGTGCGCGAGCGCCTTCGAGGCTTCGGCCCAACGATGGCGTGATCGCGCACAAGCGTCAGCCGATCGTGCCGGCGTGCGGGGGGCCATCGTCGAAGGCTATCTGTCGAAGAAGAGCCGCGATCTGCCGGGCCACGGCTGCCCCGCCACGACCTTGGCCACCGATGTGTCCCGCGAGCCGGTGGAGTCGGCGATCCGCACGGCCTTCGTGTCAGGCTTGGAGCGCTTGATTGATGAGCTGGCCGCTTTGCAAGGCAGCGCAGATGCGCAGACCGACCGCGCGCAGGCGCTGGCGGATCTGTCGATGCTGGCTGGCGCGCAGCTGCTGGCGCGGGCCACGATCGGATCGCCGCTTTCCGACGAGTTGCTTGTGGCGGCGAAGCGCCGTTTGCTGTCTACGCAGGCGGCCTTATCGTCAGCCGATGCAGCGACATCTGCAAAGAAGCCGGCCTCGCCACGGCGCCGCCCCGCCAGCGGGTGAATGCCGGCGGCATTGGATGCCGTTGAGCTTTCGCTTCTTCGCTTCTTTAACCAATCCGGGCTTTGTCACCATGTTCGCTCTACCCTTGTCGCGCTGGCTGCTTCGCCGGGGCATCCACTTTTCCTGGGTCGTGGCGGCCGTCGTCTTTCTGACGATGCTGAGCTCGGCCGCGGCGCTCGGTCTGCCCGGGGCCTTCTTGCAGCCGCTCAGCCGCGAGTTCGGCTGGAACCTGGAGCAGATGTCGTCGGCGCTGGCGTTGCGCTTTGCGCTCTTCGGGTTGATGGGGCCGTTCGCTGCCGTGCTGATGTCGCGTTATGGGCTTCGCCGCATCATCTGTACCGCAATGGTGTTGATGGTGTCGGGCCTGGCGCTTGCCACCCGCATGACCGCGCTGTGGCAGCTGGTGCTGCTGTGGGGCGTGGTGCTGGGCATCGGCTCTGGCATGACGGCGCTGGTGCTGGGCGCAACGGTGGCTAACAACTGGTTCGAAAGCCGACGCGGGCTGGTGCTGGGCATGCTGACCGCGAGTTCAGCCACCGGGCAATTGCTCTTCCTGCCGCTGGCGGCCTGGCTGATCGAGCACCTGGGCTGGCGCATGGCCATCCTGCCGGCCGCGCTGATGTGCGTTCTCGTGTTCGCGTTGGCCTTCCTGCTGATCCGCAACCATCCGAGCGAGCTGGGCCTGCGCGCCTTCGGTGCCGACACAAGCGTGGCTGAGGCCGAAGCCGCACCGCCACGGCGGCTGAGCCTGCTGGCGCCGATCACGGTGCTGGCCAGTGCATCGCGCAACACGATGTTCTGGGTCTTGGCCGGAACCTTCTTCGTTTGTGGTTTGAGCACCAACGGTTTGATCCAGACGCATTTCATCTCGCTGTGCGGCGACTATGGCCTGGCGGCTCTGCCGGCGGCTTCGGTGCTGGCGATGATCGGTGCGTTCGACTTCGTCGGCACCATCCTGTCGGGCTGGCTGTCGGACCGCTTCGACAACCGCAAGCTGCTGTTCTGGTACTACGGGCTGCGCGGCTTGTCGCTGCTGTGGCTGCCGCATTCCGACTTCACGCTCTACGGCTTGTCGTTCTTCGCGATGTTTTATGGGCTGGATTGGGTGGCCACCGTGCCGCCGACGGTCAAGCTCGCCAGCGCGGCGTTCGACAAGCTGCGCGGCCCGATGATCTTCGGCTGGATCTTTGCCGCCCATCAGATTGGCGGCGCCGTGGCGGCCTATGGCGCCGGCCTGACGCGCACCGTGATGGCCTCGTACACCCCGGCGTTGTACACAGCGGGCGCCGCCTGCATCCTGGCGGCGCTGTCGGTGGTGTGGGTGCGCGGCCCTCGCGTGTCGGGTTCGTCCGGTGAAGGCCCTGCACTCGAGGCGGCGCCACTGGGCAAGGGAGCCTAACTCAACAAGGGTGCGTCGCCTCAGGCCCTCAATGTGCCCCGCCGAGGTAGGCCGACTTCACCGCCGGGTTGACCTTCAATTGCTCGGCGGGGCCATGCACCGCGATGCGGCCGTTCTCCAGCACGTAGCCGTAGTCGGCCACGTTGAGCGCGGCGGCCGCGAATTGCTCGACCAGCAGCATCGTCACGCCCTCGGACTTGAGCCGCGCGATGATGCGGAACACCTCTTCGACAAGGATCGGCGCCAGCCCCATCGAGGGCTCATCGAGTAGCACGATCTCCGGGTTCAGCATCACGGCACGGGCCATCGCCAGCATCTGCTGTTCGCCGCCCGACAAGGTGCCGGCCAGTTGCCCGCGCCGCTCTTTCAGGCGTGGGAACAGTTCCAGCGCGCGCTCCAGGTCGGCTTGGACATCGCCCTTCGGGCGGCTGCCGGTCAAGCGCGCAAAGGCGCCGAGCGTCAGGTTGTCGGCCACGCTCATCGTTGCAAACACGCGCCGGCCTTCCGGTGAATGCGCCAAGCCGCGGCGAGCGATGTGATGCGACGCGAGGCCATCGATGCGCTGGCCGTTCAGCGTGATCTCGCCGGCGCTGGGCCGGATCATCCCGGAGATGGCGCGCATCGTTGTTGTCTTGCCGGCGCCGTTGGAACCGATCAAGGTGACGACCTGGCCTTTCGGCACCTCGATCGAGATGCCGTGCAGAACCTGGACCTTGCCGTAGCCGGCTTCGAGTTGATGGAGGGTCAGCATCGTGTGTCGAGTCCGATCAGCGAAGGGCGGCAGGCCATGCGGCGCGTTGCAGGCCACCAGCGCCACAAGCGGTTTGATGCAAAGAAGGGCTGCTGCTCACGAGACCGACCCGCCCAGATAAGCCTCGATCACCTTCGGATCGGCCTGCACTTGCGCAGGCAGGCCTTCGGCGATCTTCTGGCCGAAGTCGAGCACCGAGACGGTGTCGCAGATGCTCATCACGACGTCCATGTGGTGCTCGATCAGGATCACGGTGATGCCGTGCTCGCGGATCTTGCGGATGATCGCAATCAGCTCCTTGATGTCCGGTGCGGTCAGGCCGGCGGCGGGCTCATCGAGCAGCAGCAATTGCGGATCGAGCGCCAGCGCCCGCGCAATCTCCAGCAGGCGTTGCTTGCCGTAGGGCAGGTTGCGCGCTTCTTCGTTGACCAGGTCGGCCAGGCCCACGAAACGCAGCAGGCCGATCGCGCGTTGCTTCGCGGCCTCTTCCTCGCGCCGGTAGCGCGGCGCGTGCAGCGCCACATCGAGCAAGTGGCTGCGAAAGCTGTGATGCAGGCCGACCTGCACGTTCTGCAGCGCACTCATCTCGCCGAACAGCTGCACGTTCTGGAAGGTGCGCGCCACGCCCGACAGCGCGATGTCGGCCGAGCTGCGGCCCACCAGCGATCGGCCGAGGAATTGCAGGCTGCCGGAGGTCGGCACATAAATGCCGGTCAGCACATTCATCATCGTGCTCTTGCCCGACCCGTTCGGGCCGATCAGCCCATGGATCGTGCCGCGCTTGACGCTGAGGCTGACCTGGTTGAGGGCCTTCAAGCCGCCGAACTGCATCAGCACGTCTTGCGCGCTCAACAGCGCTTGCGCGCTGGAGGCGTCGGCCTGCGATACCGCGTCTTTCGGTGCGTCGGCCAAATCGACGCTTGCGACCAGCACGCGTGTCTGAAGCCGCAACGCGGTGCGCACGAAGCCGACGATGCCGTCTTGCAGGTAGTAGACGACGAAGAGCGTGATCACGCCAAAGATCGACAGCCGCCAGTCGGTCATCGTGGTCAGCACGAAAGACACCCCGGCCAGAGCGATGCTGCCGATGACCGGCACGGCGGCCTGGCCCCAGGTGCTCTTGCCACGCCGCAGCGCAACGATGGCGGCGCTGGTCACGGCGATTGCAATGACGACGGCCACCCAGCGGAACATCTCGATGTCATCGAGCAGCTTGGGCAGCATCACGATGATGGCCGCGCCGAGCATCGAGCCGCTGCGTGTCTTACGCCCGCCCATGATGACGGCCAACAGGAACATCACAGTCAACTCGAAGTTGTAGGTGTTGGGCGAGATGTATTGCTCCGAGTAGGCATACAGCGCACCGGCCAACCCGGCGAAGCCGGCGCTGATCACGAAGGCATAGACCTTGTAGCGATAGACCGAGACACCCATGCAGTCGCTCGCCACCGGGCTGCCGCGCAAGGCCTCGAACGCGCGCCCAAGGTGCGAGTTCAACAGCCGATGCACAACGGCCAGCGACAGCAGCAGCAAGGCCCCGACCACCCAGAAGAACTCGCGCTCACTGAGCACCTGGCCGAACAGCGCGGGCTTCGCGAGCTTGATGCCCATCGGCCCTTCGGTCAGAAAGCTCATCTCGTTGATGAGGATCTGGATGATGGTGCCGAAGGCCAGCGTGACCATCGCGAG
>CAXTCD010000064.1:0-23881 GCA_964242145.1 uncultured Rhizobacter sp.
CGCCTTTTCACAATCACGCCGCCATCGCGGCCGACCTCCTCATCGCGGCCGATCTGGCGCTGCTGCCGGCTGTGGTGGCCACCGTTCAAGCAGCCGGTCAGCAGGTGAAAAGCCGCTTCTCGATCGACGCCCGCATCGGCCGCGAAACCGAACTCCTGAGTGCGCTGCAAGGCAACGACGAAGCGTCTTTGTCCATCCTGCGCGCGGGCCTGACGGACGCTCACCCCGAAGCAGAATGGGTGGAAGACGAACATGTCGACGGCACCTTGCCGGCCGGTGAATGGTGGGTCACCGACCCGGTCGAAGGCAACATCAACCACATCCACGGCATGAACGATTGGTGCGTCACCGCGACGCTGGTGCGTGACAACACGCCGGTGCTGACCGTGGTCTATCTGCCGATCACCGGCCAGACGTACACGGCGGTGCGCGGCGCCGGAGCTTATCTCGATGGCGTGCGGCTGCGCCCTTCCGCGAAGACCGACTTGCGCTGCGCACTGGTCGGCACCGGCCAGGGCCGCCCCGGCGAAGACGAGGAAACCCATCGCCAGGTCGGCCGATCGATCACCTCGATGCTCAGGCACGCGCTGGTCTTGCACGTCTCGGTACCGGCCACGTTGCAACTGATTCAGGTGGCCGCCGGCCGCATGGATGTGTTCTGGCAGCACAGCCAGGTGCGCGCCGGCCTGCTGCCCGGCGCGCTGCTGATCACCGAGGCCGGCGGCTGCGTCACCGACATCGCCGGCCGTGCCTGGACCCCCGCCAGCAAGGACTTCCTGGCCGCCGCCCCCGGTGTGCATGGCGCGGCCATTGACGCGCTGGCGCTTGCAGTGTGAGGTGGGTCGGCCCACCTATGCACCCACCTCCACCGGTTAACTAACTGCACCGATGACCGCATCGATATCGAACAAGCTGGACCTGTTGATCGACGTCAACGGGTCCAGCAAGCGAACCTAAAAGCCGCTCGTGATCAACACTGCGTTCGCACTCGTGATCACCAACTGATGATCGGCAGTCACTGCGACGCCCCGAGGCGAGCGCAGTTGCCCGGGCAGGTCACCGGTGGAAATGCGGCCCTCGCCGCCGCCCACCACCCCATGCACCGAGTCGTCCGGCATCATCACATTGATCGTGTTGGAAGCCTCGTCGACGAAGAACAGGTTGCCGTTCCCGGAGTCAAGCGCCAAGCTCGACAAGCTGCGTGAATAGACCCCGCGAGACCTGTTGACTGAGGTTTCACCGGCGCGTCCCATGACCGTGCTGACGGTTCCGTCAGGCATGATCTTGCGGATGATGTTGTTGCCGGAGTCCGCAACGAACAGTCGGCCTTGGCCATCGACCACCAGTGAGGTGGGGTAACGAAAGCTTGCCTTGGTGCCCGCACCGTTGGTCGCTCCGAATATCAACGGCCGGCCTGCAATCGTGGTTACTTCGCCCTCCGCCGAAATCTTGCGCACACTGTGATTGAAGGTATCGGCAACATAGAGATTGCGAGCGGCATCGATGGCGATTCCCATTGGGTGATTGAAGCTCGCAATATTGGCTGGGCCGTCGGCTTTGCCGGGCAGACCTTCCGTCCCTGCTACGACGCTTTGCGCGCCATTCGGTGCGATTTTGCGGATCACGCTGTTCATGGCATCGGCGACATAAACGTTTTCATCTTCGTCGACGGCGAGTGCTCCAAGGGAAGGCACGTCTGACAACGGCCATCCCAAGGTGGTCACGGTCGTCAAGCGATACGGAATGCGGGCCAACGTGCTGGTCATTCCTTCTGGTGTGATTTTGCGAATCGCCGAATGGTCCGAGTCAGCCACATAGAAATTTCCGCTGCGCCCCTGCACCACGCCGGTCGGGCGGAAAAATGCCGCCTGCGAACCCAGACCATCGACGATAGGGAGCGGAACCTCCGTGTTCGGCTCGCGACCGGCCACTGTCGTCCAGGTGCGGCCCGGATTGAGCTTTCGGATCAACTGGCTCTTTGCGTCCGCCAAGAACACCGTTCCCGTGGCATCCACTGCAATTGATATCGATGATTCATACGGACTGGCCGATGCACGGATTGGATCTGACACCGTCGTGACCTCACCGCTGGCTGAGAGCTTGCGCACCACATTGTTCGTCGAGTCGGCAAGATACACGTTGCGACTCTTGTCGACCGCAATGCTCGTCAGGTTGCCAAAACGCGCGTCAATGGCCGGGCCATCGACATAGCCACTTTGATTCCAGCTACCTGTCAATGTACGCACCGTACCGTCAGGCGTGACCTTGCGAACCGCATTGGCGGTAATCGCATAGAGGTTGTCGTCACCATCAATGGCCAGACTGGATGACGCATACCCTTTGAAGCAGAAGTCCGCTTCCTTCCCGACACCATCGATGTCTTCGCAAAGCTTCGGGTTGCCCGCAAAGATCGTCGTCTCTCCAGTCGGTGACATCTTTTGAATGGCCGATCCGGCCACGACGATATAGGTGTTGCCCGCGCGATCGACCACCATTCCGCGTCCCCTATCGCTGGACAATGGATCGTAGACACCGCGTCGTGTGATAGCGCCATCGCTGGCAATTTGGACGATCCATGAACTGCAAGCGACGAGCACGAGCAGATTGCCCTGTCCATCGAACCCGACTGAACTGGGGTTATAGATCGCATTGCCGTCATTCGCTGTGCAGGACGGTGCGGGCCCTGACGTTTTGCTAATCACCGTCGAGACCGAACCGTCAGGCTTCATCCGACGAATCGCCTGGTTATCGGTGTCGGCGATGTAAAGATCTCCCGCCGCATCAAAAGCCATTCCGGTCGGCGCACGAAAGCGGGCGTCCTTGCCTGCACCATCTACCGAGGAGGAAGGCAAATCGGCTCCGGCAAGCAGATGCAGCATCTGCGCGGCACCCACACCAATGGTGGCCGTTGCAGTAGCGCTCTGACCAAAGGTGTCAGTCACGGTCAGCGTGACGACGTAGCTGCCGGGCTTTTCATAGCGGTGTTCCGCACCATGATTTTGCCCAGTGGCAGCAGCCCGGGTACCGTCACCAAAATCCCAGGCGTAGTCCAGCAGGTAGTTGCTCCCTGCGTATCCAGTGAGTTTCAACAGGGCGCTTTCGCCGACCACCAATTGGTTGGAAGAGATCGTCACGCCCGAAGGGGCTGGTGGGTTTTTCACTGTCACGGTGGCACTGACCGTGGCGGTTTGCCCGGCCGGGTCGGTCTTGACGACCGTGATAACGTAGCTACCCGCTTTGGTGAATTGATGTTGAACCGTCCAGCTGGTTGACACATTCTTGGATCCATCACCAAAGTCCCACAGCAACCTGTCTCCAGTGAGATTGGGTTCGACGATGAATTCGCCCCAAGAGTTGGTGAAAATCGTCTCTGGCATTTTTTTGAACGCGAGGGTCGGCGCATCGGTCATCACATTGACTTGCAATGTTGACGGGTTGCTGTGACCGTGGCCATCGGTCATGGTCAGTGCCACCTTGTAAGTGCCCTTCTCAACGAAGGCATGCGTGGGATCTTTCTCGGCGCTGGTCCCGCCATCGCCGAAGTCCCATGCATAACTCAGTGGGTCCAGGCCTTGCCCGCTGGCGCGAAAGCTGACCTGCTGGCCAAGGTTAGGCACCATGGTGCTGGCGCTCGCCATGACCGCGTTGACGCGATCGACAATCACGCTGCTGGTAGCGACGGCCCTATGCTGATGCCCATCGTCGACCGTCAGCCTGACCGCATACGTGCCCGCCGCTCTGTATCGATTGATCGGGGTTCGGTCGCTGCTCCACTGCCCATCGCCGAATTCCCAGCTGTACGTCAACTGCACGCCCTGGCCTCCGCTGGCTACCGCAGTAAAGCTCGCTGCCTGGCCCTCCACCGGGTATTGAGGCTCGATGGCTTGAATGCTGATGGCGAGCGGCGCAGGCGGCACAGGCGGCACAGGCGCAGGCCCATCATCACCCCCGCCGCCGCCGCAGGCTGAAACAGCCCAGGCCACAGCCAGCACGAGCCCACAGGCGACCATCCGGCCGCGCAGGCCGGACAAGAAATTTCCGTTCATTTTTTCCTCCCGTGGCGCTGCGGGATGCAGCACCCCTTCAGATTCCGAAACCATCGCCATCCCACCCATTCCAGGGCAGTGATTCGATGCGCGGGCCGCATTCTGCCGCAGCTAACGAAGGAGGTACCGACACCTCTCGATCGCATCATCAATCGAGAGGTCAGGTTCGGCTCACCTTATGAGCAGCAAGCGACCTGCGGGCGGAGTCGGGCCAAATGAGCTGGCAAGGTGCAGCTAGAACGAGCCAATGCAGCGACGTACCAGCGCCACCAGCACCAGCACCAGCAAGCGGAGGAGCTAAAGGTCAGAACGAGGCCGGGGTTCAACCTGCCTCATGCGCCACGCGCGATAGCAGCGAAGATAAACGAGCCCCGCCCTCTCAAGCCGCCAGTGCCGAAGCGGTCAACAAGCCGCGGTACATCGACTCATATTGCCGGGCACTGAACTCCCAGTCGAACTCGCGGGCCATCGCGCGCAGTTGCAGCGCTGACCAGGCTGGCGGGTTGTGCCAGAGGCGCACGGCGCGCTCCATCGCGCCGCGCAAGGCTTCGGGAGTCGTGCGGTCGAAGCGGAAGCCGGTGCCGCGGGCGTCGCCTTCGGGGCCTTCGGGGCCCTCAGGCACGTCGTCGACCGAATCGGCCAGGCCGCCGGTCGCATGCACGATCGGCGGCGTGCCATAGGCTTGGCTGTACATCTGGTTCAGGCCGCAGGGCTCGAAGCGCGATGGCATCAGGAAGGCATCGGCGCCGGCCTCGATGCGGTGGGCCAGCGTTTCATCGAAGCCGACGATCACCGCCACGCGCGACGGGTGGCGCGCGGCGGCTTCGAGCAAGGCGCGCTCCAGCGAGGCGTCCCCGCGGCCGAGAATCACCAGTTGATGGCCGGCATTCACCAGCCAGTCGATGTTGGCCAGCACCAGGTCCAGCCCCTTCTGCTCGGTCAACCGGCTCACGGTGCCGAAGAGCATCGGGCCGCGGCCGCCGCCTTCATCGGAGCCGATCGCCAGGCCCACCTCCTGCTGCAGCGCCCGCTTGTTGACGGCTTTGTCGGCCAAGGTGGCGGCGCTGTAGGGTTTCGTGAGCCGGGCGTCATGCGCCGGGTTCCAGGTGGCACCGTCGATGCCGTTCAGGATGCCGTGCAGCCGCTCGGCGCGCGCGCGGATCAGGCCGTCGAGCCCGCAGCCCATCTCTGGCGTCTGGATCTCGCGCGCATAGGTCGGGCTGACGGTGGTCACCGCATCGGCGTAGCGGATGCCTGCCTTCAGCAGGCACAGCTTCTCCCAGTGCAGCAAACCTTCGATGTTCAGCCAGCTCTGCGGAAGGTGGATGGCCGCGGCGCCCTTGACCGGGAAAAGCCCCTGGAACGCGAGGTTATGAATCGTGAACACGCCCGCCGTTCGGTGCTCGCCGCCCTCTTTCGCCCTCTCTTGCTCAATCTCTTGCAGATAAGCCATCGCCAGGCCGGTGGGCCAATCGTTGGCGTGCAGCACATCGGCCTTCCACTTCAGTCCGAAAGCCGCGCCGCCGCCGCTGGCCACGCGCGCCGCGACGTGGCTCAGAAAAGCGAAGCGGCGCAGCCCGTCTTCGAAGTCGACACCGTCGGTGTTGCCGTAGGCGCTGCCGGGGCGGTCATAGAAGCCAGGGCAATCGAGCAACAACAAGTTCAGCCCTTCGGCATGTACCTCTACCAGTTGCGCCTCGGGCCACGGGCCGTCGGCCGGCACGGTGTAACGCTTGCGCGAGGTGGCGAGCAACGGGCGCAGCGGCCGATAAGCCGGCATCAGCACCCGCACTTCATGCCACAGCGCCCGCAACGCCTGCGGCAAGGCCGCGCTGACATCACCCAGGCCGCCACTCTTGACCCACGGCGCACATTCGGGTGTAACGAAAAGGATGCGCAGCGGGTTGGCCGCAGCGCTTGCAGTGCGGGATGCCGACAAGCCGGCCGGGCGGAGGACGGTGCTCAAAAATTGACTCCATTTGGATAGGCAAGCATAGACAAGAGAAAGCGAGAAGGCCAATCCATCGCGATGGCGCGGCCTTCCGCCGCTGCGCTCGCCCGCCGTTCAACTTATTTCTTCAGCTTATTTCATCACGTCATCACTGTGGAACAAGCACCGCAAAGGGCAGGCCGGCCCACACCTCATCGAGCGGCAACGACAACAGGCCTTCGTGGCTCGGGCCTCCCTCACGTTGTTCCTCACGCTGCCCCTTGCCCTGCCCCTCGCGCTGCTTGGCTTCTTCATCGCCTGCGGTTACGGCCCGCACCGTGCGGCCGGTGATCGAGTCGCGCCAATCGGTGGTGGCGTGCAATGGAATCACGACTCGGCTTCCGGCCCACAGGGAAGGCCCGAGGGCGGCCGGGTCGTGCTGCGTCGCGCTGCTGAGCAGGCGGCTGGCAATGACCACGGCCCAGGCGCCCTGATGGCTGCGCGCATAAGCGATCACGTGGTCGGCCGCCGGGCCGATCACGCTCAGCGGCAGGTAAGCACCGTCGCGAAACAGTGCCGTTTGATCGCGCCGCAAATGCAGCAGCCGTGCAGTCACCAGCATCTTCAGCCGGCCATCCGGCAAACGAGCGAGCAAGCCCTTCGGCCCCGTCAAGGCCTCGTCGGGCAAGCGGCCGCCGCTCAACAGCGACAAGCTGGCCGACAGCAGCGCGGGCAGCTTCGTGAAGTCCACCGACCGCCGGTTGTCCGGGTCAACCAGGCTGAAGTTCCAGGTCTCGCAGCCTTGGTAGAGGTCGGGCACGCCGGGCGAGGTCAGCTTCAGCACGACCTGGTTCAGGCTGTTCCAGAAGCCGAAGGCGGCCACCGGCGCCAGCCAACGTTCCAGGTCATCGATGAAGAGGTTGCCCTCGCGCTGGCCGAGCAGCTGGTCGATGAACGCGGCCAGCGCTTTCTCATAGGCTTCGTTGGGGTCCGTCCAGCAGGTGTTGCGCTTGGCCTCGCGGGTGGCCTTCAGCAGATAAGCCTGCACCCGGTCGCGCAAGTCATCGAGCGCCGATGCGTCGACCGGTTCGGCCGGCCAGATGCCGACCAGTGTCTGGTACAGCAGGTATTCGTCATTGCGGTCGATCGCCACCGCGCCGCAGGTTGAAGCGCCTCGATTCAGCGCCGACCAGCGGCCGGTTGCGTCCTGCCATCGATCGGGGATTTCAGACAGCACATCGAGCCGCGCCCGCACATCTTCCGAACGCTTGCTGTCATGCGTTGAGGTGCCCAGCATCGTGTGCGGCGTCTCGCGGGCACGCAGCTGGTTGGCCTCGTGAAAGCCGGCCACCGACAAGCCGAACTGGCGCGGGTCACCGCCGACATCGTTCAAAGAGACGAGCCGGTGATAGCGATAAAACGCGGTGTCTTCCATCGCCTTGGCCATCACCGGTGCGGTGAACTGCTGCCAGCGCACGATGAAGGCCCCGGCGTCGGCGGCGCCCGGCACGGTGCCGAGCAACACGTCGTGAAGGAAGTCGATCGCGCCCCGGTCGCCCGGGTCGCATTGGCGCATCGCTTCTGCCGTGGCCGCGTCGACACGCTGGCGATCGCGCTGCGTGGTGCTGGCGCGTTTCGTCTCTGGCAAACCGGCCTTCGGTGAATCGCAAACCGCTGCGCCGGGCTCATCGCTCGGCTTGCGACCATCCGCGTGCACAACCAGGTAGCTGCGGTACACATCGAAGGCGCCTGCCACCGCCATCAGCGCGGCCCGCAGCCGGTTGCGGCTGAAATCTTGCGTCGTGCGATGGCCCAACGCAATGCGGTGCAGCGCCTCGGTCAGCCAGTGCAGGTCGCTCGCCAGCGAAGTCGACATGATCAGCCGCTTCGCCTCGCGCAGCTCGGCACTGAAATCGGGTTTGGCGCGGACGAAGGTTTGATAGACGCGGTCCATGTCGGCCTCGCGCCGGCCATCGACAAACACGCCGTTGACCTGGTTTGAATAGCGGTAGCCGGTGTCGCCATGCGCGGCCCAATCGGTGGGCAACGACTCGCCTTCACCGAGGATTTTCTCGACGGCGACATACAGCGCACGCGGCGGCTGGCCGGCCTGCTGCAGTGCTTCGGCATGGCGTGTTTGCAGGCGTTCGAAATAGGCCTGCGGGTCGGCCAGGCCATCGGGGTGATCGACGCGCAGCCCGGCCACGCGGCCTTGCGCCAGCCAGCCGAAAATCTTTTCGTGCACCGCATCGAAGACCTCGCGGCGCTCCATCCGCAAGGCGGCCAGCCCGCTGACATCGAAGAATCGGCGGTAGTTGATGTCATCGCCACCCACCCGCCAGCAGGCCAGCCGATAAGCCTGCCGGCCGATCAAGGCATCGAGCGCATCGAAGCTGCCGGGGCGACCCGGCTCGCCCTTCAATCGATTCAGCCGCTGCTCAATCCACGGGGCCAGCCACCCAAAGCGCTCGCTGGCTTGGGCCAGCTGTTGCTTCAACGCGGCCTTGTCGCGGCGGCGAATCGCCCGCCGGGTTTCGGTCTCATCGTCTTGCGCCGGCAGCTGCGCAAAGGCATGGGCCAGTGCGGCGAGCTGCGCCAGTTGCGCGGCAGGCAGGCCGGTGTTTGCATCCTCATCGCCGGCCCCTGGCGGCGGGTTCACCGACAGGAGCTGCGCATACAGCCGCGGGTCGATCGGGAAGCGGTGGCCGTAGTAGGCGATGTGGAAGCTGCCGCGCGCCGCATCGAACACCGGCACCAGCTCGCCCGCCTCCAGCACGCGGCCGTAGGCATCGCCGAGCACCGGCAGCAAGACCTTGCCATCGAGTTCGGGCTTCGTGTCGTGCCATTCGATGTCGAAGCTGCGCGCATGGGCCGAGGCCTGGCCGCACTCCAGCACGTCCAGCCACCACAGGTTGTCGGCCTCCAGCACGCCCATGTGGTTGGGCACGATGTCGATCAGCTGATGCATGCCGTGCTGTTGCAAGGTCTGACACAAGCGCTCGTGCGCGGCCTCATCGCCGATCTCGGCGTTCAGCCGCGTCGGGTCGACCACGTCATAGCCGTGCAGGCTGCCCTGGCGTGCCTGGAGATAAGGCGAGGCATAGAGATGGCTGACGCCCAGCGCGTCGAGATAAGGCACGGCGCGCGTTGCATCATCGAAGCGCATGCCAGCATGGAACTGGATGCGGTAGGTGGCGCGCGGCACGAGCGCGGTGGCCAGCGTGGCGCGCAAGGCCTTGCTTTGGCCTCCCGCTTCATTTTGTGCACCGCGGCTGCCGGGCCGTTCGGTGCGATCGATGCCATCACCCGCCCAATCTGGGTCGGCCCCTTGCGGACCATGGAGCTCGGGGCTCAGCGGCGCCCGCCGTGCTTCGCGCAGCGCGGCGCTGACCGCAAGCCAGCGCGGCTCCTGCGCGATTTGATCGAGATCGAGGCTCAGCTTGATTCTCCAGTTGGGGTAACGCGCTTCGGTCGTGCTGGGCACGTTGACCTGCTCGAGCTGCTGCAACACGTCTTCGAATTGCACGCCGACCAGCTGCGACCGGCCGCGGCCGAGATAGGCATACACCCATTCGGTCAGTCGTGGGTCGGTGTCGTTGATATCAATGTGGATGTCGCTGCTCGTGTCGGCCACCTTGGCCGATGCCTTCGCACGCTGGCGCTGATCTGTTTCGTTATCTCGAAGGCCAGCGACCCGCTTGCGGGCGACAGCGTCCCCAGGCAGCAAACCCTCGCGCTGCAAGGCCTGCAGCAAGGCGCTGCGCTCCTCGGCGCGGGCCGCTCGGTGCGCGTCGCGCTGCGCGGCACTCGGGTACAGCGCCAGGCGGTCGCGCGTCGTGATGTCATCGCCGCGCCACCAGGCGCGCAAGGTCGGCAGGTCGTGCGTGCCGACCACCGCCAGCGCCTGAGCCTTCCAGTCGCCCGGCCTCGGGTAACGGCCATCGGGCCGGCGCTCGAAGTACAGCGGGCCATAAGCGTGCACCGCCCGTTCGCCCATGGTTTCGCGAAAGTTCGGCGGCACATTGCCGAGGTCTTCACCGATCACCAGGCATTGCGCGCGAACGCTCTCCAGCGCGAGCAAATTCAGCAGGTCGTCGAACGGGCCGTGCACATACGTGCCCAGGCCGGCATCGTCACCGCGCAAGATCCAGAACAGGCGCTGTAAGGCCATCACATGGTCGAGCCGCAACGCGCCGGCATGGCGCATGTTTGCGCGCAGCAGGTCGATGAACGGGCGATAGGCATGCGCCTGCAAGGCCGACGGAATCATCGGCGGCAAGCCCCAATTCTGCCCAGCCGGGTTGTAGCTCTCCGGCGGCGCGCCGACATGCGCATCCAGCGCATACAAGCCCGGCCAAGACCAAGTCTCGGAGCCGCTTTCATTGACGCCCACCGCCATGTCGAGATAAAGGCCCAGCGGCATGCCGTTCGCCTTCGCATGGCGCTGCGCCGTACTCAGCTGCTCATCGCACTGCCACTGCAGGTAGTCGAAAAATTCGATGCGATCGAGATGCTCGCGCTGAAACTGCGCCACCCACGGGCTGCTCGGGTCGCGCGCAGCCTCGGGCCACGAAGCCCAAGCGTTCAGCGTCGGGTCTTGCGCCACGTTTTGCGCCTGCAGATGCGACTGCAGCGCCTCGAACAGCGCATGCCGGCGCAGCGACACGCTGGCCTGCTGCTGGAAGGCGCGGAACTGCGCTGCCCGCGGCGAGTCTTCGGCCAGCTCGTGCTTGCAGAAATGGCGATAGAGGCGGCTCAGCACGGCCCGCTTGAGCGTGGCCACACCGGCATAGTCGACCTGTGCCGCTTCGCGCAACTGCGCCAGCTGATGCTGGAAATCGGCATGGGCCACCAGCTTTTGCGCCGTCTTGCAGTGCTTGAAATCGGCAACCGCTTCGACATCGAGGTAGATCGCATTCAGTGCGATGCGGCTTGACGGGCTGTACGGGCTCGCCTGCTCCGGCAACTCCGGGAACAAGGCATGAACCGGGTTGATGCCGACAAAGGCGGCACCTTGCGCGGCCGCGATCTCCACCGTCTGCGCGAGATCGCTGAAATCGCCGATGCCCCAGTTGCGCTTCGATCGCAGCGCATACAGCTGCACCGTCGGCCCCCACCAGCGCTCACCGGTCACCAGGCCTTGCGGCCGGTGGCATTGCGCCGGGCACACGGCCAGCAGCAGGTCGATGCCGGCATCAGCAATGCGCAAGCGGTGATAACCGATCGGCAGATCGGCAGGCAGTTCGATGCTGGCCTGGGCTTCATCGGCTGTGACGCCATCGGTGGCGTGCTCGGGCGCCCGTTCGGCCGATGTGACCTTGTCAGATGTCTGAGCTGCAGGCACGAATGCGGCCGCAGCAAGATCTGGCGGCGCGTCGTTGGCTGCCATCACTTCGCCATGCCACTCGACGCCATTCTCGGCCTGCAGCAGCCACTGCAGCCCAATCGCACGCGCGGCGAGCTGAAGCGTCTTCGCCTGATCCTGCCGGATGACCCTCATCGGCGCCGGCACATCGGCCTGCGCGTCGATGCGCTGCCAGGCGGCGGCGAGCGCGGCCTCGTCATCGGCCGCGATGCCGAGCGCGCCCAAAAACCGCCTCAGCGTCGCATCATCCAGCGTGTGCGGCTGGCCCCAGGCATCTTGATAGCTGGCACAGATGCCGAGGCGTTCGCACAGGGCCTGCAGCCGAGAGGGCTGTGAACGCGGCGCAGCCACTGCCGATGCGGGTGATGCGCCCGGCAAGTGCGTGGCACCGAGAGCGGCGCTCGCTGTCGCTTCCGATGCCAGCTTCGATGACGATGTCGGCTTGGGTTCCAGTTTGGGTTTAACGCCCATGTCCGACCTCGCCTCCCGGCGCTTTGGCAGACGATGATCCGACCGCGGCGGGAAAGCGCCGCGCCAGCGACAAGGCCGGGTCGCGCCAATGCCAGCAAGCCGACCAGGCGCCCAACTCGCGCGCTCCCACCTTGCCGACGCTGAACCAGGCCGGCTCGGCGTGCGGCTCATCGAGTTCGCCATGCCAGGTGTGCGGGCCGAGGTTGACGCGCAGCTCCAGCGAACGGCCGGTCTCGAAGCGCCACAGCACCGTCATCAACTCCGTGCCGTCGAAGCGAGACTCGTGCGCGCCCGCGCGTAGCTGAGTCAGGCGCGGCGCGAGATCGCGCTGGCGCAAGGCCAGCAAGGTCTGGTGAAAGCGCCAGCTGTCGGCTTGCTCGGGCCGCTGAGCCAGCGCGTCGAAGTCCAGCTTGCAGCGCTGGAAGGTCTCGATCGCGCAGGGGTCGGGAATGCGCTCACGCGCCGCTTCATCGGCAAAGGCCGTGAACTGCGCGAATTCGCGCCGCCGCCCCGCCACCACCGCGTCGCGCAACGGCCCGCTCCAGTCTGCGAAAAACAGAAACGGCGACGTCGCCGCGAATTCCTCGCCCATGAACAGCATCGGCGTGGTCGGGCTCAACAGTAGCAACGCGGTGGCCAGCCGCCGCGGCGCCTCGTCCACCAACGCGGCCAGCCGATCGCCGAACGCGCGGTTGCCGATCTGGTCATGCGTCTGCACGAAGTTGACGGCGCATGGCAGGTCGAGCGTGCTGGTCGCATCGCGGCGCGGGTTGCTGCCGGCCGCCTCAAGGTGAGGCGCGCCTTCGCGCGCAAAGCCATGCGTCAGGCAACGGGCCAGCTGCGTGCGCGGTGACTGCACGTATTCACCGTAATAGCCTTCGTGCTCGCCGGTCATCAGCACATGCAGCGTGTGGTGGAAATCACCGCTCCACTGGCCGTCATAGCGGCCGTCTTCACTGCCTTGGTGACTGCCTTGGTGAGCGCCTGCCCTACCCTCCTTGCTCTTTTCGTCCCCCGGCTCGTGGCTTCCGCCTTGCAGGCGCCGGGCCTCGTGCAACACATCCACCCCGCCCGGCACGCCAGGCCGCAGGCGCGCGGCTTCATTGCAGTCGTTCTCCAGCACCAGGTGCACTTGCCGGCCTGCGCTGTGCGCGCGCACGCGCTGCGCCAACACTTGCAGGATGTCGGGCGACGAGTCGTCTTTCATCGCATGCACGGCGTCGAGGCGCAGGCCATCGAAGCGGTATTCGTCGATCCAGTAGAGCGCGTTGTGGATAAAAAATTCGCGCACCACCCGGCTGCCCGGGCCGTCGAAATTCAGCGCGTCGCCCCAGGCGTTGTGATGGCGGTCGGTAAAGAACTGCGGCGCGTACACAGAGAGGTAGTTGCCCTCGGGCCCGAAGTGGTTGTAGACCACATCGAGCATCACCATCAGGCCCAGGCGGTGCGCGGCCTGGATGAATCGCTTCAGCGCTTGCGGCGGGCCATAGGCGGATTGCGGTGCATAAGGCAACACGCCGTCATAGCCCCAGCCGAAGCGTCCCGGGAAGCTCGCCACCGGCATCAGCTGAATGCAGGTGATGCCCAGCTCGGCCAACTGCGGCAGGCGCTTTTCGGCCGCTTCGAAGCTGCCTTCGGGTGTGAAGGTGCCGACGTGCAACTCGTAGGCAACCACATCGGCCCAGGGCCGGCCGCGCCAGCGGGCTTCGGCTTCGCCCCATTCGAAGGCCTGCGGGTCGACGACGGCCGAAGGCCCCAATGCACCTTCGGGGTTGTCGCGCGAAGCCGGGTCAGGCACGCGCAGCTCGGCGTCGCCGGCTTTCGTGATCGCCCATTGATAACGGTCACCGACTACCGCTTGCGACAGCTCTACCACGCGCCAGCCTTCGGCATCGGCCACCGCGTCATAGCGGCCGGCGCACGCGCCGGTCGTCACCTGCAGCGCGACGCCCACATCGGCCGGCGCCCACAGCGCGAAGCGCACGCCGCCACCGGCTTTCAGCGACGCGCCGAACGGCATCGCATGGCCATGCCGAGAGCCACTGGCCTTCGGCTGGGTGTGAAGCGGCGCCACGAAAGTCGGGCTGGCAAAGGTCGGGCTGTCGGCCTGCGTGGCCGAGGTCTCGCCGGTGATCGTCTTGATCTCGGATGTATCGGAATCGGATGCACTGGAATCGGATGCAGCGGAATGCAAGGTCGAGGCCTCGTTGGAAGCACGCTGCGAGTGATCCAGGGGTTTCGCCGAGGGGGCGCTCATCTCATCGTTTCTCATGCGTGTTTTCTCGTGCGTGGTTTCTCATGCGTGTTCTGGATGATGGGGAGGTGACAGGTGGCTCGCTGTGTGTGTCTGGCCAACCGCCGCGGCCTGGGTGGGGCCGCGCTGGTGTCGTGGCGCCGGTGTTACGTCTGTTGATCTGCCGTGCCGGCCTCAGCGGTCTTGAGATGGCTGCGTCATCACGACCATCGAGCGGCCCGACAGGTAATAGGTTTCACCCGCCGACCACTCGCTGCGCCGCGCCTGATGTTGGTCTTCATGCGAGGTGTCGATGCGCAGCGTCCACTGCGAGCCGCGGTGCGGCGGCAGCACGAAGGGCACTTCTTCATGGTGAGCATTGAAAAGCAGCATCACCGTGTCGGTGGCGATCGGCTGGCCGTGCTGATCGACATGGCCGGTGCCGCGGCCGCACAGCAGCGCACCGGTGCTGCGCGCGATCGGCGACATCCATTCGGCGTCGTCCATCTGGACGCCGTCGGCATTGATCCAGGTGATGTCGCGCTGGCCTTGTTCGTTGGCTTCGCCATCGAAGAAGGTGGTGCGGCGCAGCGCCGGTAGCTCGCGGCGCAGCGCAATCATCTGCTGCACGAAAGCTTGCAGCGACGCCGCGCCAGGCTCGCTCCAGTCGATCCAGCTGATCTCGTTGTCCTGGCAATAAGCGTTGTTGTTGCCGCCCTGCGTGCGGTTCAACTCGTCGCCGCCCAGCAGCAAGGGCGTGCCTTGCGAGACGAACAAGGTCGCCAAGAAATTGCGCTGCTGCCGGCGGCGCAAACGGTTGATGGCTTCGTCGTCGGTGTCGCCTTCGACGCCGCAATTCCAGCTCATGTTGTTGGATTCGCCGTCGCGGTTGTCTTCGCCGTTGGCCTCGTTGTGCTTGTCGTTGTAGCTGACGAGGTCGCGCAGCGTGAACCCGTCATGCACGGTGATCAGGTTGACGCTGGCGGTCGGCGAACGGCCGCTGTGGCCGAACAGGTCGGCCGAGCCGCACAGCCGATCGGCAAACTCCGGCAGCGCCCCTTCGTCGCCGCGCCAGAAGGCGCGCACCGCGTCGCGGTAACGGCCATTCCATTCGGCCCAGCCGAGCGGAAAGCCGCCGACGCGGTAGCCGCCATCGCCAATGTCCCAGGGCTCGGCAATCAGCTTGACCTGGCTCAGCACCGGGTCTTGATGGATCGCCGACAGAAAGCTGCTGTAAGCCTCGAATTCGGATTCACCCCGCGCCAGCGCCACCGCCAGATCGAAGCGGAAGCCGTCCACATGCACTTGAGAAACCCAGTAGCGCAGGCTGTCCAGCATCAGCCGCAGCGCCACCGGCGAATGGCTGTTCATCGTGCTGCCGGTGCCGGTCACGTCGTGATAGTGGCGCGCGCTCTTGTCGCTGAGCCGGTAATAGGCGCGGTTGTCGATGCCCTTGAAGCTCAGCGTCGGGCCCAGGTGGTTGCCTTCGCCGGTGTGGTTGTAGACCACGTCGAGAATCACCTCGATGCCGGCGGCGTGCAGCAGCTTGACCATGCCCTTGAACTCGTCGATCGTGCCGGTGATGCTATAGCGCAGGTCGGGCGAGAAGAAGCCGATCGTGTTGTAGCCCCAATAGTTGCGCAAGCCCGATTCGATCAGCCGCTGGTCGTCAACAAAGAACTGCACCGGCAGCAGCTCCAGCGAGGTCACGCCCAGTTGTTTGAAATGGGCAATGGCTTCATCGGACGCCAGCGCGCCATAGGTGCCGCGCAGCGCTTCGGGAATCGTTTTCAGCTGCTTGCTGAAGCCCTTGACGTGCACCTCGTAGAAAATGGTTTCGCTCCAGGGCACCCGGGGCGGCTTGTCGTCGCCCCAGTCGAAGGCGTCTTCGACCACCACGCACTTGGGCATGGCCGACGCACTGTCTTCGCTGTTGAACGAGAAGTCTTCGTCGTCGCTGTCGAGCTGGTAGGCATAGCTCGCGCTCGACCAATCGATGCTGCCGACGATCTTGCGTGCATAAGGGTCGAGCAGCAACTTGGCAGCGTTGCAGCGCAAGCCCTCCTCGGGCACATAAGGCCCGAGCACGCGCCATCCATACAGGGTGCCGGGGCGAACGTCGGGCAGGTAGACATGCCAGACGTTGCCGGTGCTGCGCGTGATGGGCAGGCACACCGTCTGCCGCTCGCCGGCCTCATCGAACAGGCACAGCTCGACGCTGTCGGCCACGCTGGAGTACAGCGCGAAGTTGGTGCCCTGGCCGTCCCAGGTCGAGCCCAAGGGATGGGGGCTGCCGGCGAGCGTACGCAGATTCGATGGGGAGGTGGATGCCGCAGCCTCCGCGATCGCTGTGTCGTGATGTCCCATCGTCGTCAGGCCGCCCGTTGCAGTTGGTGAGCCTGCTCAAGCGTGGCTACGGCAGGCGTCGTCGACACAGGCGCGGCGCGCGGGAAGTAACCCCGCGGCACGACCGAGATGCCGCCTTCACTGACATGGAAGCGCTTGCGGTCTTCCTCAATGTCGTGCCCGATGCGCTCGCCTGGCGGAATGTGGTTGTCCTGATCGATGATCACGTTGCGCAGCGAAGCGCCTTTGCCAACCACGGTGCGATCCATCACGATGCAGCGTTCGAGGTCGGCATCTTCATGCACATAGACCGTGCGGCGAAGCATCGCGTGGTTAAGCCGCGCGTTGTTGACGACGCAGCCCGAGCCCACCACCGAGCGGTGAATCACGCCGGCTTCGATTTGCGCCGACTCCGATTGATCCTGGCTTGCATAGATCGGCCACTGCGGGTTGCTCATGCGAAAGCGCGGCTGGGCGCCCAGCGTGTCGAGGTGGGCATCGAAATAGGCATCGATGGTGCCCACGTCACGCCAGTAAGCGTGCTCTTCGAAGTCGGCAGTGCCCGGAATCACGTTGTCGTTGAAGTCATAGGCCAGCAGCTTGTGCGACTCCACCATGCGCGGCAGGATGTGCTTGCCGAAGTCGCTCTCGCCGGCTTCCTTGGCGCGGCGCAGCTCCTGCAGCAGCACGTCTTTCTTGAAGATGTAGTTGCCCATCGAGGCCAGCGCATGGGTCGGCCGCTTGGTCATTCCCGGTGTGCTTTCCGGCTTCTCGCGAAAGTCGGTGATGCGCAGGTCGTCGTCGGTCTCGACGATGCCGAACGAGTTGCATTGCGAGAGCGGCACCGGCAAGGTGGCCACCGTCACATCGGCGTTTTGCGCCACGTGCTGGTCCAGCATCTGCCGCACATCCATGCGGTAGATGTGATCGGCACCGAACACCGCGACATGGTCGACGTTCGAGGTCTCGATCAGATGCAGGTTTTGATAAACCGAATCGGCCGTGCCTTGAAACCATTCCGGCCCATTGCGCATCTGCGGTGGCACCACCGTCACGAAGTGATCGGGAATGAAGCGGGCCATCGTCCACGACTGGCGCACATGCTCGATCAGCGCTTGCGATTTGTATTGCACCAGCAGGTACACCGAATAGATCTCGGAGTTCACCAGGTTGCTCAACACGAAGTCGACCACGCGGTGTTTGCCGTTGAACGGCACCGCGGGTTTGCAGCGTTCCTGGGTCAAGGGGAACAGGCGTGTGCCCTCCCCGCCGGCCATTACAAAAGCCAATACCTTGTGGCGTGACGTCATTTCTTTTCTCCTTCGGGGCGAGTGTTCAGGTTGGATGAGGTGGGTTCTTGAAGCGGTTCGGAAGCGGTGCCGTGCGAGCTCGGGCCATCGACGCTCTGCAGCGCGGGCTTGGACCGCTGGGTCGGGTCGTCGTGTTTGAAGATCAGCACCGACAGCGGCGGCAAGGTCAGCTCCAGGCTTTGCGCGCGGCCATGGGCGCCGATCGCTGCCGTACTGAGGCCGCCGAGGTTGCCCCAGCCGCTGCCGCCGTAGTCCTTCACATCGGTGTTCAGCACTTCGCGCCAGTGGCCTGCGCGTGGCACGCCGATGCGGTAGTGCTGACGCGGGATCGGCGTCAGGTTGACGACCACCAGCAGCGGCTCCTGGCCCGATGCGCCGTAGCGCATGTAGGCAATGACGGTGTTGGTGGCGTCTTGCGCGTCGATCCACTCGAAGCCTTCGGCCGAGAAGTCGACTTCGTGCAGCGCGCGCTCTTGCCGATACAGGCGGTTCAGGTCTTGAACCAGGCGCTGGATGCCGTGGTGCTCAGGCTGCTGCGCCATCGCCCAATCGAGCTGGCCTTCATGCGTCCATTCATGGCGCTGCGCAAATTCGCTGCCCATGAACAGCAGCTTCTTGCCGGGGTGCGTCCACATCAGCGCATACAGCAGGCGCAGGTTGGCGAACTGCTGCCAGGGGTCGCCCGGCATGCGGCTGATCAACGAGCCCTTGCCGTGCACGACCTCGTCATGCGACAGCGGCAGCATGAAGTTTTCGCTGAAGGCATAGACCAGCGAGAAGGTCAGCTGGCCCAGGTGGTACTTGCGATGAACCGGGTCGGCCTGCAGGAACGACAAGGTGTCGTGCATCCAGCCCATGTTCCATTTCATGCCGAAGCCCAGGCCGCCGCCGCCGGTTGGGCGCGAGACCTGCGGCCACGCGGTCGACTCTTCGGCAACCATCATCACGTCGGGGTGCTCGCGGTACACCGCTTCGTTCAGCGCCTGCAGGAACGAGATGGCTTCGAGGTTTTCCTTGCCGCCCTTCGCATTCGGAATCCACTCGCCGTCCTTGCGGCCGTAGTCGAGATAAAGCATCGACGCAACGGCATCGACACGCAAACCATCGAGGTGGTACTTCTCAAGCCAAAACAGCGCCGATGAAATCAGGAAGCTGCGCACCTCGCCACGGCCGTAGTTGAAGATGCTCGACTTCCAGTCCGGGTGAAAGCCCTGGCGCGGGTCGGCATGCTCATACAGATGAGTGCCATCGAAATACTGCAGGCCATGCTCATCGGTCGGAAAGTGCGAGGGCACCCAATCGAGCAACACGCCGATGCCGCGCTGATGCAGGTGATCCACGAGGTACATGAAGTCTTGCGGCGTGCCGTAGCGCGAGGTCGGCGCGAAGTAGCCGGTGGTCAGGTAGCCCCACGAGCCATAGAACGGGTGCTCGGTGATCGGCATCAGCTCCACATGGGTGAAGCCCATCTGCGACACATAGTCGCCCAAGGCAGGGGCCAGCTCGCGATAAGACAAAGGCTCGCCGTCGTCGTGGCGGCGCCATGAGCCGAAGTGCACTTCATAGACCGAGATCGGGGCGCTCAATGCATTGCGCTGTGCGCGATCGCGCATCCAGTCGGCATCGCCCCATGCGTAATCGAGGTTCCAGGCGCGCGACGCGGTGGCCGAAGGTTCTTCGGCCAGATGGGCATACGGGTCGGCCTTGTCGACCGCCTGCCCGCCGGCACCGATCACGTGGTACTTGTAGCGCTGGCCATGCTCGGCCGTGGGCACGAAGCCCTGCCAGATGCCTTGCCCTTCCTGCCGCGTCAACGGGTGCGCGCCGGCGTCCCAGCCGTTCCAGTCACCGATCACCGAGACCGAGCGCGCATTCGGTGCCCAGACCCTGAAATCGGCCCCGCCCTCGGCGCGGAAGTGGCAGCCGAACTTGTCGAACAAGCGGGCATGCGTGCCCTCGGACAACAGATAAAGATCCTGCTCGCCCAGGCCGGTCGGCACGCGATCGCTCGGCGCCTTGGCGACCGGAGCAAACGGCGCAATCCCTGTGGATTGCGCAGGAGCAAAAGCAGACAAGCGCATGGGCTTCATGGCCACGGACATCCTTTGAGAGCTGACTGAACACTGAGACATCGCAGAGGCCTGACCCACAAGGCCCTGGAACGCCGGGAAACCCAACACCCCTCTCAGCAGCCATGGCGTTAAGACGCAGGGTCCTGAAGGAGCTAAGCAATCATCGGAGACCGCAGTACGCACACACGTGGGACAGTTTTTGAACGTCACGTAGGACGAACACCCGTGTTGCACTGCAACAGCGTTTCCGGCGCACCGAACGGCGGGCGATCGGCCTCTCGCACATCAGCGTCAAGATCAGGGCGATCGGGCCCTGCACAGGCGAGTCGCGATAGATTGGTGTCCAACCAAGGAGCACGCCAATGAACCCGACCCTCACCGCTTTTGAACACTCGCCCGACCGCGGTCAAGGGCTGGCACGTGACATGCGCGTTCGTTGGGCGCTGGAAGAAATCGGCCAGTCTTATGACGTTCGGCTGCTGTCGTTCACCGCGCTGAAGCAGCCCGCGCACCGCAAGCTAAATCCGTTCGGCCAGATCCCGACCTACGAAGACGGCGAGCTCACCTTGTTCGAATCGGGCGCGATCGTGCTTCATCTCGCGCAGCGCCATGCAGGGCTGCTGCCCGACGATGAGAAGGCCCGCGCCCGCGCGATCACATGGATGTTTGCGGCGCTGAACACCGTCGAGCCGCCGATCGTCGAGCGCTCGATGGCGGTGCTCTTCGAGCACGACAAACCCTGGCATGCCGAGCGCCTGCCGTCACTCGATGAGCGCGTGTGCGTGCGCCTCACCGAACTCGCCCACCGGCTCGGCGAGGCCGACTGGCTGGACGGCGCCTTCAGCGCCGGCGACCTGCTGATGGTGACGGTGTTGCGCCGCTTGAACAGCTCCGAACTGCTAAAGCGGTATCCGAAGCTCGGCGCCTACATCGCCCGCGGCCAAGCCCGACCGGCTTATCAACGGGCCTTTGCGGATCAATTGGCGGTGTTCAGAGCGAGCTAACGGGAAGGTGTAGCGAGAAGGTCGTGGGTGTTGGTGCGGCGATGGCTTTGCCGTGGACCGGCGTTCCCGAAAATCCAAGCGCATCTTGCGGAGCGCCGCGTTCACGGGGAGCGGGCGCATGGGCGGTGCGGCACAACCGTGCGGTTCGGGCTACCAGGACAGCGGAGATGCAAAGTTTGAATGCAATGTTGTACGTTGCATGCATCGAATGCACTCTGGAGGTTTGCCATGGCCATGCTGACAGTTCGCAACCTTTTCGACGAAGTGCACCGTGCTTTGCGCGTGCGTGCTGCCCAGCATGGACACAGCATGGAGGCTGATGTACGCGAAATCCTGGAATCCGCGATCAGTCCCAAAGGGCGCGTGAAACTGGGCTCACTCTTGGCCGACATGGGCCGCCAAGCCAAGCCGAGTGATGAAGAATTTGCGGTGTTCGAGCAGGTGCGCAACAAAACGCCTTCGCGTCCGGTGAGCTTCGAATGATCCTGCTCGACACCAATGTGATGTCGGAGCCGCTAAGCCCGGCCCCGGAGCCGCGCGTGATCGAGTGGATCGACGCCCAGGCGATGGAGACCTTGTTCCTTTCCGCCATCACGGTGGCGGAGTTGCGGGCGGGTGTCGCGCTACTGCCAGCCGGCAAGCGGCGCACAGGACTGCAAGAAAACTTCGAGAAGCGCGTGCTGCCCTTGTTCGCCGGCCGCGTGCTGCCCTTTGACTTGACCTCCACCCACGCCTATGCAGCGCTGATGGCAAAGGCACGCGGTGCTGGCTTGGCCGTTGCCACCACCGATGGCTACATCGCCGCGATCGCGGCGGCCAATGGCTTCGCTGTTGCGACCCGAAATTCCCGCCCGTTCGAGGCGGCCGGCGTCACCGTCATCAACCCCTGGGCTCCAGCGTGAGCGTGCGCAAGTCCCTGCGGAGTTCGCCACCGTACATTTTTGTCGCGGGGATAGCCACGCTCGTTCCGCAAGGGCGGCGTCTGGATTGGGTCAGCCCGTGAACGCAGTAGAAATCGACCCAGCTGTTTCAGAGCTGGCACGCCAGCCTTTTGACGCGGCGGAGTTTCCATACACCGTCCTCCCCGCCTTCGGCAACAAGAACGCCACCTTCAAGCGCCTGCCGGCCCCCCGATCGCTCGGCAGAAGCCGCCCGATCAAACCTGCGCCATGCCACCGTTGACGAACAGCTCGATGCCGGTGATGTAGCTCGCGTCGTCCGATGCCAGGAACGAAACCGCCTTGGCGACCTCATCGACTTCGCCGACGCGACCGAGCGGGGCCTGATCGGCAACCATCCGGCAGATGCCCTCGATCTGCTCTTCGGACAGCTTCAACTCGTTCTTGTAGCCCGGTGTCACGAAGACGCCCGGAGCGACGACGTGGATCCGAATGCCGCGTCCCTTCAAATCGCTCGCGAAGCTGCGTGCAAACGAGCGCAGCGCCGCCTTCGTCGCCGCATAGATGCCGAACGCGGGCGAGCCCTTGATCGACGCCACCGAGCCGGTGATGACGATCGCGCTCGTCCAGCACGGGGCTGACGCAGCCGCTTCGATTCCGGCGCGGCGAGGAGCGCCTGACGCTGGAAGGCGTGCATCACGGTGTGTTGGTCAGCGAGAGCATCGCCCACCTCGCGACGGCACTCAACGGCCTCGGTCTCATCAACACGCTCGACTTCATAGCACGCGAGGCGATCGATGCGGGCCGGCTGATGGCGGTCCTCACGCGCTGGCGGCCTGACCCACAGCTGGTGTATGTGGTGTACCCGCCGAGCCGCCGCTACAGCACCAAGGTGCGGGTGTTCGTCGACTGGGCGTGCACGCTGCTCGCGGTTGGCTGAAGCGCCGGACAGCGGCGCATCGTCAGCGCTTGGCACCGGTCTTGTTATCGACAAGCCTCGCGCGGGTGGCGCCAGCAGCGATCGGGAACAAGCCTGGTCCCGCGCCGCATGTATCCTCGGCGTCCTTATTCATTCACTCCAAAGGATCGAGATGGCACTGTCAAAGAAGAAACGCGTCGGCAAGAGAACCATTTCTGCCAAGCAAGTCAGAAAGACGGCAAGCGGCAGAAAGCGCCGCAAGTCTGACGGCACCCAGCCGCCGAAGGTGATCACGCCCACCTCGACGCCAGCGGCGTCCTGACGGCCCGGGCCAGCCCATCGCGCCAAGCCGCTCGGCTTGGCCGCGCGCGTTACGCAAGCGATCCACCGGCCACTCCAGCGCCTGAAGCGCCGGTGGAACGCCTGGCTCGCATGCACGGCGCTTCGCAAGGTCGTTCAGCACGATTTCCGCAATAACGAGAAATCGCTCGGCCGATGACTCAGCCTCGCACCAGAGCTTCATCACGCGCCGAGACGAGCGCCTGCCTTCACCGCATCGCTACCGCTCAGCGCGCCGGATTCACGGGCGCCACAGCCGGGCGGGAAAATACGTTGACGAGGCTCCCATCCGGGTCGCGCAGCAACAGCGAATGATTGCCCCAGGGCATGACGGTCGGCCCCTGCACCCCCTCCACCGCACTCCCGAGGGTATCGAGCGTACCGAGCGACGACAGCACGCGAGCCACGTCGTCCACTTCAAATTCGAGGATGGCCGATCGATTCGCTGCGGCCTGTGCAGCGCCTGCGTTAAAGCGTTGGATCAAATGCTCGGCACTGATCGCAAGCGTCGCGCCGGGAAGCCGAATCTCGCAAATCCATCGGCGAGATGAACGGCATCGACACCCGAGAGCTGTGTGTAGAAGGCGATAAGGCGTTCGACGTCGAGTGTGACAAGCCGGACCGAAGCGAATTTCATGGGAATCCCCGTTATCGAACGAGTCCCCAGCTTAGAAGGGGGCACTGTCAGGTTCTGGCAGGATCGTGCGCCCGCTCGCCAGCAGCGTTCGGCGCCAGTCGCTCAACATCGCCTCTGCGGATTTCGGCGCGTGCTCATCGAGCAGCTCGATGCGAACCACGCGGTCGGCTCGGAAGCTGCGAAAGTCGGCCCGCAACTCGCACCATGCCGCGAGCACCCTCGCCTCCTCGAAATAGACCAACGCGAAAGGCCACACGACGCGCTCCGAGGTCGCGCCCTGCTGATCGCGATAAGCCAGCCGCATCTTGCG
>CAXTCD010000065.1:0-23871 GCA_964242145.1 uncultured Rhizobacter sp.
CCCACTCCTGCTCACCTCATTCGTGCAACTGAGGTTTGTCGCTAATCAGGTTCCTTCATGAGGCTTCTCGAAGTGTGGAACACGAACCGTCGAAGGCAGCTCGCCTGGATGATCGTGCAAGATTCAAGACGAACACGCTACGCCATTGCCACCTGCCAAGAACACACTTTCTCCTATCGCGGAATCCCGTCGATTTCACCTCACCGGAGAATGACCTTGCCTGCTACCAATGCGCTCAACCACTACCGCCTGCTCGGACGATCAGGCATGCGCGTCTCGCCCCTCGCGCTGGGCACGATGACCTTCGGCACCGAATGGGGCTGGGGCGCCGACGATGCCGAAGCCCGCCGCATCTTCGACTTCTATGTCGACCAGCGCGCAACTTCATCGATACCGCCGTCAACTACACCGCGGGTGCGTCGGAGCGCATCGTCGGCAACCTGCTCAAGGGGCGGCGCGAGCGCCTGGTGGTGTCAACAAAATTCACGATGGCCCGTGATCCGGGCAACCCCAACTCTGGCGGAACCATCGGCTGAACCTGGTGCGTTCGGTCGAAGACAGCTGGCGCCAACTGGGCACTGACCGCATCGATCTGCTTCACCTTCACGCCTGGGATTTCACGACCCTCCCCGATGAAGTGATGCGAAGCCTGGATGACCTGGTGCGCGCCGGCAAGGTCCTCTACCTCGGCATCTGCAACACACCCGCATGGCAGATCACGCGCGTGCAGACATGGGCCGACCTGCGCGGCTGGACGCCGCTGCCCAGGTACAGCGCCGCGCATGATGCGTCGCATCACTAATGAAGATGGCATCTTCGTCAATGCAAATGAACGCCCCTGCAATGCCGGGCTGTCTTCCAGAAGCAAGTAAAACGCATCTCTGCCGAGGAGGCAGGCCGGTTCGTCTGATGCGGCATGGGCCGCTTACTCAACTCGGGGCAGCCTGGCGTCCGGAACACACGACACCCATCGAATCAGGTGGAACTCAAACCATCGAGACCGGCCATGAGTTTCATCAAGGCGTCCTGAAACATCAACCGCTCCTTGGGGTTGAGCGGCGCCAACAGCTGCTCATCGACCCGCTGTGCAAGCTGCGTCGCTTTCTCCAGCAGCTGCCGGCCCCGGGCCGTCACGCCAATTACATAACGCCGCCGGTCATTCGCATCGCTGGCGCGGGAAATCGCCTTCATCGCTTCCAGGTCATCAATGATCGCCACGATCGCGCTGGGCACCAATCCGAGCGCCGTGCCGAGATCTTGTTGCGACACGGCACCCATCTGCGAAGCGATCGCCAGCAGCCCGCAATGCTTGGGGCGCAAGCCCAGCGCGGCCAACTGATCAGTGAACAGGCCGAGTGATAACTGGCCCAGCTTGTTCAGCAAATAACCAGGACAGGAGGTCAGCAAAACGTTATCAGGCATGGCAATTCACAAAAAACCGTTCTCACAGTGAACGATTCTTAAAAAGGATGATTACTTCCAAATACTGTTTGATGCAAAACAGTTATCGCCGATTTGAACCTAGTTGATTGAACTGGATATCTACGAATGTTCGGCATGCGTGTGTATCGGGTGCCATGCTGGCACTCGGCTTCTGACCTCGCGCCTTCACGAGTCCTTTCATTCATTGGAGAATATTTTGATTCCTTCATTCATCGGTGCAGTTCGTATCGGGGCATTGACCGTCGCCCTCGGCTTGTCATCTTTCGCCGCCCAGGCGCAGGTTGCGGTCACGCCCGACCCCGACCAGGCCTCGATGCTGAGAAGCCATGTGCACTTTCTGGCGGCCAACAAGCGGCTCGTCTATGACTTCACTCGCGAAGTGCTGGAAGGCGGCCACCTCGAACTCGCCGACCACTACATGACCGAGTCTTACATTCAACACAATCCCAACGTACCTACCGGTCGCCAGGGCTTCATCGACTTCTTCTCGAAGATCCTGAAACCCAGAGCGATTGAAGATACCGTCAGAGCTCCTCTGATATCGATCTCGGCCGAGAAGGACCGAGTCGTCCTGACGAAGGTCATTTTTGTGGCCGATCCTGCCGATCCGACCAAGACCTATACCACCACGTGGGTCGACATGTACCGCATCGAAAACGGCAAGCTCGCCGAGCACTGGGATTCAGCCCTCCGCCGCTAAGCCCTGCAGCAGACACTGCTGTGTTGTGAACTGCAGCGGCCACCGGCTGCCTGCAGTTCAAGTCTCGGCATCAGGCCGATTGAACGGCCCCGGTCACGGCCTCAGGCGTTGCCAATGCATCGGCAACGCCTGCCGCATGCGCCTGCTTGTCGGCGTGATAGCTGCTGCGCACCAGCGCGCCAATGGCCGCGTGGGTGAAGCCCATCTTGTGCGCTTCGGCTTCATACATCTTGAAGGTGTCGGGGTGCACATAACGGCGCACCGGCAGGTGGTGACCACTGGGCGCGAGGTATTGGCCGATGGTCAGCATGTCGATGCCATGCTCGCGCATGTCGCGCATCACCTGCAGGATCTCTTCATCGGTTTCACCCAGGCCCACCATGATGCCGCTCTTGGTCGGCACGCTGGGCGCGAATTCCTTGAAGCGTTTCAGCAGGTTCAGGCTGTATTGATAGTCAGAGCCCGGGCGCGCTTCCTTGTAGAGGCGCGGTGCGGTTTCCAGGTTGTGGTTCATCACGTCCGGCGGCGCCGCCTTCAGGATCTCCAGCGCACGGTCCATGCGGCCACGGAAGTCGGGCGTCAGGATCTCGATGCGCGTCTTCGGCGACAACTCGCGCACCTGGCGAATGCATTCGACGAAGTGGCCGGCACCGCCATCGCGCAGATCGTCGCGGTCGACGCTGGTAATCACGACATAGTTCAGCTTCAGCGCCGCAATGGTCTTCGCCAGGTTCGCCGGCTCGTTGACATCGAGGGGGTCAGGCCGGCCGTGGCCGACATCGCAGAACGGGCAGCGGCGGGTGCACTTGTCGCCCATGATCATGAACGTGGCGGTACCGCCGCCGAAGCATTCGCCGATGTTCGGGCACGAAGCTTCTTCGCAGACGGTGTGCAGCTTGTGCTCGCGCAGGATCTGCTTGATCTCGTAGAAGCGGGTGCTGGGCGAGCCGGCCTTGACGCGAATCCAGTCCGGCTTCTTCAGTGCTTCGACCGGCACGATCTTGATCGGAATGCGCGCTGTCTTGGCCTGCGATTTTTGTTTGGCCGAGGCATCGTAAGCCGCGGCGTCTTGCAGGGAATGGACTACGTTCTCGGTCGACATCAGAGGCTTTCGTTGTGGCGCATGTAACCGCAATCAACGCCTGGTTCAGATCTCAGCTGAGGTGCAGGGCCAGCTTATCGCCCAGCAAGCGGGCGACCGTGTTCCAGTCGGTGCGAACGCCCAGTGTAGCCAAGTCAATGGTCTGCAGCCCGGCGTAGCCGCAGGGGTTGATGCCGTGGAAAGGGCTTAAGTCCATCGCCACATTGAGCGCCACGCCGTGATAAGTGCGATGCCGTGACACCTTGATGCCCAAAGCCGCAATCTTGCCCAGGCCCTCGAATGCATCGCGCTGCGGGCCAGTTGGCGCAGCGTGACCGAAAGGGTCGCCCAGTCGCACATAGATGCCGGGTGCGCCGGCCACACGGTGCCCGGTCACGCCCATGGCTTCCAGCGTCTTGATCACCGCATGCTCCAGGCGATAGACATATTCTTTGACGAAGATGCCCAGCCGCTTCAGATCGATCAACGGATAAGCCACCACCTGGCCCGGCCCGTGGTACGTCACCTGGCCGCCGCGGTTGGTTTGCACCACCTCGATGCCTTGTGCATCCAGCACGTGCTCGGCTTTGCCCGACAGGCCTTGCGTGTAAACCGGGTCGTGCTCGCACAGCCAGATCTCATCCGGCGTGCCGTCATCGCGCGCTTCGGTAAAGGCGCGCATCTGCGCTTCCGTGTCGGCATAGGGCACACGCCCGCGCCAGACCAACCGGGGCGCAGATGATGCACGCGCGTCGGGCGAAGCCAGCGGCGTCATTGGCAGCGGCGTCGAATCCACAGGCCTACAGAACCATCTTCACCATCGGGTGGGTGGTCAATGTCCGGTAGATCTCATCGAGTTGCGCGCGGCTGGTCGCGGTGATCGTGATCGTGACGCCCAGGTACTTGCCGCCGCTGCTGGGGCGGATCTCGACAGTCGCCGCATCGAAGCTTGGATCGAACTGTTTGGCGACCACCGTCACCGCATGCACGAAGCCATCGGCGTTCAGGCCCATCACCTTGATCGGGAAAGCCGACGGATATTCGATCAGCGATTGCTCGGGCGGGATTTCTTGCATGTTCAGATTCATGACGGTGAATTGGGGGCGGAGAGATCGAAATCCAGAGCGGCCGAAAGAAGCGGGAGTCGATCCACCTCTCAAAGCGATTGCGACGCAATGGCCCGCTGATAAGCCGCGTGCAGTCTGGCATACACCGGCCCAGGCTTACCTCGCAGCGCGCCATGGCCGACTGGCTCGCCATCCAGCACGGTGACCGATAGCACTTCTTTGGTCGCCGAGCTCAGCAGGATTTCATCGGCCGCCAGCACGTCGGCCTCGGGCACCGGGCGCAGGTTGAAGGCAATGCCTTCTTCTTCACACAGCTCGCGGATCAGCTCATAGCGAATGCCTTCCAGCACATGCTCGCTCTTCGGCGGGCCGAGCAAGGCGCCTTCGTGGGCGATCCACACATTGCTGCTCGAAGCTTCGGTGAGGTAGCCGTCGCGAAACAAGATGGTTTCCAGCGCGCCATGGTCGGCCGACATCTGGCGCGCCAAAACATTGCCGAGCAGCGAGATCGATTTGATGTCACCACGCTCCCAGCGGAAATCGCGCGCGGTGACGCAAGCCACGCCCTTGTGGCGCTCCTCCGCAGTGGCCTGCGGCAGCGGGTTGCTCATGATAAAGACGGTCGGCGAGATGTCGACCGGCATCACGTGGTTGCGTGGCGCCACGCCGCGCGTGACCTGCAGATAGATCAGCTGAT
Source organism: uncultured Rhizobacter sp. (assembly GCA_964242145.1). Taxonomy (GTDB): domain Bacteria; phylum Pseudomonadota; class Gammaproteobacteria; order Burkholderiales; family Burkholderiaceae_C; genus Rhizobacter. The sequence goes on from CAXTCD010000065.1 coordinate 4,989, forward strand.
CGTCGTTCGGCTGCGCGGCAATCAGCTTGCGGCAACGCTCCAGCCATTCGGCCGCGCTGAACGGGTTGTCGATGCCAATCTTCGTCAGGCTGCGCTGCAGGCGCTCCAGGTGGTCATCGAAGCGGAAGATGCGACGGCCGTAAACCGGCATCGCTTCATAGACCCCATCACCAAACAGAAAACCGCGGTCAAGCACCGACACCTTGGCGTCGCGCAACGGGCCGTAGTCACCATTCAGATAGCAAAGGCTGTCGGGAATCGCATGCATGGCATCTCCAGTCGTCGACAAACAGACCGGCGCGACTCAGCCGCGCGGACGGCAAGCATGCCGCAAGCGGCCCATCCCGCAAAAGGCCATCCGCAGGGATGGTCTTTCGAGGGCGCCAGCTCCCGACGGGCAGAAGCCCTCAGCTCACTTGATCCAGAGCCGCAGCGAGTCCCAGGCGCGGCCGAGGATGCCGGCTTGATCCACCGCCGACAGCACCACCAGCGGCCGTTCGACCACCACCGTACCGGCCGAGGTGGTGACCTTCACCGAGCCGACGCTTTGCCCTTGCAACAGCGGTGCGACCAGCGGATCGGTGCGTTCGATGCGCGTTTGCAGCTTCGCGCCTTCGCCGCGTGGCACGCTGAGGAAGATCGCGCCGCTGGTCCCGAGCTTGGCCTGGTCGACCACGCCCTTCCACACCGGCACCGTGGCCAAGGCTTTGTCCGATTCGAACAATCGCACCGTGTCAAACGCCTGGAAGCCCCAGTTCAACAGCTTCTGGCTCTCGTTAGCCCGTGCGTCCATCGATGCCGCACCCATCACCACGCTCAGCAAGCGGCGCTTGCCGCCCCCGGCGCCACTGGCAGCGAGGTTCGGAAAGTCGCGCTGCGCCGACACCACCATGCAATAACCGGCTGCTTCGGTGTAGCCGGTCTTCATGCCGTCCACGCTCGGGTCACGCACCAGCAGCACATTGCGGTTGTTCTCGTTGGTGGTCGGCGAGCCTTCGTAGTGGTACTTCTTGATCGAGTACAGCGGGTAGTACTCGGGGAAGTCTTTGATGATGTGGCCGGCAATCACCGCCACGTCACGCGCCGTGCTCTTGTGGCCGGCTTCGGTGAGGCCGGTCACGTTCTTGAAATGGGTGTTCTTCAAACCCCAGGCTTCCGCCTGGCGGTTCATCATCGCAACGAACTGGTCGAGGCTGCCGCCCACGCCTTCGGCCAGCGCGACCGACGCATCGTTGCCCGAATTGACGATCACGCCGCGCAGCAGGTCTTCGACCTTGGGCGTCATGCGCGGCTCGATGAACATCAGCGAGCCGCCGCCCTTGCGCTCGGCCCAGGCGCGCGTCGACACTGGCAGCGTTTGCTCCAGCGTCAGCTTCTTGTCGCGCAGCGCGGCGAATGCGATGTAGGCCGTCATCAGCTTGGTCAGCGACGCCGGGTCGGCGGGCGCATCGGCCTCACGTTCGGCCAGGGTCTGGCCGGTCGTGACGTCGATCAGCAGATAGCCTTTGGCCGCGACTTCCGGGGGCTGGGGCGCCTGGGCCCAGGCAGGGGCGGCACAAGCCGTGGCCAACAGAAAGGCAAACAGTCTTTTCATGGATCGGATTCGGTTCGAGAAAGGCAATTCGGAGGATGGCGGTACGCAGGCAGCGGCACGATCGGCCGCCCAGGGCATCAACGGTGCCAGCTGCGCACCACGAGGTTCTTGAGCAGCACCAGCTGCCCATGGAAAAAATGGCCGGTGCCTGGGATCACCGTCACCGGCAGGCTTTGCGGCCGCGCCCAATCCAGCGTGGCCGACAGCGGCACGACCTCATCGGCCTCGCCATGGATGACCAGCGTGTCTTCAGGCACCACGGGCAGCTGCTGTTTCTGCGTCGATGGGCCGATCAGCACCAGGCGTTCGATGCGGGCGTCATCGGTCAAGCGGCTGCTGGCCAGCGCCGCGATGTAGCCGCCAAAGGAAAAGCCGGCCAAGGCCAACGGCAACGCCGGGTCGCGTTGCGAGGCGATCACCGCCAGCGCATCGTCCAGCTCGCCGCGGCCTTCGTCCCACGCGCCTTCGGAGCCACCGACGCCGCGAAAGTTGAAACGCACCGCGCGATAGCCGAGCTGAACAAAGGCCCGCGCCAGCGTCTGCACGACCTTGTTGTCGAGCGTGCCGCCGTGCTGCGGATGCGGGTGGCAGATGACGATGACGCCGCGCGGCGCGGTTTCAGGGTCATCGAGTGCGCAGGCGATCGCACCGGCCGGGCCGGCGATCGTGAAACGGGAGGTCTGTGAATTCATCGGCAAGCAGTCAACGACCCACCGATTCCGGCAGCAGCAGCCGCTCGACCACCACCCCGTTCTTCAGGTGCGATTCGACGATCTCATCGATGTCGTCGTTATCGACAAAGGTGTACCAGACGGCATCGGGGTAGACGACCGCGACCGGCCCGCCGGCGCAGCGGTCCATGCAGCCCGCCTTGTTGACGCGCACGCCGCCCGGGCCGTTGAGCTTCTGGGCCTTTGCCTGCGATTTGCAACGCTCGAAGCCGGCTTGCGCGTGGTGGTTCGCGCAGCTGTCCTCGTTGCTGTCACGCTGATTCAGGCAGAAAAAGATGTGACGTTTGAAATAGGTCATGCGGCATTTTAGAGAGTGTGCCGAAACCAGTACCGCCAGCGCGGGCTCCGGTCAACGTTCATCACGCGCCGCCACCCGCAACAAGAGATAAACCAGCGCTGCATAAGGCCAGGCCCAGCCAACCCATTGCGCCGCGCCATGAAAGCGGATGAAGCGGCCCTGCTCCCAGGCCTGCAAGCTCTCGGCGTAATAAGGATCGGACGGCGCCTGCGCCACCAGTGCCACCAGCGCGGTGGCGGCCACCAGCCCGAGGCCGGCCGCGCCGCGCCGCGGAATGCCCACCATCAGCAAAGCCACCGCGACCGCAGCGATCACGGCCGGCAAAGTGGGCGGCGTGATCCATGCCAATGCATGCTGCGGCCCGAAGTTCAATGCCGTCGACAAGGTGGTGGCCGCGAACCCCAGACCAGTCGCCAGCCCCACCAGCACGGCGCGCCGCCAACCCGGCCGCACGATGCTGTAAGCCACCAGACACGGCGCCAGCAAGCCCAGCATCGTGGCCAGCCATTCGCCGCCGCGTGACAGCGGCGTCATGCCCAATTGCGCGTCGAGCCAGCCTTCGACCCAGGCGGACCATGGCGTGTCGAGCAGCAGATCGGCGGCCAGCTCCTGCAAGCGCCCGAGCACCTGGCCCAAGGCCAGAGGCACCGGCGTCGGGAACAAAAGCCCGAGCGGCCACAGCAGCAACAAGGCGATGCCACCTGCGCTGCGGGTGATGAACCAGCGATCGCGAATCACCTGCCAGCGGTCGAGCCCGCCGAGCAAGTGAACCGTCAGCGCCACCAGCATGCCGAGCAGGCTACCCGCAGTGTTCAAGACCCAATCGAGGCTGGAGGGCACGCGCTGCGGCAAATAGTTCTGCAAGCTCTCCATGAACAAAGACAGCAGCGTGCCGGCGATGGCCGTGCGCCATGCCGCGGGCAGGACACGCTGGCCGCTGCGCACCTGCGCGCCGAAGAGCAGCGCTCCGAGCGGCATGTAGCCCAACAGATTCGACACCACGTCGAAGCCCGTCCACCAATGCGGCCAGGGCATGTTGCCGAAGCCGAAGAAGCGCACCGCCACCGGCAACTTCCAACCGGTGAAAGGCGACAGGCTGGCGTAGACGATCAGTGTGGCGTACAGCAAGGCCAGCGGCGCCGCCGAGCTGCGGTGCCGCACATCGGGCCGCGGCGACGACGCGGTCAGTGGCGCCGCTGCCGGCGCCGCATCAGAACGGCCCGTCTCGTCGGTAGATTGCTCGACCGGCTCGCTCATGCCACATCCGGATCAAAAAGGTTTGACCACAACCAGTATCACGATCAGCAGGAACAGCACTACCGCCGTTTCATTGAAAAAGCGGAACCAGCGTTCGCTGCGCTTATTGGTGAATTGCTCAAATTTTCGCAGCAGCGAGCGGCAGGCATGGTGATAGCCGATCGCCATCACGACCAACAGTAATTTGGCATGCAGCCAGCCGTTGCCCGGGCCGCGCCCGACACCCAAGCCCAGCCAAAGCCACAAGCCCAACAGCAAGGCGGGCACCATCAACAAGCTGGCAAAGCGATAGAGCTTGCGGGCCATCAGCAACAGCCGCTCGCGCTCGGCATGGCTGTCGGCCGGCACCATGGCCAGGTTGACGAACAGGCGCGGCAGATAGAACAGGCCGGCAAACCAACTCGCGACGAAGACGATGTGAAGGGCCTTGACCCACAGATACAAGCTGCTCATCGCCCAGATTATGGGCGGTCGCCTCAGGGCCTAGCCTTCAGGCGAAAAAAAGCCCCGGCCATCAGGCCGGGGCGGGAAAGCCTCATCGCTGTCATCACGGTAAGGCTCCTGCTCAGGGAGGAAAAGCAGGGAACAACAGCCTTGCGGCTATCATCCACCGTGAACTTTAGCAGATGACACCGGGGCACGATCAACCGTGCAGTACCGGAGAAACGCGCATTTTTTGCTTTGCCCCGCCTGGCTGTCTTCTGTTCGCCCCACTGCCGGGTGTTCAGCCCAGGAACCGAGACGTGCACACTCCTCCTCCTTATCCAGCCAGTCGCCCCCGCCGGCTTCGTCGAGACGAATTCACCCGCGCGCTGGTGCGCGAGCACCATCTGCTGCCCAGTGACTTGATCCTTCCAGTCTTCGTGCTGGAAGGCCAGGGGCAGGTGCAAGACATCGGTTCGATGCCTGGCGTACAGCGCTTGAGCCTGGACCGCCTGCTGCCTGTGGCCGAAGAATGCGTGAAGCTCGGCATTCCGGTGATGGCGCTGTTTCCGGTGATCGACCCGAAGCGAAAAACCGAAGACGGCAGCGAGGCCGCCAACCCCGAAGGCCTGGTGCCTACTGTCATCCGTGAGCTGAAGCAACGTTTCCCGGAACTGGGCTTGCTGACCGACGTCGCGCTCGATCCATTCACGACCCACGGCCAGGACGGCCTGATCGATGACACCGGCTACATCATCAACGACGAGACGGTCGAGATGCTGACGCGCCAGGCGCTGGCTCATGCCGAGGCCGGCGTCGACATCGTCGCGCCCAGCGACATGATGGACGGGCGCATCGGCGCGATCCGCAGCCAGCTTGAATCGCAGGGGCTGATTCACACCCGCATCATGGCCTACAGCGCCAAATACGCGAGTGCCTTCTACGGCCCGTTCCGCGAAGCGCTGGGTACCGACAAGACGCTCGGCAAAAGCAACAAGAAGGTCTATCAAATGGACCCAGCCAACACTGACGAGGCGCTGCGCGAAGTAGCGCTCGATCTGGCCGAAGGCGCCGACATGGTGATGGTCAAACCCGGCATGCCTTATCTGGACATCGTGCGTCGCGTCAAAGAGGAATTCCGCGTGCCGACCTTTGCTTATCAGGTCAGCGGTGAATACGCGATGCTCAAAGCCGCTGCCCAGAACGGCTGGCTGGCCCATGACGCCGTCATGATGGAAAGCCTGCTCGCCTTCAAACGAGCCGGCGCCGATGGCGTTTTGAGCTACTTCGCGCTCGAAGCCGCACGCCTGCTGCAACGCCGTTAGCACGCATGCGGATCTTTCACGTCACCAGCGAGCAATTCACCGAGCTGGAGGAGCTGCCAGCGCAGCTGCCCGCTACCGGCTATCTGTGGATTGGCAGTGCGCGGCGCGAATTCGAAGTCCAGGTGGCGGCGCTGCAAGGCGCGCTGCAACGCTGGACCGGCGCGCAGCTGGTCGACCTGCACATCTCGGATCTGCTGAACAACCAGCTGCCCTCGCACTTCGACTACACCTCGTGGTACGACGTGCTGGTGTTCCGACGGCTAGCGGCCGGCAGCGGCAGCAGCCAGATGTTCATCGATGACGAGCGAGGCACGCTGTCATCGGCCAGGCGCGCGTTGGAAACCATCGATACCAGCCCGGTGGGCTTCGCGCTGTTCGACCGGGTGTTGCTGACCGTGCACCCCACCGATTGCCAGGTGCGCGACTTCTTCGCTGCCAAGCTGCAACAGATGAGCCAAAGCGGTGAACAACGCAGCGAGCAGCGTGGCGGTGCTTCGCGCCTGCCGCCCAGCCCGGCCGACCTGATGCTGCGCATGGTCAACCACATGGTCGACAGCTACCTCGAGTTGCGGCGCCTGCTGACCAAACAGCTTGGCTATCTGCAGCAGGAACTCTTCAACCCGCGCAGCCATTTCGACAACTGGCAGTTGCTGCTGGAGTCGCGCAATGCGCTGCATCTGCTCGAAGACACCTGCGAAGACCAGCGCAGCGCGATCGTCGAATGGATCGATGCCCTGGACGAGTGGCCGACACCCGCCGACCCGCAAGCCTTTCGTGAACGCGAGCTGCTGAGGGTGCGGTCGCGCGACGTGCTGGAGCACATCGAACGCGTGCTCGGCCATGTGCGCCGGCTGGAGTCATCGGCCGAAACGGCAGTACAGATGCACTTCTCGGCCCAAAGCAATCGCACCAACGACATCATGCGCACGCTGACGGTATTGACCGCGATCTTCATGCCGCTGAATCTGATCACTGGTTTCTTCGGCATGAACTTCGACGGCCTGCCGCTGATCCATGCCCGCACCGGCGTCTGGATCGCCAGCATCTTCATGGTCACAATGGGCCTCGGGCTCGGCGTGTTCTTCTGGCGCAAGCGTTACCTCAGTACCTCGCCCCATCGTTGATGGAGCCACCTGGCGATCAGCGCCGATAAGGATCGGCCATGCCCAAGCTCGCCAGAATCTCCGTCTCGCGAGCTTCCATCTCCTCGGCCTCGGCTTCGTCTTCGTGGTCATAACCCTGCGCATGCAGGGTGCCGTGGACCAGCAGGTGCGCGTAATGCGCTTCGATGTCGATCGCCTGCTCAAGAGCTTCTGTCTCGACCACCGGCGCGCAAAGAATCAAGTCTGCCGACACGACCGGCTCATGGCTGTAATCGAAGGTCAGCACATTGGTCGCGTAATCCTTGCTGCGAAAATCGCGGTTCAGCGCCTGGCCTTCTTCGGCGTCGACGATGCGCACCGTGATTTCACCGGGCAACGCCAATGCCGAGCGAATCCAGCGCGCCACCTTGTGCCGCGGCAGGTGGGCGCGGTGGCGTGCGTCGGCGAACTGCAGCGACAAGGTCAATTCAGGCTGGGCCATCAGCTGCGCTCCGAACTGTCGGCGTCATAGGCTTCAACGATGCGGGCCACCAGCGGGTGGCGAACCACGTCGCCGGAATTGAAGCGCGTCATGGCAATGCCGTTGACCCGGCGCAGCACCCGTTCGGCATCGATCAATCCGCTGTCGGTGCCACGCGGCAAGTCGATCTGGCTGACATCGCCGGTCACGACGCACTTGCTGCAAAAGCCGATGCGCGTCAAAAACATCTTCATCTGTTCGCGCGTGGTGTTTTGCGCCTCATCGAGGATCACGAACGCGTGATTCAGCGTGCGCCCGCGCATGAAGGCCAGCGGCGCGATCTCGATGCTGCCTTTCTCGAAAGCCTTAGCGACCTTGTCGGAGCCCATCAAGTCATGCAGCGCGTCATACAAGGGCCGCAGATAAGGGTCGACCTTCTGCGCCAGATCGCCGGGCAAAAAACCCAGGCGCTCGCCCGCTTCGACGGCCGGGCGGGTCAGGATGATGCGCTGCACCGAACTGCGCTCCAGCGCGTCGACCGCACAAGCCACGGCGAGAAAGGTCTTGCCGGTGCCGGCAGGTCCGATACCGAAAGTGATGTCGTGGCTCTGGATGTTTTGCAGATAGCGCTGTTGATTCGTCGTGCGGCCGCTCAGGTCAGCGCGGCGGGTGCGCAGCACGATCTCGCCATCGTCGGCTTCTTCGCTGCCTGCGGGGCGCGGCAGCGCACGGCGGTGATCAGAACGGGCTTCGACCAGCGCCAGCTGAAAGGCCTCGGGCGAAATCGGCTTGCGCGCCAAGTCATAGAGCGTTTGCAGCATCGAAAGCGCACGATCCACCGAAGCCTTCGGCCCCCCGATGGCAAAGGTCTCGTTGCGGCGCGAAATGCTGACGTCGAAGTTCGTCTCGATTTCCCGCAGGTGTTCGTCGAGGCTGCCGCAAAGGCGTGACAGGCGTGCGTTGTCTAACGGGGTGAATGCGTGGTTCAGGATCACGGGTGGGGGCTTTCCAAAAGCAGATTGTCGCGCCAATGCCGGCTCGCTTTCATCCTGCACAATCGGCGCCCATGCAACGCCTGCGCCGCCTCGTTCCCGCATCTATTCATCCGGGCCTGCCAGCGCGGGCCTTCGGGCTGCTGTTGCTGGCCTGCCTGCTCGCCCTCGGTTTTCGGCTGATCGCCGGCGCCACGGTCACGACCGTGGGCCCGAACAGCTTGCAGATCATCACGTCGGCGCAAGCCGTCAAGTCCGACAGCCCGGAGTTCCCCGAGGGCCGCGCCGACGCACAGCAGGTCAGCCTGCCCGACGACTGGTGGAGCAGCCGCCCGAGGGACGACGGGCCGGTGTGGTACCGAATCCAGTTCAACGCCGTGCCCGCGAGCGATCAACTGCTCGCGGTCTACATCGAACGGGCCTGCACCAATGCCGAGTTGCATCTGAACGGCGCGGTGCTCTACATCGGCCGGCATCTGAAAGCACCGGTGACTCGCAATTGCTTTTACCCCCAACTAGTATCACTGCCGTCTGCGCTGCTGAAGGCCGATGGCAATGTGCTCGACATCAAGGTGCACGGCGTGGCGCTGCAACAGGTCGGCGCACGGCAACGCTCGGGTGGCCTGTCAGAGATACGCATCGGGCCGCAGCAATTGCTGGGGGAAGACTTCGACACGCAGTTCTTCTGGAACATCACGGTGGTCCAGCTCGTGTCGGTCGGCGTGCTAGTGCTGGGCATCTTCATCGTCGGCCTGGGCTGGATCAATCGCCGCGAGACCCATTTGTTGTACTTCGGCTTGCTGACGATTGGCTGGGTGTTGTTGTCATCGCGCTTGTGGCTGCAAAGCCTGCCGTTCGATAACGGCACGACCGAATTCATCGTTGTCGTCGGCTTTGCTGCGCTGACGGGGCTGGGCGTTCAATTCCTGCTGAGCTACGCGACGCTGCGCTCGCGCACGCTGGAGTTGTGCCTGCTGGTCCAGTGCCTGGCGGTGCCGGCCACCATCGCGCTGGCCGGGCCGAACCGGCTCTTCGTGGTCAGCTGTGCCTGGTCGCTGTTGATGGCCTTCGAAATCATCGGCACCATTTTTCTCTTCATGCGCACCAGCCGGCATGATCGGCGCCGCGAGTTCTGGCCGATGGCGTTGATCCTCGTCGTCGCCTGCCTGCTGGGCTCGACCGAGCTGGCCATTCAGTACGGCCTGATCGGCATCCCGCGCATCCACGTCGCGCATTTCGCGATCCCGCTGGTGTTCGCAGTGATCGGGGCCCAGCAGCTGCGCTCGTTCGGCAATGCGCTGAAGTCGGCCGAAGCCAGCCGCAATTCGCTGGAAAGCCGCGTGGCCGCGGCCACCGCCGAAATGGAGCGCAACTATGCGCAGATGGCGGAACTGCGGGTTGAGCAAGTCACCGAGAAAGAGCGCAAGCGCATTGCGGGTGACCTGCATGACGACCTGGGCGCCAAGCTGCTGACCATCGTGCACACCAGCGAATCGGAACGCATCTCCACCTTGGCGCGCGAAGCGTTGGAAGAGATGCGCTTGTCGGTACGCGGGTTGACCGGCAAACCGCTGCCCGCCGCCGACGCGTTGGCCGATTGGCGCGCCGAGACCGTGTCGAGGCTCGGCCAGGCGGGCATCGAAGCCGATTGGCGCAGCCCGGCCGAGGAAGTGACACAGTTGCTGTCGGCCCGCGCCTTCGTGCAAACCACCCGCATCCTGCGCGAGGCGATCAGCAACGTCATCAAACACAGCGGCGCCTCGCACTGCAAGGTGCGCTGCACCATGGGCGACCAGGATTTCATTCTGGTTGTGCAAGACAACGGCAAAGGCATTCCGATGGAGTTGGATGGCAAGCTCGATCGCGGTCACGGCATGGCCAGCATGAAGCACCGCGCCAAGCAGATGCAGGGCCAATGCCTCGTTGAGTCGGGCCCCGGCTACGGCACGGTGATTCGACTGACTTTGCCGCTCGGCACGGCTTGAGCGCTCATTCGTGCACGCGAGCGTTCGCATCCGGCGTGGAGGCTGTTACGATGTTTTTCAGAACTTTTTGACTTCACTTTTGGGGGAGCCCCATGAACAAGATCCTGCTGCTTGAAGACCTTCCGGAGATTCGCGCCTGGTTGAAATCCTTGGCGTTGCAGGTCTTCCCCCATGCCCAGGTTTTTGAGGCTGCACGCGTTCACGATGCCTTGGCATTGATCACCGCGGAACGCTTCGAGGTGGCATTGGTCGATCTGGGCCTTCCCGATGGTTCGGGCGTCGATGTCGTCGCCGCACTGCGTGAAGCGCAGCCGGAAGCGCAATCGGTCGTCGTGACGATCCACGATGACGACGATCACCTTTTCCCCGCATTGCAGGCCGGTGCCTTCGGTTACCTGCTCAAAGAACAGCCGCGCGAGCATTTCGTCGAGCAATTGCAGCGCATCAGCCAGGGCGAGCCGCCGCTGTCGCCGTCGATCGCCCGACGCGTGATCGCGTATTTCGCGAAGCAGAACAAGCCGCACGAGCGGCCGCAGAACCTGCCTCATGTCTCGCTCACCGATCGCGAGAATGAAGTGCTGCTGTGGGTCGCCAAAGGCTTCACGCTGCCGGAAATCGGCGTGCAACTGAATCTTTCGCGCCACACGATTGCAGACTATGTGAAACAGATCTACCGCAAGCTGAACGTCAGTTCGCGCGCGGAAGCGGCGCTGGAAGCCCAGCGATTGGGTCTCTTCCGCCGATGATCGGGCGGCTGAACGGGCTGTTGGTCGAGAAGAACCCACCTCAACTGCTGATCGATGTCGGCGGCGTCGGCTACGAAGTCGATGTGCCGATGAGCACCTTCTACAACCTCCCATCTCTCGGCGAACGCGTCACGCTGCTGACGCACTTCGTCGTGCGCGAAGACGCTCAGCTGCTGTTCGGTTTTCTAACCACGGAGGAACGCGCCACCTTTCGCCAATTGGTGAAGATCTCCGGCGTCGGCCCGCGCATGGCGCTGTCCATTCTGTCGGGCCTGAGCGTGTCCGAACTGGCCCAGGCCATCACGCTCCAGGAGAGCGGCAGGCTGGTCAAAGTACCAGGCATCGGCAAGAAAACCGCCGAACGCCTGTTGCTCGAATTGAAGGGCAAGCTGGGTGCCGACATGGCCTTGCCGGCAAGCGTTGCCAACGATGCGCAAGCCGATATCCTGCAGGCGCTGGTTGCGCTGGGCTACAGCGACAGGGAAGCGGCGCTGGCGCTGAAAGGTCTGCCGCAGGACATCGGCGTTAGCGATGGAATCAAACGGGCGCTCAAATCTCTGGCGAAATAGCCGACACTTGTGCGCCAAGCGCACTTTGCTTGTGGGAATCGCGCAACCACGATGCGTTGTTTTCGGTAAAACTCGCTTACAGGTTCACTCCGGTGAACGCTCACCCTCCTGGCATGGTGCGCTACCGGACAGCGCATTAAATGAAACTTCATCAGCCAACGAACGATGACTGATCTGATCAACCCCAGCCTCCTCGCTCGCGTAGAACGCTCTTTGCGTAAGCGCGTGAAAAGCGACGTCCACCCTCATCTGCTTCGCTGCGCGGCGCACGCCCACAGCGACGATGAGTTCGTAGCTTCCGCAGCCCGCTTGCTGCTGGATCCAAAGGAGCGACAGCAATGGCTGGCGGTCTGGACTTGGCGCCTGCAGCACCCTCAAAGCGCAGACACAATGCCCGCCGACTTCGAGATCACGAGTTCGGACACCTTGGAGTCTTTGCATCACGCGGCCAATTCAGCACCTCGCCAAAATTTCCAATCCGCCATTGCCACGCCTGTGCAGATCCAGAACTTGCGTGAAGCCTTGTCGCGCGAACTTGGAGAGTCTGCCAGTGACGTGTTGGAGCGTGAGCTGCGCGCGGCCGAATCGCCGGTCGATCTGATGGAACGCATCGAGACCCATCTTGTCGGTGAGAACCAGCGCGTGCGTTTCCGCGATGCCGCTGCCGTGGCCTTCAGCGCCTGAACATTTCCCACTCAACTCGCTGAGTTCGACCTCCAACGACAAGCGTTGGAGAGAGATGCACAGATGCGGGAGGCGCCATCGAGCCATTCATCAACTTGGCGAGCCACGCCCCTCAATTCACCTCGATGCCAAGTGCCGTTCGGCACCACAGCCAGATCGTTCAAATGCTGACGGTATGGCAGGCTTCGTGCGGCAATTGGTAACCACGCCCCTACGCGTCACAACACACTGATTCGACATGCCTAGACAAGTTGCTCGCCCCAACCTGGCCTCCTTTTGCCCCATTAGGGCTTATCCGCTCCCTGTCATTGTGCAGAACGAAATCTCAGGCTCGTACCTTTAAATTCTTAAAACATTAAAGGTCGTAACGGTGAACTGAGAAGTCTTGTGGTGGCCCGAAGCGCCCCATAGACTGGCTTCGCCGCTCTAACCCGCCGGGCTCAGGGCAGGCTTCAACCTCTATCACTAACTGGAGCTTCATCAATGCTTGGTTTCAAACAATGGGCGTCTGTTGTTGTCTTAACAGCTACTGCGGGTGTGCACGCCGCATCTCGCGATCTGATCGACGTCCAGCTCACCGCCCCCACGCCAGTCATCAAGGGTGATGTCGACGTGGTGGTCGGTGTCACGGTGACCAATCGCAATAACCATCCCGTCACGCTGCTGAAATCTCAACTGCCCGAGAGCGCGGACGCAGCCCAGTTCAAGATCACGCGCAATGATGAACGCGTCACCTATCAAGGCCGCGTCATCAAGCGGAACACGCCGCAGGCCAAAGAGTATGTGAAGCTTGAGCCGGGTGCATCGCTTCACTACGACGTGGAGCTGACCACCAACTACGACCTGTCGCAAAACGGCCGTTACGCGATCGAGTACCTCAGCCGCGGTCGCCATGGCGATGCAGCGACGCTGAACTCGCAGCCGCTGTACCTGTGGCTGGAAGAGCGCACGCCGCAGCCCCAAATGTCAATCGCCTTCGAACCGCAGGCCACGGTTGCCGCCGCGGGCACGCTGAGCTTCGCCAGCTGCTCTTCATCGCAGAAAACAGCCATCCGCACCGCGGTCACCAACGCCACAAACTACGCTGCAGCTGCGGCCGACTATCTCAGCGACAGCGCGACGCTGACACAGCGCTACAAGAAGTGGTTTGGTACGCCCCTGTCAGGCTGGAACACCGCGTACTCTCATTTCGTTGCGGTTCAGAGTGCATTCCAGAGCAAGGCCATCACGGTGGACTGCGGCTGCAGTGACGACGTCTACGCCTATGTCTATCCAACACGTCCTTATCGCATCTACGTTTGCAACGATTTCTGGAATGCGCCGGCCACCGGCAAAGACTCGAAAGCCGGCACATTGGTCCATGAGATGACGCATTTCAACGTCGTCGCCGGAACCGATGACTGGGCCTATAGTCAATCCGGAGCGGCTTCGCTTGCCATCTCCAACCCGACCCGGGCCTTGGACAATGCGGACAGCCACGAATACTTTGCAGAGAACGCGCCTTTCCTGCCTTGATGCCCGTTGACTCATCAACGTTCTTGAAAATCGGCCCGCGCACGGTTCAATCGGTGCGCGGGCCGTGGTCACGTCGGCAGCAAGGCTGCGGGCGCACATGGCGTTATCTCGCGCTGCTCGCCTTTGCAGGAGTTGGCTTGCCCGCCATGGCCGCTGAAACCCAGCCTTTGCGCTGCACGCTGAAAGCGCCCGCGCGCGTGCCTCTCGGTGAGCCGGTGCTGCTGGAGTTTTCGCTGCACAACGACAGCAACGCGGCCCTTCAGGTGCTTACCTGGAAGACACCGTTTGAAGGCTGGTTCGGAAGCTACGTTCGTGTGCTGCGCGATGGCATTGAGCTGACCTACCAAGGCCCGAGCGCCAAACGCAGCAAGCCGGCGCGCAATGCTTACATTGCAATCGCTGCTCACCAATCCAGCCGCGCGCAGGTCGATCTGAGCCTGCCATTCGAACTCAATCACATCGGGCGCTACCGCGTCGAGCCGCAGCTGATCCTGTTCGATGTGACCACCGCTGCGCCGAAGTCGCTGCCGCGCTCCCCCGATCAACTGAGTTCGCATCCGCTGGAATGCAATCCGGTCGACATCGAGATCATCAGCGCACCAGCATCGAAGCCTTGAACGTCCCAACGGGCCTGCGAAGCCTTATCGCCAGACAGGTCCGGTTCCGCCAAGCCCGACTCATTCAGGTCTGACCGGCACCCGCGCGGGCTGTGCGCTGATGCCATCCCTCCTCAATGCGAGGCACTCGGTCCTTCGACCGCCACCTGAACCGTGACATCGCCCGCCTTTTCAAAGCGCAGCTTCAGCGGGAACTTGTCGCCGGTTTTCAACGGCGCCTTCAGGCCGATCAGCATGATGTGAAAACCACCCGGCGCCAGCTTCGTCGTGGCACCGCCCGGCACGGGGACGCCATCGACCTGCCGCATCCGCATCACATCGCCCTCGAGCTTCATCGTGTGCAGTTCGACAGAGGCGGACACCTCGCTGCTGGCGCTGACCAAGCGATCGTCGGCGCCCTTGTTGTCGACCGACAAAAACGCACCGCCGGCGGTCTGGCCGGTCACGGTCGAACGTGAATAGGGATGCCCGATTTCCAGTGCACCGAAGGTGAACGAATGGGCTTGCGCCGCGACGGACGATGCGGCGATGGTGACAGCGGTCAACCAGGTGGAGATCAGTTTCATGGCGTGTTCCCTGAGGTAAGAGATGGGTTGAAAGATGGAAGAAGCAGAGAGAGAGAGAGAGACAGAGAGAAAGAGAAAGAGAAAGAGAAAGAGAAAGAGAAAGATTCGGCCAGGGGCGCTATTGATCGAAGCGCAACTCGACGTGCAGCGTGCGCTGCGTGTACGGATGAAAGGCCCAGTAGCTGGCGTTGTTGAGGTTGTCGACGCCCAACGCGGCCGACCAGTTCGCATTGATGCGGTACTGCACACGCACGTCAGCCACCAGGAAGCGGCTGACACCGGTGTAGGTGTCACCGTGAGCGTCGCTGTTGTCGAGGCTGCCGTATTGCCGGCCGCTGTAGCGCAGCCCGAGCGTCATGGCCCAGGCGTCGCCGGCGCGGTAGGTTGCACTGGCCGTCGATCGCCATGAAGGCACTCGCGGCTGGCGCTTGCCGACGCTGGCCGGGAACACGTCGTTGCGCACGATTTTCGAGTCGGCATAGGTCAGGCTTGCGTCGAAATCCAGCCCGCGAAGCCAGACGCCCTCTTCACTCAACGCGACTTCGACACCCGTTGTGTGAACGGCATCGATGTTTTGCACGCTGGTAACGTTGGGCGTGATCGTCATATTGGTCTGCGAATACAGCGCGTCGCGGGTGCGCTCATGAAACAGAGTGGCCCGCAGATGGCCCTGGCTCAGCGCGCGCTCGGCGGTCCATTCGCTGGTCCAGGAGACCTCCGGCTTCAGGTTCGGGTCATAGACGGTGGTGATGTTGCTCGTCGTGCCCTGGTACAGCTCGGCCACCGTGGGCATGCGCACCGCGCGGCCCAGCGAGGCCTTCAAGGTCCAGTCCGCGTCGGGCGAGAACGACAGCGCGGCCTTTGGCGAGAAATAGTTTTCTTGTCGGTCATCGAAGGGCAATGTTTTCAGCGCATCGGATACCGCGCCATCGAATGCACGCCAATGCTCCCATCGCCCGCCCAGCACAGCTCGCCAACCATGCGCCAGACGCCAGGCATCCTGCGCCCACAGGCTGTACAAGCTGCTGTCGCCCTGGAAAGATGAATTTCTCATGCCGCTCACGATTGAGGTTACCTCATCGGTGCGCGAAACCTGGGTGCGCAGCTGGAAAGCATCTCGCTGCAGGCCGGCTTCCACGACATGGGTGCCTTGTGGGCCGGCAGGCCGCCAGGTGCCCTTGAAGGCCAGCGTGTTCCAGCCGGTGCCAGCCATGTCGGTCAAGCCGGCCCCATACAGCGGCGCCGTTTCGCCAGGCAAGGCTTGATAAGCGATCGCCGAGCTGCCACTGCGGTCGCGCTGATAGTCATAAAGGCTGGCCGTGGCTTCCCAATCCCAAAGGCCGCGTGTATTGCTCTTCACCGTCAAGCCATGCGCCAGGTGCGTGAGCTCGCCATGTCCGGTCGCGAAATCGGTGGGCAAAAGCCGGTACTGGCGGCCGTTGATGATCACCGAGCCCTGTGTCACGGGGCGCCCTGTAGCGTCACGCAGATAGCTCTCCACCGTGCGATCAACGGTGTTGGTCCAGAGGCCTAACGTGTAGGTCGCGCGCAGTGTGGCGGACAAGTCGTAGGCGAGCTTGATCTTCGCGTGATCCTGCACCGTGTGATTGCGGTTGGTGGCACCCAAGATCCACCAATCGGCTCCCGCTGGGTTGGTGTCCGATACCGCCCCGCTGACCGCGATGCCCGATGCCGTATCGGTGACCTCCGTTGAGGCCGACTTCAAGCGGTTGGCAAAGGCAATCGGCTGGCCCCGGCTGGCGAGCCGGTTGAAATTGACCCACCAGCTCCAATCGCCCTCGCGGCTGCCGAGCGACGCACTGCCCGCGCCGCCGCTCTCGCGCTCATGAGTGCCATACAGCCGGAAGATTTGCGTGAAGGCTTGCAGCTTCAAATGGGCCTCGAAGCGCTGCGGCATGCGGGTGACATAGTCAACCACCGCCCCGGCCGAGTTGCCGGGGTAAGCGGCTGAGAACGGCCCGTACATCACGTCGACCCGCTCGATCTCTTCGGGCGTGATCAAGCCCCAGCGCGGCGTGTAGCTGGCGCCATTGCCCAGCAGGTTCGACAACAGAACGCCATCGGCATAGACAAGCGATCGCGCGCTGTTGCCCGTGCCCGAGGCGCGGGTGGCCAGCACCGCATGGTCGTAGTCACCGATGTAGCGCTTGCGCACGTTCAGGCTCGGAAAGTACTTCAACGCGTCTTCGGCGTCGGTCGCGTTCAGGCGTTGCGCAATGCGCTCGGCGCCAATGCTTTCGGTGGTCGTCGGGATTTCCAGCGGCAAGGTCGATGGCCGACCGCCGGTGACGTTGACGCGGTCCAGCGCCTGCGCATGGCTGGACGGCTTGTCGGTGGGCACCTCGTCTACGGCAACCGTCACCGCCGTTTGCGCGTCGCAAAGCAACGGTGACGTGATCAAGGCGGCAAAGCAGGCACCGCGCTTAATGGAAGTTAGCAAGCGATGCAGGCCCACGTGTGACGACACGCCAGCCGATGAAGAAACAGTACTCACGGAATTCGCCTCGAACAGGCCACGCACAAGGGCGCAGCGATTCACGGAGGTCGAACGAATCGCCCAGCGTCAGGGCGACGCGTCAACCAGCGGCAGACAGTTCAGGCGAAAAAGGGCGGCCCGTGCTTGAGCCGCGCAACCCAAGTCGCGCAGGCATCGGGGGCATTGGAAGAAGCACGCGAGTGGCCGGGCGGCGCGCGCGCGGGCGCAAGCAATACAAACAGTTCGGTGTAATCTGGCGCGCTCACCGACAGCACCATCAACGCGGTCAGTGCGCAATGTTCATCGCCGTGGCCGGCCTGATGATCAGGTGTGGGCTGCGATTGGCCATCTTCCAGGGCCACCGTCGCCACGCCGTAAACGGTGCAGACTTCCACCAGCGTCTTGCCCTGCACATGGGCCGAGGCCGTAGCGAGCATCGGCACCGCCGCCTTCAACAGCAACGCGCACACCATCACCCAAAGGGCAAAGCGTGGGGTCCAGCGGCGGGTCGACATGGGCACGATTGTGCCAAAGCCCACGGCAGGCGCTGTGCGGTGCAAATAGCAGACCTTGCCGACCCGCTTGCCGCAGCCCGTCCACCCTCGGCCGATAATGCAGCGTCACTGCTGCACCTTGCGATCACCGCACTTAGTGATGACAGCCCCGCCTCGGCCCCGCGTGGTCACGGCAAAACTGAAGCGGGTGTCTGCAGAAGCTTTTCTTTCTTACCGCTGCGCCTTGCACGATCAACCGCAGGACACTGCCCGATGAGCATCCAGACCGATGATTTCGCTGCCCCGCCTCGCCGTGGCGGCGGCGAAGCGCCTGCAGACAAACGCGTGATCAGCGCGGTGCCGACCTCGCCCAACGAAGAAGCCATCGAGCGCGCGCTGCGCCCGAAAGGCTTGGCGGAATACGTGGGTCAGACCAAGGCGCGCGAGCAACTGGAGATCTTCATCGGCGCGGCCAAGATGCGCGCCGAGGCGATGGACCATGTGCTGCTTTTCGGCCCACCGGGGCTGGGCAAGACGACCCTCAGCCACATCATCGCCAACGAGTTGGGCGTCAACCTGCGCCAGACCTCCGGCCCGGTGCTGGAAAAGCCGAAAGACCTGGCAGCGATTCTGACCAACCTCGAACGCAACGATGTGCTCTTCATCGATGAAATTCACCGCCTGTCACCGGTGGTCGAGGAGATTCTTTACCCGGCGCTCGAGGACTATCAGATCGACATCATGATCGGCGAAGGCCCCGCCGCGCGCTCCATCAAGCTCGATCTGCAGCCCTTCACGCTGGTGGGCGCCACCACGCGTGCCGGCATGCTGACCAACCCGCTGCGCGACCGCTTCGGCATCGTCGCGCGGCTGGAGTTCTACACGCCGGACGAGCTCGCCGCCATCGTCGCGCGCTCCGCCGGCCTGCTGGGCGTGCCCATCGATCCGGACGGCGCGCACGAACTGGCGCGCCGCTCGCGCGGCACGCCGCGCATCGCCAACCGCCTGCTGCGCCGCGTGCGCGACT
>CAXTCD010000066.1:0-23869 GCA_964242145.1 uncultured Rhizobacter sp.
AACAGCTTTCTCGTCATCTTCTCACCGTAAAGTCTAATTGTTAACACGGCCTAGGACGACAAGATCGTAAAGAGCAAGGGACCGCTTGGTTATAGATGGCCTGGCCCGCTTCAACTTGCTCAGCAGTAGCGTTCCTCATAGTTTCTCCAATTTCCTGTGCTTTGAAATCCAATGGTTGAGATAGGCGCATTGGGCGCGCCTGCTTGGCAACCTACCCCCACACCACCACCTCAAAATGTATTCCCGTTGCTGGCAGAAGGTTCGCCAAGCATGACGGTACTCATTCATCTTGAGAGATAGGTACCTGATCGCTTGTTTGCGCAATGGCCTGACTGTGTCAAAAGGTCATGGCGACACGCATTCCTACTTTCGTTCGTTGAAGAGTGCTGCGTTCCCCCAATGGTTTGCCGTATCCATCGGCCCTCTGCTCGTGGGCTGCAGTGGTCCGGGTGGAGAGCTAACAGAGGTATTTGGAAGGATTGAGTTCGTGTCCGTGGGGCCAAGGAACGCAACTCGGCGTGAGGACTGATTCCGGGGCGCCGCTTGTTGGTAAGCACGGCAACAACCGATTGATGCCGGCGGTCCCTCAAGCGAAAGAAGCGTTCTTGCTTCGGCTTTCCGGTTGCGGGTTTGGGCAGTGTCGCCCTGACGTTTTGACTTGCAAGTCAGGCGTGTCATCCCCAGATGCCTAAAATTCGCATCCCCTCACGTTCTTCTTCAGGCCTGGCTCATGGTTCCTCATCTCATCACTGCGCTCACCGGCCCGATCAACGAACTGGAGCAGCGAATCCTCGAATCATTGCCGGCCATCGAGCGTTGGTTCCGGTTGGAGTGGATGGAGCACACGCCACCGTTCTATACCTCGGTCGACGTGCGCAATGCAGGCTTCAAGCTGGCCCCGGTTGACACCAACCTCTTTCCTGGCGGCTTCAACAATCTCACTGTCGAGATGCTTCCGCTTGCAGTGCAAGCCGCGATGGCAGCGATCGAGAAGATCTGCCCTGAGGCCAAGAACCTGCTGCTGATTCCCGAGCGCCACACGCGCAACACCTTCTATCTCAGCAACGTCGCACGGCTACAGCAGATCTTTCATCAGGCGGGCCTCAACGTTCGGTTGGGTTCGCTCGATGAAACCGTCAAAACCCCGACCGACATCAGCTTGCCGGATGGCTCGACCTTGACGATCGAGCCGCTGATACGCACCCGCGGCCGGCTGGGCCTGAAAGATTTCGACCCGTGCACGATCTTGCTGAACAACGATCTCTCGGCCGGCTTGCCGAAGGTCTTGGAAAACCTGCACGAGCAATATCTGCTGCCGCCGCTGCATGCCGGCTGGGCCGTGCGGCGCAAGACCAATCATTTCCATGCCTATGAGGAAGTGGCGAAGAAGTTCGCCAAGCTGCTCGGCATGGACCCGTGGCTGATCAATCCGATGTTTGCGCGTTGCGGTGAAGTTAACTTCGCCGACGGCACCGGTGAAGATTGCCTGGCCACCAACGCGGAGGCCTTGCTGGGCAAGGTTCGGCGCAAGTACAAGGAATACGGCATCCAGGAGAAGCCGTTCATCATCGTGAAGGCCGACGCCGGCACTTACGGGATGGGGATCATGACGGTCCGTGATCCGAAGGATTTGCTTGATCTCAATCGCAAATCGCGCAACAAGATGAGCGTGATCAAGGACGGCCAGGAGGTCTCGGAGGTCATTCTTCAGGAAGGCGTGCCGACCTATGAGCGTGTCAATGATGCAGTGGCCGAGCCGGTTGTCTACATGATCGACCGCTATGTGGTGGGCGGCTTCTATCGTGTCAATGCAGAGCGCGGCATCGACGAGAACCTGAACTCTCCGGGGGCGAGTTTTGTGCCTCTGGCGTTCGCCGAGTCCAACCAGTTGCCCAAGCCGGGCGTCAAGCCGGGAGCGAGTGCGCCAAATCGCTTCTATATGTATGGCGTGATTGCCCGCTTGGCGATGTTGGCTGCCAGCTATGAACTGGAAGCAACCGATCCGAACGCGGAAACCTACGAGTAATCGGTTGCAAGGGGGCGTTGCTGCGTCGCAACATGCGACCTTGGTTCCATTTGCAGGTGCGATGGAGTCGCCAAAGGCGCGGAGCACAATAGCCGCCTTCTTGTGACTAAGGGTTGCTTGCATGGACCCGACCGACAGGTGAATCAGCATCGTCCCGCCTCCAGTCTCGCGTCACTGACGCTTGGCGCCCTCGGTGTCGTCTACGGCGATATCGGCACCAGTCCCCTCTACGCCCTCAAGGAAGTTTTTGCGCACGGTCGCGTGCCGTTGACGGAAGCCAACATCTACGGCGTGTTGTCGTTGGTGTTCTGGACGCTGACGATCGTCGTGTCGCTGAAGTACGTCGTGCTGATCCTGCGCGCCGACAACAACGGCGAAGGCGGCTTGATTGCCATGCTCGCGCTGGCGTCCGTCGCCGTCAAAGACCGGCCGGTGCTGCGAGAACGATTGCTGCTGCTGGGCATCTTCGGAACCGCGATCTTTTTTGGTGATGGTGTGATCACGCCGGCGGTCTCGGTCTTGGCCGCAGTCGAAGGCCTGGAGGTTGCCGCGCCTGGGCTGCACCAATACATTGTGCCGGTGACCTTGGTGGTGCTGACGCTGCTGTTCGTTGTTCAGCGACATGGCACGGCCAGTGTCGGCAAGCTCTTCGGCCCCGTCACGGCGGTCTGGTTCAGCGTGCTGTGCATCCTGGGAGTGATGCACATCGTTCAGAACCCTGCGGTGCTGCGCGCGTTGAGCCCGCACTATGCGTTGATCTTCCTGGTCGAGCATTCGGGCGTGGCCTTCGTTGCGCTCGGCTCAATCGTGTTATGCGTGACCGGGGCGGAAGCGCTTTATGCCGACATGGGGCATTTCGGCAAACGCCCGATCCGCCTGGCTTGGTTCAGCTTGGTGATGCCGGCCTTGGTCATCAACTACTTCGGGCAGGGCGCGATGTTATTGGCGCACCCGGAGAACGTTCGCAATCCGTTTTATGAGATGGCGCCTCAATGGGCGCTGTATCCGCTGATCGCGTTGGCGACCTGTGCCACCGTCATTGCGTCGCAGGCCTTGATCACTGCGGCGTTCTCGGTGACCAAGCAGGCGATCCAGCTCGGCTATCTGCCCCGCTTGCGCATCACCCACACCTCGGTGAAGCAGGCTGGCCAGATTTATGTGCCCTTTATCAACTGGAGCCTGTACGCCTGCATCGTGATGGCGGTGGTGATGTTCGGTTCAAGCAGCAAGCTGGCTGCGGCGTACGGCATTGCGGTCACGATCGACATGCTGATCACCACAACGATGACCTTCTTCGTTATTCACTACGGCTGGAAATACCCCTGGTCGCTGTGCCTCGCGGCGACTGGATTTTTCTTTCTTGTCGACCTCGCTTACTTCTCGGCCAACATCATCAAGGTCTTCGATGGCGGCTGGTTCCCGGTCGCGGTGGGCGCCGTGATGTTCATGTTGATGATGACCTGGAAGCAGGGCCGCAGCCTGATGCGCGAGCGGCTGCGTAACGATGCCATCGATCTGACCAGCTTCCTCGAAGCGGTGTTCGTCAGCCCGCCAACGCGGGTGGCTGGCACGGCGGTGTTCCTGGTCAGTGACCAGGGCATCACGCCGAATGCCTTGCTGCACAACCTGAAGCACAACAAGGTGCTGCACGACACCAATCTCTTCGTCACCGTAAAGCACCACGAGGTGCCATGGATCGGTTTCGACAAGCGATGCGACATGCAGCCGCTGGGCCATGATTGCTGGCAGGTCACGCTGCACTTCGGCTTCAAGAACGATCCGGATGTTCCCGAAGCGCTGGCGCTGTTGCGCGGCCATGGTGTTCAGCTCGACGACATGGAGACTTCGTACTTCCTGTCGCGTGACATCGTCATTCCCACCTTCGGCCACGGCATGGTGATGTGGCGCGAGAAGCTGTTCGCCAGCATGCATCACAACGCCAGCGCCGCAGCCGACTTCCTGAGCCTGCCGACCAATCGCGTGGTCGAGCTCGGCTCGAAGGTGGAGATTTAAGCGACCCCGAGTTTTGAGCGGCGCCAGGTGCAGTTCATGCTGCCGCTCTTTGGGATGTTCGGAACCCACAGCGGAGTTGCGCGAAGCCTGTCTCAAGCCGCAGCCGGCTTTCTGTGTCACGCTCCATCGCTTCAACACAGCCCATGAAAATCCGCCTTTCTGACCTTTCTTTGTCGGCGGCTGTTGCCGGGTTCATCGCTGTGCTGGTCGGGTTCACGAGTTCGGTGGCGATCGTGTTCCAGGCCGCCAGGGCGCTGGGCGGCACGGCTGAGCAGATCGGCTCGTGGATGTGGGCCTTGGGACTGGGCATGGGACTGTGTTCGATGCTGCCGTCGCTCTGGCTGCGCAAGCCGGTGATGGTGGCGTGGTCTACGCCAGGTGCAGCCGTATTGGCCACGGCCGCGGCATCGGGCGGCTTTGGCATGGCCGAGGCCGTCGGCGCGTTCCTGATTTGCGCCGCGCTGATCACGGTGTTCGGTATCACCGGCTGGTTCGAGCGGCTGATGGTGCACATCCCGATGCCGATTGCCAACGCCTTGCTGGCCGGCGTGCTGGCGCGCTTCGGGCTCGATGCGTTTGTCGCGCTGAAGTCTTCGTTCGTGCTGGTGCTGCTGATGCTGCTGACCTATCTGATCGGACGCCGCGGCTGGCCGCGCTATGCGGTACCCGTGGTCTTGCTGGTCGGCACGGCCTGTGCGGCAAGCCAAGGCCAGCTGCACCTGGGTGATGTGCGATGGGGTTGGACGACGCCGGTTTTCACCTCACCGGTGTTCACATTGGCTGCGGCCATCAGCCTGGCACTGCCTTTGTTTGTCGTCACGATGGCGTCTCAAAACCTGCCTGGCGTTGCGGCCATTCGCGCTGCCGGCTACGACATGCCGATCTCCAAGCTCATCACGATGACCGGGGTGGCGATGCTGCTGTTTGCGCCCTTCGGTGCGTTTGCCCTGAACCTGTCGGCCATCACCGCGGCCATTTGCATGGGCCGCGAGGCGCATGAAGATCCGACGCGTCGCTACGTTGCCGCCGCGGTTTGCGGGGCCATCTACGTGGTCATCGGCTTGTTCGGTGCCGCGATGGCGGCCGTGTTGACGGCCTTCCCGCGCGAGCTGGTGGTGGCGATTGCGGGCTTTGCGCTGTTGGGCAGCATTGGCGGCGGGCTGTCGAGCGCGTTGAAAGAAGACCGTTATCGCGAAGCAGCGCTGATCACGTTTCTCGTCACGCTGAGTGGCGTCAGCCTGTGGGGCATCGGCTCGGCCTTCTGGGCGGTCGTTGCCGGCGGCCTCGCGCTTTTTGTGCAACAGTGGCGGGCACCACAGGCCGCCTGAGAACCCCATGAAGCTGTTGTTCGTTGCCGATCCGCTGAGCGCTTTCAAAACCCACAAAGACACGACCTTCGCGATCATGCGCGAGGCGTTTGCGCGGGGGCATTCCCTGTTCGCCTGCCAGGCCAGGGATTTGTCTTGGCAGCGTGGTAGCCGCGTCACCGCGCGTGCCCAGGCGATCACGCTGACCGGCGATGCCAAGGCATGGTTCGATGCACAACCCACGGCCGATCTGGCGCTGGCCGAGGTCGACGGGGTGCTGATGCGCTCCGACCCGCCGTTCGACAGCGAGTATTTCTATGCCACGCATCTGCTCGAGCAGGCCGAGCGCGAAGGCGCGCGCGTGTTCAACAAGCCCGCGGCGCTGCGTGATCACCCCGAGAAGCTCGCGATCATGGAGTTTCCGCAGTTCATCGGGCCGACGCTGGTAACGCGTGACGCGGCACAGATCAAGGCTTTTCATGCCGAGCATCTCGACATCATCCTGAAGCCGCTGGATGGCATGGGGGGCATGGGCATCTTTCGTGTCGGCGCCGATGGCCTGAACCTCGGCAGCATCACCGAAACGCTGAACCGCCATGGCGCACAAACCGTGATGGTGCAACGTTATCTGCCGGAGATCGTCCAGGGCGACAAGCGCGTGCTGCTGATTGGCGGCAAGCCGGTGCCGCATGCCCTGGCCCGCATTCCGCAAGGCAGCGAGATCCGCGGCAACATGGCTGTTGGCGGCAAGGGCGTGGCGCAAGCCTTGTCGGCGCGTGATCGAGAGATCGCCGACCACATCGGCCCGATCCTCGCGGCGCGTGGCCTGTTGCTGGTCGGCCTGGACATCATTGGTGACTGTGTCACCGAGATCAACGTCACCAGCCCGACCGGCTTCCAGGAAATCACCCAGCAAACCGGCTTTGATGTCGCGTCGATGTTCATCGACGCGCTGGAAGCGCAGTTCTCGCATTGAGCGGCCAGCTCACGGCGGCGCTGCGGGTCGGGCCGTGACGCGTCAACGCGCATTCGAAAGCGTTTCGCACAACAGGCGGTGACGCCAGGCGGCAGCCCGCCGATAATTCGCCTTTCCCCTTTTTTTGCTGCATGGGCTGGCCTCGTGTGGCGTGCACGCACCCATGGCTGTTCTTTCGCTCTCCAATGCCCATCTGGCCTATGGCCACGTGGCCCTGCTCGACAACGCAGCGTTCTCGCTCGAAACCGGCGAGCGCCTCGGGTTGATCGGCCGCAATGGCGCCGGCAAATCGTCTTTACTCAAGGTCATTGCCGGCCTGGAGAAGCCGGACGACGGCCTGCTGCAGATAACGCAAGGCGTGCGCATTTGCTATGTGCCACAAGAGCCGGTGTTCGATGCGTCGTCCAGCGTGTTCGACGTCGTCAGCCTCGGCGTGGCCGAAGCGAAGTCCGTGCGGCAGCAATATGAAGAGCATGCCGACGGCGTAGACCTCGATGCATTGCAGACTCGCATCGAAGCGCTCGATGCCTGGAACTGGGAGCAGCGCGTCGACACCACCTTGGCGCAATTGCATCTCGATGGCAACCGCATCGTCGGCGAGCTGTCGGGCGGCATGAAGAAGCGGGTGGCGTTGGCGCAGGCGCTCGTTGCGGTGCCGGAAGTGCTGCTGCTCGATGAGCCGACCAACCACCTGGACCTCGATTCGATCGCCTGGCTTGAAGACCTGCTGCGGGGCTTCAAGGGCAGCGTGATGCTGATCACCCACGATCGCGCCTTCCTCGATGGCGTGGCCACGCGCATTCTCGAACTCGATCGCGGCCTGATCCGCAGCTACCCCGGCAACTTCTCCGCCTACGAGCGCATGAAGGAAGAGCAACTGGCCTCGGAGGCGCTTTCGAATGCGCGCGCCGACAAGCTGCTGGCGCAAGAAGAGGTGTGGATTCGCAAGGGCGTGGAAGCGCGGCGCACGCGCAGCGTGGCGCGCATCGAGCGGCTGCAGGTGCTGCGGTCGCAGCGGCAGGCGCGGCGCGATTCGCTCGGCCAAGTGCGGTTGGAGGTCGACACCGGCAGCTCGAGCGGCAAGATCGTCGCCGAACTGCGCGATGTCTCGATGCGCTTTGGCGAAGGTGCCGACACGAAGATCATCGTCGACGGCTTCAACGCCA
This sequence comes from uncultured Rhizobacter sp., assembly GCA_964242145.1. Lineage (GTDB taxonomy): Bacteria > Pseudomonadota > Gammaproteobacteria > Burkholderiales > Burkholderiaceae_C > Rhizobacter. The sequence continues at coordinate 7,489 of CAXTCD010000066.1, forward strand.
CGATCCTGCGCGGCGACAAGGTCGGTTTGATCGGGCCCAACGGCGCCGGCAAGACCACGCTGCTCAAGCTCATTCTTGGCGAGTTGCAACCCACCTCGGGCCATGTGCGTCAAGGCACGAAGCTGGAAGTGGCTTATTTCGACCAGATGCGCAGCACGCTCAAGCTCGATGCGACCTTGGCCGACACCATCAGCCCCGGCAGCGAGTGGGTCGAGTTCGCCGGCTCACGCAAGCATGTGATGAGCTATCTGAACGACTTCCTGTTCTCGCCCGAGCGCGCCAATTCGCCGGTGCGTACTTTGTCGGGCGGAGAGCGCAACCGCCTGTTGCTGGCGCGCCTGTTTGCGCTGCCCGCCAACGTGCTGGTGCTCGATGAGCCGACCAATGACCTCGACATCGACACGCTGGAGCTGCTCGAAGAGTTGCTGCAAAGCTATGCCGGCACGGTGTTCCTGGTCAGCCATGACCGCCGCTTCCTCGACAACGTCGTGACCAGCACGATCGCCTGGGAAGGCGATGAAACGCCGGGCCTGTGGCGTGAGTACGAAGGCGGCTACGAAGACTGGAAGATGCAGCGCGACCGCGCGCGCAGCCTGCGCGCCAAGCCGGCGCGGGCCGAGGCCGCAGCGCCAGCCGCTGCCGAGGCTTTGCCCCGTGCCGCTGCGGCGCCGAAGCGCGCCAAGCTCAGCTACAAGGAACAGCGCGAGCTGGATGGCCTGCCTGCGCGCATCGAAGCGTTGGAGGCGGAGCAGAAGACTTTGGGCGATCGCCTGGCTGGAACCGACATCTACGCCGGTGACGCCAAGGTGTTGGCCCAAGCCCAGGCGCGCTACGCCGCGATCGACGAGGACTTGCTGGCTGCGATGGCGCGCTGGGAAGAGCTGGGCGCGCGCTGAGAGACGTGGTGTTAACCGCTTGGGCCAGCGCGTGGATCAGCGCTGGGGTTGAATCAGGCTCAGCGGCCCAGGCCACCGAACCAGGATTCGGCAAAGGCGGCAGGCCGGGTGCGGCTGACGATCAGCCCCGATTGAAGGTACAGCGCATTCAACAAACGCGCGGCACGCTCAACATCAAGGCCAGGCCATTCGGCCATCTCGCGCAAGGTCACCCGGCCGCCTTGCAGCCGCTGAACCGCCGCAACCAATGCGCCGCTGACGCGCAATGCCCCGAGATCGATGCCTGGCGCCACGCGGTAAGACACGGTGCCGGTGATCTCGGGCAGCAGCGTGTGGCGCGAGCCGCGCAAGGCCAGTTCCCAGAGTACCGGGCGCAGCGAGTGGTAGTGCTGGTTTTCGCCCACCAGAGACAGCTCGTCGTCACCCGGTGGGCGCAACACGGCCGGCTCGACATGCAGGACCTGCAGTTCCTTGGGCCGTTGATGCAATAAGGCCTCGAGGTTGACCGGGCAGTGCACCAGTCGTTCGATGGCGAACACCGTCAGGGGTACGACCGACTCGCCCATCTGCAGATACATCACCACTTGCTGGGAATGACGCACGCAGGCGGCCAGCACATCCACGACATCGGAAGATCGACCGCTGCGTTCGAAGCGGCTCAGGTCGGCCATCAGCGAAGGGCTGAGCTTGACCTGATGCATGCCGTTGTCGTGGACCTCGTGGGCACGCGGCCCACCCGGCCCATGCAGGTAGCGTTGAAACGAGCTGGCTCGCATCAACTCGGGCTCGCCGAAAGGAATGGTGGATTCGAACATGGCCATCGAGCCGCGACTTTAGGTCAGTGCGCGAGGGGGCGCAACGGGGTCTTCACAGGGCATCGCGTGCTCGCTCCAGTGCCCGCCAGAATCGGGCGTCCTGTGTACTCGCAAAATTGATGCGCATCAGCGTGCTCGGTCGCGGCGTCGCATGAAATATCGTTCCGGGCGCGAGCAGCCAGCCTGCGTCGAGCATCGAATGCGATAACCGTTCGGTATCGGCACCGACATCGAGCCAACCAAACAAGCCACGCGGTGGCGATACGAAGCGGCACCCCGCGCTTTCAGCGAGCTTCACTGACCGCGCGCGCGCGGTGTCCAGCTGCTGCATCACGCGTTCGGCATGCCGGCGCAGCAGCCCGCTTTCCAGGCAATGGGCCAAGGCCTGTTCGGTCAGCGCGGGGGTGGTCAGGCTGGTCAGCATCTTGGTGTCGATCAGCCGATCGATCAGCGTGGGCGATGCGGCCAGGAAGCCGACGCGCCAGTTCGGCACCAGGATCTTCGAGAACCCGGAGATGTAGATGACGCGTTCCAGTGAGTCGAGCGCGGCCAGGCGCGGCAAATGGGGCGATGCGAGATGCGCGTAGGTATCGTCTTCGACGATGTGCAGATCGTTCGCCTGGGCCAGCTGCAGCAGCCGATGCGCATGAGCGAGCGACAAAGAGGCGCCGGTCGGGTTGTGAAGCACAGACACAGTAATGTAGAGACGCGGCCGGTCTTGTGGCTTCTGGGCGTTGATCAACTGCTGCATCACGGCCAGGTCAGGCCCGTCTTCGCCGCGAGGCACCGCGAGGATGCGCAGGCCGAGCGCGATCAGCCGTGCGTATTCGATCGGCCAGGCCGGCTCGTCGACCAGCACGGTGTCGCCAGCGCGAAGCAGCGTGCGGGTCACGATGTCGAGCGCCTGTGTGGCGCCCAGGGTGGTGACGATCTGTTCAGGCACGGCCGCAATGCCCAGGTCACTCAGCCGGCGCGACAGCACGGTGCGCAGGCGCAAGTCGCCGGCCGGCTCGCCATATTGAAGTAACAGCGGGCCGAGTTGCGCGCCTTGGCTGACGCGGCGCAGTGCCTTGCTGAGCATCGGCAGGTCCAGCCACTCCGCAGGCAAGGTGCCCAGCCCCGGCATGGGCCGCGAGCCAGGGGGTTGGAACATGCCGCGCACCAGCGCGGTGGCGCTGACCGGCGCGGCAGGGCGCGGCGAGCGATGCGCAGCCGAGGGTTCGTCTGCCGACGAGGGCGTGCCGTGAGACTGATCGCGAACGAAAAAGCCGCGTTGCTTGCGGGCTTCGACCAAGCCCTGCGCAAGCAATTGGTCATAGGCCGCGACCACCGTGTGTGGGCTCACGGCATGCCGTTTGGCGCATTCACGCACCGAGGGCAGGCGGGAGCCGGGGGCGATCAGGCGTTGTCGGATGTGAGCCGCAAAACGGTCTGACAGCTGCTCGGTCAGTGTGGAAGCGGCATTGCGGGCCAGTGGAGAGGAGACGTTCATGGGGCACGTACGCGGATGTCCGGGGATGATCTGTGCTGGCAATGCAGCCAATACAGTCTGCGGTCTGTTCCGTTTAAGTGTATTGGTTCTGTGCTGGTCTCGGGACCTAGACTGATTTTATGAACCAAGAAAATAAAGGCCTGTGGCTCGGCTTGCTGGGCGTCACCATCTTTTCCTTGACGACGCCGATGACGCGTCTGGCAGTGGGCTCGGCTGCCGATCCGCAGCTTTCGCCGTGGTTTGTCGCGGGAGGGCGTGCTGCGGTGGCAGGCTTGCTGAGCGTGATCTATCTGATGCTGAGTTCGGCGCCGCGGCCACGTGCGCAGCATGGGGTGCCGTTGATCGTCAGCGCGCTCGGCACGGTGGTCGGGTTCCCGGTTTTTCTCGGCCTGGCACTGCGAGACGTCGATGCGATGCACGCGGCGGTCGTCACCGGCCTGCTGCCGCTGGGTACGGCGATCGTGGCGGCGCTGGTCTTGCGCCAGCGGCCATCCTTCGGGTTCTGGGCCTGTGCCTTGATTGGCTTCGTGCTGGTGATGGCGTTTGCGCTGTTCGGAGGCAGCGGGGTCCAGTGGGCCGATGGCTTGTTGCTGTGCGCGGTGGTGAGTGGCGCGATCGGCTATGTCGCCGGGGCTCGGCTGTCGACGCAGTGGCGGGCCGAGCATGTGATCTGCTGGGTGTTGGTGATCAGCCTGCCATTCAGTGTGCCGCTGGCCTGGATCGCTCAGCCGGTGCAGGCGGTGTCGGCCGGTGCGTGGGTCGGGTTTGGCTATGTGACGCTGTTTTCGATGTGGCTCGGGTTCTTCGCGTGGTATCGCGGCCTGGCGCTGGGCGGCACGATGCGCGTCAGCCAGGTGCAACTGGTGCAGCCGTTCTTGACCTTGCTGTTTGCGGTGCCGGTGCTGGGTGAGCGTTTGAATGCGGTCACCCTGGTGTTTTCGCTGGCGGTGATCGCCACGGTCTTCATTGGCAAGAGAATGCCAGTGGGCACCGTGTCTGCCGTTCCCGCCCCGGCTGCCTGAGCAGCCGGGGCGAATCATTTCGAACCTGGAGTTTTCATGACGACATCTTCTCCGTGGACCTTGGCGCGCCGTGCGGCGCGCATGAATCCCTCGGTCATTCGCGAGATCCTCAAAGTCACCGAGCAGCCGGGCATCATTTCGCTGGCCGGCGGCTTGCCGTCGCCCGATACCTTTCCGATCGAAGCGATGCGCGAGGCCACGCGCCGCGTCTTGGCCGATGCCCCGCGCGAGGCTTTGCAGTACGCGGCAAGCGAGGGCTTCGGGCCGCTGCGTGAATGGGTGGCCACCGAATTGGCCGGGCACGGCATTCACGTCGATCCGTCGCAGGTGCTGATCACGACTGGGTCGCAGCAAGGGCTCGATCTGGTCGGCAAGGTGCTGATCGACGAAGGCAGCCGGGTCGCGGTGGAGTCGCCTACCTATCTGGGCGCGCTGCAGGCCTTCACGCCGTGCGAGCCGGAATTCCTGTCGGTGGCGTGTGACGATGACGGCCCCTTGCCCGATGAGTTGCAGGCTGCGCGAGGCGCGCGTTTCCTGTATGCACTGCCGAACTTCCAGAACCCGAGCGGCCGCACCATCGGCGCGGCTCGGCGCGCAGCGTTGGTCTCGGCGGCGCAGGCGCTCGGCTTGCCGCTGGTCGAAGACAACCCGTATGGTGAGTTGTGGTTCGATGAGCCGCCGGCCGCGCCGCTGGCCTCGCTGTGGCCCGAAGGCGTGGTGTACCTCGGCTCGTTCTCGAAGGTGCTGGCGCCGGGCTTGCGGCTGGGCTATGTCGTGGCACCGAAGGCGCTGTATCCGAAGCTGCTGCAGGCCAAGCAGGCCGCCGATCTGCACACGCCGGGCTTCAACCAGCGCGTGGTGTATGAAGTCATTCGCGATGGCTTTCTGACGACGCATGTGCCGACCATTCGCGCCCGCTACCGCGCCCAGCGTGATGCGATGGCGGCGGCGCTTTCGGCGCACATGCCCGCCGGGTGCCACTGGAATGTGCCGAAGGGCGGCATGTTCTTCTGGGTCGAGCTGCCGCCGCAGATCGATGCGGTAACGATGCTGCCGAAGGCGGTGGCTCAGGGCATGGCTTATGTGCCAGGCTCGGCGTTCTATGCCGATCATCCGAAGGCCAACACGCTGCGCTTGTCGTTCGTCACGGTGTCGCCGGAGCAGATCACCCGTGGCATTCAGGCGCTGGCCCAAACCCTCGCGCAAACCTTGTCGGAGCCGGCATGACGCATACAGGCCACATGGATACAGGCCGTGGTGAACCACCCAGGCGCTTTCGCTTCACGCAGGTCGATGTGTTCACCGACCGCGCGTTGCTCGGCAACCCCTTGGCCGTCGTACACGATGCCGATGGCTTGAGCGACGCGCAGATGGCGGCGTTCGCGCGCTGGACGAACCTGTCCGAAACCACCTTCCTGCTGCCGCCCACCGATCTGGCGGCCGACTACCGTCTGCGCATCTTCACGCCCGGTGGCGAGCTGCCGTTTGCGGGCCATCCGACCCTCGGCAGCTGCCACGCCTGGCTGGGTGCCGGCGGTGAGCCGAAGGTGCGGCGACAAGTGGTGCAGCAATGTGCCGTCGGCCTGGTGCGAATCCGCCTGCAGGGCGAACAAGCAGCGTTTGCGGCGCCGCCGCTGCGCCGCGAACCGGTGGATGCCGCGACCTTGGCGGCGGTGCTGAGCGCACTGGGTTTGTCGGCCGAGCGCGTGCGGGCCACGCAATGGCTGGACAACGGCCCGCGGTGGCTGGGCCTGATGGTGGACGATGCCGCCACGGTGTTGGCCTTGGAGCCCGATCACGCGGCCCTCAAGCAGTTGCCGAAGGTCGGTGTCATCGGGCCACGCGTCGCCGGTGGCGACAGCCAGTTCGAGGTGCGTGCCTTTGCGGCATCCATTGGCATCACCGAAGACCCGGTCACCGGCAGCTTGAATGCCGGCCTCGCGCAATGGCTGATCGCCGAAGGCCTGGCGCCCGCCGCTTATGTCGCCGCACAAGGCATGCGGCTCGCGCGGGCGGGCCGCGTCAGCATCGAGAAGGAAGGCGATACCGTCTGGGTCGGCGGACGCAGCATGAGCTGCATCCGCGGTGAGCTGACGCTGTAACGCGCTGGCCCCGCGAGGGCTCAGCCGCGCAGTCGCCAGGCGCGCGACAGCTGGTCCCAGGCGCGGGCGTTCTCTGGGTTTTGCTCGCGCACCAGCGCCTGATAGCGCCGGAAGATCACCCACATCATCGAGATCAGCAGCGCGAGAAAAGTCGCAGCTAACACGATGACGGCACGGGCCGGCTTGGCCTTGCGGTCCGGTGCGATGGCGACATCGACTTGCTGCAAGGCGGGCGCATCCTTGGCTTCGTCAAGCTTCGCGATCTCGAACTGGCGCAGCATGCTTTCGAGCATCGTCTCCTGGAACTTCAGTTCACGGCGCGCGCGAATGTAGTCGACCGATGCGGCGGGCAGCTTGCCCACCGGAATGTCCAGGCCCGTGCTGCCTTCGGTGGAATTGCCAGCCGATGACTCCGCACGCGACAACTCGCTGCGCAACGCGCCCAGTTCGGAGTTGAGGCGCATCACATCGGGGTTCTCGGCCGTGGCCGAGGTGCGCAGCACCTTCAACCGCACTTCACGTTCGGCGATCGCGGCCTTCAATTGCGCGACGCTGGCGATGATGGCTTCGGCCTGCTTGTCGAGCACGACCATGCCCGATTTCTCCTGCACCTGGCGCAGCGACTGTTCGGCCTGGATCAGGTTCTCCTTGGTGTCCTTGAGCTGCTGCTCGAAAAACATGCGGCGCTGCTGCGCTTCCGAGACGGCCAGCCGGCCCAGCAGCTTGGTGATCTCGGCCGAATGGGCATTGGCCAGATCGGCCGCGAATTGGGGTTCCTTGTCATCGACTTCCACGGTGATGACGCCGGACTTCTTGTCGGATGCAACGTGGATGTATTGCGACATCACCTTGCGCAGCACCTCATAAGTCTCGACCTGGTAGCGCTTGTAGAGGTCGAACTTGGTGGCCAGCGCGCGCTGCACGGTGTCGCTCTTGAGCAGGCTGAGATAAAGATCATCGGGCGTCTTGGCGCCCAGGCCACCGGCCAGTCCGCCCAGCGAGCCCAGCGCGGCCAAGGCGGCCGCTGAGCCGCTTTGCTGCTGCGAGTTGGGCGGCAGCAGCGTCGTGCGGGCGGTGTAGACATTCGGCAGCAGCAGCGCGATGCCGAGGCCGGCAAGGCCCGCGAGCACCGTGACGATGGCGATGACTTTCTTGCCTTCGCCGACCCAGGTCAGCAGGTCCAGCAGTCCGACCGATGGGCCGTCGTCTTCAAACTCGGCTTCCTGCCCACCCTTGGCATTCGATTCGATGAGGCTCATGTCAGTTCTGCAGGGTGTGGATGGCGGCGGCGCCGAGGCCGAATTGATAAAAGATCTGCCCGAAGTCTTTCAGGTTGCGCATCAGCGCGCGGCCCCAGGTTTCGAAGTCCAGCTGAGTCGGCACGATGATCGCGTCGCCCGGCTGGACCGGCTGCGATTCGAGGCCGCTGCGGAAGAAGCCGTGGCGATCATTGGCATGTGTCACGGTGCCGTCGGCGCGCAGCACGAACATGTTGGCTGGCTCCGCTGCTTCATCGAGGCCGGCCAGTTTCAGGTAGTCGCCCACCGTGCGGCCCGGCTTCCACAGCAAGGCATTGCTGTTGACGACGGCGCCTGCCACGGTCACGAAGCCGGGCCGCGACGGCACGATGATGCGGTCAGCGGCTTCGAGCGGTACGTCCGGCAAAGCTTCCAAGGCGCTGTCGGTGGGATTGAGTTCCAGAGCGATCCGGCCATTCGGCTCGACGCGGCTGAGCCGCGACATCTGCACCTGTGTTGCGGCCGCACTGACGGAAGCGCTGCGGTCGCCCGCGGCTTCGTCGCGGCGGTTGGCCGCGTCGCGTGCGCTTTGTGTCGCGGCCAGCGATTGCAGCCGGGCAATGGCTTCCTTCAGATTTTCCTTCTGACGGATCTTGGTCTCTTCGCGGGTGAATTCGAGCCCATAGACATAAGCCTGTGGCGTGAACCCGCCGGCGCGGCTCAGCAGCTGAGGCAGCGTTTCGCCAGGCAGCAATTGATAGACGCCAGGCGCACCGACCTCGCCTTCAAGCGACACCAGCCGCGTCTGCTTCGAGAGCGGCACGCGCATGTCTTTCTGGCCGAACACCGTTACCACGTCGCCTGCGCGCAGCTCGATGTTGGCGCCTTCATCGCCATGCAGCACGACCTTGCCGAGGTTGAACGGAATGACCAGGGTATTGAGTTCCGGGCCGAGCCGTTCGATGACCGCGTAATCCCAGTTCAACTCGTCGAACAACGCGGCCGGCGCCTTGCGGGCACGTTCGGTGGCCGCGCGATCTTCCGAGCGGCGAAGGCGCTCCGACCGGGAGCGATAGCGCCGGGCTTCGCTGGCGTCGGGCGGGTCCGCGCGGGTCGAGGACAAAGCCTTGTCGGCCTCGATGTCGGCATCGCTGAAGCTTTCGTCGTCTTCGTCCAGCGACTGCACCAGCAGGTTCTTGCGGCGATAGAAGTCCGGCGAAATCAATGCGTCCTTGTTCGGAATCAGATCGCGGATGCGCATGCCGGGCGTGTAGGCATAACGCAGGGGTTGCGCGACATGTCCTTTCAGCGTGACTGCGTTTGCGAACTGCGGTGAGATGGCCTGCAAGGTCACGATGTCGCCATCGCGCAGTTGCCTTTGCAGGCCGTTGGCATCGAGCTTGAACTCTTCGACGAAACGGGCCGCCGGCGTCAGGTTGGCATCGATGCGTTCGATCTGCACCTTGTTCGGATTGGCGAGCACCGGTTGCCCGCCGGCATAGCGCAGCAGTTCTTGCAGCGGCTCTTCGGCAGACTTGAGTTCGTAGATGCCGGCGGTGTCCAGCGGGCCATTCAAGGCCACGCGTGGGCCTGAGGGCTGGAACACGACGACGTCGCCAGCCGCCAGTTGCAGGTCTTTGGACTTGTCGCCTTGAACGAGGAAGCCGTAGATGTCGAGTTCCGACACCACCGCGCCATTGCGGCGCAGCAGCACCTTGCGCATCGATCCATTCGGGCCGGGGCCGCCGGCAGCGACCACGGCCGACAGCAAGGTCGCCTGGCTCGACACGGTGTAGACGCCAGGCAGCCGCGCGGGTCCGACGACAAAGACCTTCACGCCGCGCAATTGGCCGAGCGAGACACTCAGGTTGAAGTTCGTATACAGCCGGCCGATCTGTGCACGCAGTTGCTTCTCCAGCTCGGACGCCTTCGTGCCTGCGACCGTGAAGCTGCCCACCTTGGGCAGGTTGACCTGGCCATTGCGATCGACTGTCGTGCGGTAGTCGATGTCGATCGCGCCCCAGGCGCGCACCGTGATCTCGTCTCCCGGGCCAACGGTGTAGTCGCCCGAGACCGGCAGGTTGTCGACGGTCGCGAAGCCTTTGGTGGCATCGGCGAAGAAGCTCGACCCGAACACCGGCAACTGGCGGCCCGTCGCGGCTTCGACGAACTTCTGGTATTCGCTCGGCTTGGCCGCTGGCAGCTCGGTGCGGCGTGCGAGCTCATCGTTATCGCCTCGTCGTGTTCCCGGTGCTCCGGAGTAATCACCCTGATGCGGATTGTTGTTGCCTGCCGCACCGTTGGCATTGCCGGTGTTGGAGCCACTGACACCGCTGGCAGAGGCCGCGGGCGAATAGACCGGCGCGCTGAAGGTGCCGCTGTTGAGCGGGTCGTCGGCAGCATGCGCCGAAGCCAGGCCGAGCGATAAGAAAACCGGGAGGGAGGCGGCGAGGGAGAAGGCGCTGACGCGCTGCGATAAACGCAAGCAGAACAAGTTCATGCGGAACGGGCTCGTGAAAGGCCGCGGTGCGGCCGGCAAGACGGGTCGACCTACATCGGTCGAACGCGCCAGCAAAAAAGAGGTGCCTGACGGGCAGCCCGCAATGGTAGCGGAAGCGTCTTGAAACAGAATTCCGCAGTGCAGGCCTTCGAGCAATGGGTGGGGCCTGACGCGGCATGAATCTGTTCGCGGTGGGGCCAGCGGGCAGGGGTGGCGGCTCCGGGTTATCTTTGCGTCTTCGAGATGTCCATGAGCTGTTCGAAACCGGGCCACGGGCCATGTGCATCACCGTGATCTGTTTGCCGTTGTGACCCGTCGCCATGGGCCGCGGCTTCGTGCCTTAGAAACATCGCATGGACACCCCTGAAATCAAACTGTTGACGCCGGATACCGATGAGCTGATCGAGGCCGCGCGTTTGATCTTTCGTGAGTACGCGCAGAGCCTGGGCATTGACCTCGGCTTTCAGGATTTCGAAAACGAACTCGATTCGCTGCCAGGCGAATACGGGCATCCCGACGGCCAGTTGTTGTTGTCGATGATCGATGGCGAGGTGGCAGGCTGTTGCGCCTTTCGGCCAATGCCCGATGCCGATGTGGCGAACGCCTGTGAGATGAAGCGCCTTTATGTGAGGCCGGCGTTTCGCCGCTTCGGCCTGGGCCGGCTGATGGCACAACGCCTGCTGGATGACGCTCGACGCGCAGGTTACTCGGCGATGTTGCTCGATACGCTGGACGACATGGAGTCCGCGCGTGGCCTCTATGCCACGCTGGGCTTCGAGACCATTCCACCGTATTACTACAACCCGATCCCCGGCGCGCATTACCTGAAGGCCGATCTCGGTTGATCCCCGCAAGCGTCGATGGTTTGGCCTGGCATGCGTGAGTGGCTTGGTTGTCAGCTGCTTCTGATGTCGCGCTCGATGGCGGGTGCGCCTGCGGCCGACGACCGAGATGGCCGCCTGAACACAGTAGGATCGCCCGCAGATTTCATCTCACCTTATTTGCCAGGATTCCATGAGCGAAACGTCGATCTCCATCTTTGAACTTCGTGCAGGCGCGCTGCGCCTGGCCGTGCGGCCCGACTTGGGAGGCTCCATCGCCGGCCTGTGGCATGGCACCGAACCCCTGATGCGCTCGACCGAGCCGGCACAGCTCGCGACCTCGCGCCTGAGCAGCAGCTTCCCGATGATTCCTTATTCCAACCGCTTGGGGTATCGCCGCTTTCATTGGAAGGGCCAGGACTACACGACGGTGAAGAACTTCGACGACAACCCGCATTCGGTGCACGGTGTTGCGTGGTTGCGCGCCTGGGAGGTCGCATCATCGAGCGAGAGCGAGTTGGTGCTGCGTTATCGCCACACCCCCGATGAACATTGGCCGTTTCCGTTCGAGGCCCACCAGCATTTCACGTTGACGCCGCAGCAACTGGGCGTGCGCCTGGTGCTGACGAACCTGGCCGACTTTGAGCAGCCGTTCGGGCTGGGCTGGCATCCTTATTTCCCGAAGCGCGAAGGCAGCCATCTGTCGATCGAGTTGAGCGAGCGCTGGGAATCCGACGAAACACAGTTGCCGGTGCGCAAGCTTCCGCAAGCGGGCATCGATGGGGATGTGGCCCAGCTCGATTTCGATCACTGCTTCGATGGCTGGAAGGGCCTGGCGAAGATCACCGACGCGAAGTTCTCGTTGCAGCTGACCTCGTCGCTGAAGCACCTCGTGGTCTATACGCCGCCCACGAAGCCGTATTTCTGTGTCGAGCCGGTCAGCCATGTCAGCGACGCTTTGCACATGGCCGACCCGGCGGCGAACGGCGTTCGCACGGTAGCGGCCGGCGAGTCGACCGAAGGCTGGATGAAGATCGACGTGGCGGCTGTGTGATGACTGACCTGACGAATGAGCGCATCGCGCCGATCGATGCGCCGGCCTCCGTATTGGGCGAATCGCCGCTGTGGCACCCCACCGAGCAAGTGCTTTACTGGTGCGACATTCCAGGCCATGCGCTGAACCGCTTCGATCCGGTTTCGAAGCACCATGACCGCTGGTCGTTCGAAACCGATGTCGCCAGCATCGCGCCGATGGCCGATGGCGGCCTGCTGATCGCCATGCGCGATGGCTTGTGGCGCTTCGACTCGCGAACAGGCCAACGCACCGCGCTGGCCGCGCCGCCGTACGATCCGAAGACCGAGCGCTTCAATGATGGCAAGTGTGATCCGCAAGGCCGCTTCTGGGCCGGCACGATCTATGAACCGCGCGATCCGGCACTCGCGTCTTTGCATCGTTATGCCGCGGGTTCATTGGTTCGCATGAGCGATGGGTTGACGGTCTGCAATGGCCTGGGCTGGAGCCCTGATTCGCGCACGATGTACTTGAGCGATACCAAGGCCCACACTATCTATGCCTTTGACTTCGAGGCTGCAAGCGGCAGCATCGCGAACCGCCGCGTGTTCACCAGCTTCCCTTTGAAGCAAGTCGATCAGGATCTGCAGACCTATGGGGGCCGGCCCGACGGCGCGGCGGTCGATGCCGAAGGCGCGTACTGGGTTGCGATGTTCGAAGGCCAACGCCTGCTGCGTCTTTCGCAGCAAGGCGAAGTGCTGCGCGAGGTCCGCTTGCCGGTGCGTTGCGCGACCATGCCTTGCTTCGGTGGCGCTGACCTGAAGACGCTTTACATCACCACCTCGCGCGAGAAGCGTCCGCAGGAAGAGTCGGCGCAACAGCCCTGGGCCGGGCACGTGCTGACGCTGCAGGTCGACGTGGCTGGCTTGCCCGCCAATATCTACGGCTGACTCTGGCGCCAACCCGAGTGCTAGCGCGACGAGAATCGCCGCCCCGATCCGGGGCCGCATCGCACCGACATGAAGTGATGGTGCATGTCTAGACAGGACTGCTGGGTTTCCACGTATATAATCCCGCGGCTCAGCTGAAAACGCCCTTTGAACCAAGACATGACCAACACAGACGGCCGTGCCCTGGGCTCAGATGAGGCGGAAGAAGCACCTTTCAAGACGCTCACCTCCGACGAAGCTAAGGTCTTGAAAGCCAAGCTCCCGATGGTCTCGCCCTGGCGTGTCGTCGCGATGCAGGCACTGATGGGCTTGTTATGCATCTTGGTTGTTTGGGGCGTCACACGCTCCGATGCATCGACTTGGTCAGCGCTGTATGGCGTTGCCGCAGTGGTAGTTCCTGGTGCGTTGATGGCCAGGGGAATGACAAAGAGAGCAACGAATCCGGCAGCAGCCGCTGTGGGATTCATGTTCTGGGAGTTGGTAAAGATCGCTGTCGCAGTCGCCATGTTGGTGGCGGTTGCGGTGGCAGCACACGATGTGAACTGGCTGGCCTTGCTGGCAGGAATGATCGTGAGCACAAAGGCGAGCTGGCTGGTTCTGCTTCATAAGAAACGCGGGCCGCCGGTGGTGACAGAGATACAAACTACGAGAGTCTGATTCGACATGTCTGCCGAAGCGAACACTGCTCACAGTGCATCTGGCCCTGGAGCCAGCGAGTACATCCAACACCATTTGCAGCATCTGCAAAAGGACTTTTCGTTTCAGAGCGTCAAGCAGTCAACCATCGTTGACTTCAGCCTGTTCAATCTGGATTCCGTTTTCTATTCGGTGCTCCTGGGTGCGCTGGGCTGCTTCCTGTTGTGGCGCGTGGCGCGCAGCGCTACCGCCGGTGTGCCGGGCCGCGTTCAGGCTGCGGTCGAAATCCTGGCCGAGATGGTCGAGAACCAAGCCAAGGGCGTGATCCACAACGAGAAGAGCCGCAAGCTCATTTCGCCGCTCGCCTTGACGGTGTTCGTCTGGATCTTCCTGATGAACGCGATGGACATGCTGCCGGTCGACTTCATTCCGAGCCTCTGGCATGGCGTGGCCCCGGCGATCGGCTTCAAGGAATACATGCGCGTGGTGCCGACGGCCGACCTGTCGACCACGCTCGGCCTATCGACCAGCGTGTTGCTGATCTGCCTCTTCTATAACGTCAAGATCAAGGGCGCTGGCGGTTGGGCGCATGAGCTGGTGGCTGCGCCGTTTGGCGACAAGTGGTTTCTTTATCCGGTGAACCTGCTGATGCAGCTGATCGAGTTCACCGCCAAGACGGTTTCGCACGGGATGCGGCTGTTCGGCAACATGTTTGCCGGCGAACTGGTGTTCATGCTCATCGCCTTGATGGGCGGCGTGTGGGCTTGGCAGTTCAATCCTTTGGCAGGTGGGTTCTGGCTGGGGATTGGGCATGTTGTGGCAGGTACCGTCTGGACCCTGTTCCACATTCTCGTGATCACGCTGCAGGCGTTCATTTTCATGATGCTGACGCTGATTTACACCGGTCAGGCGCACGACGCGCACTGAGTTTCTGCTTTTTTCTTGTCTGTCCTTTTCTATTCAAACTTCGGAGTAATCATGGAAAACATCCTCGGTCTCGTCGCGCTGGCTTGTGGTCTTATCGTTGGTCTGGGCGCTATCGGCGCATCGATCGGCATCGCATTGATGGGCGGCAAGTTCCTCGAGTCCTCGGCTCGCCAGCCAGAACTGATGAACGAACTGCAAACCAAGATGTTCATCTTGGCCGGTCTGATTGACGCTGCGTTCCTGATCGGTGTGGCCATTGCGCTGCTGTTCGCGTTCGCCAACCCATTCGTTCTGCACTAAGCAACCGAGTCCCTTTCACGGTTGAAAGGATCGTGCTGTGAATATCAATGCAACCCTGTTTCTGCAAGCGATCGTTTTTGCGATCCTTGTATGGTTCACGATGCGCTATGTCTGGCCTCCGTTGACGAAGGCCCTGGACGAGCGTGCAGCCAAGATCGCTGAAGGTCTGTCTGCGGCCGATAAGGCCAAGGCCGAACTCGCCAACGCGCAGCAACGTGTCGGTGAACAGCTGTCAGCCGCTCGCGACGACGCGGCCAAACGCTTGGCAGATGCCGAGCGCCTCGGGCAGTCGATCGTCGAAGAGGCCAAGCTGCGGGCCAGCCAAGAGGGCGCACGGATTCTGGCTGATGCGCAGGCGCAAGCCGAGCAAGCCATGACCAAGGCGCGCGATGCCTTGCGTGAGCAGGTCGCCGCGCTGGCCGTCAAGGGCGCAGAGCAGATCCTGCGCAAAGAAGTCAACGCCGGCGTTCACGCCGAGCTGTTGGGTCGCTTGAAGACTGAGCTCTGACCATGGCCGAGCTTGCAACCATCGCCCGCCCCTACGCAGAAGCGCTGTTCCAGGTCGCTCGCTCCGGCGACCTGAAGCAGATTGCCGGGCAACTCGACGCGATTGCTGCCGTGGCTGCCGATGCGCAGCTGCGTCAGTTCGCCAGTGACCCCAAAACGTCGGACGCGCAAGTGTTCGACGTGGTCAGCGAAGTCGCCCAGACGCCGCTGTCCGACAGCATCCGCAATCTGCTGCGTGCCTTGATCGATAACGGCCGCCTGGCTGTATTGCCCGAGGTGGCCGTTCAGTTCCATGGGCTCGTCAACACGAGCACCGGAGTGTCGGACGCCTTGGTGTACAGCGCGTTTCCGATCGATGCAGGTCAGTTGACCGGCATTGTCGAATCGCTGGAGAAGCGGTTTGCGCGCAAGCTGAACGCCAGCGTGCAGGTGGATCCCGAACTGATCGGCGGCATTCGTGTGGTGGTTGGCGACGAGGTGCTCGACACCTCGGTCAAGGCCCGTCTTGAACAAATGAAGGTGGCGCTGACCGCGTGACCCTCCGGCGAATTCCTCGCCGAGGGCTGCGTCAGCGACAGCATCTGAACCAGCAGGCCATGTGCCCGCGGACCGGAGAAAGCAATGCAATTGAATCCCGCTGAAATTTCCGAACTGATCAAGAGCCGCATTGAAGGGCTCACCGCGTCGGCGGACATCCGCAACCAAGGGACCGTCGTGTCGGTCACTGACGGCATCGTCCGCATTCACGGCCTGTCCGATGTGATGCAAGGCGAAATGCTGGAGTTCCCGGCTGGTAGCGACGGAACGCCCACCTACGGCCTGGCGCTGAACCTCGAGCGCGACTCGGTCGGCTCGGTGATCCTGGGTGAATACGAACACATCTCCGAAGGCGACACGGTCAAGTGCACCGGCCGCATTCTGGAAGTGCCGATCGGCCCTGAACTGAAGGGCCGCGTGGTCAACGCGCTGGGCCAGCCAATCGACGGCAAGGGCCCGGTCAACGCCAAGCTGACCGCCCCGATCGAAAAGATCGCCCCGGGCGTGATCGCACGTAAATCGGTGGACCAGCCGCTGCAGACCGGCCTGAAGTCGATCGACTCGATGGTGCCGATCGGCCGTGGCCAGCGCGAGCTGATCATCGGTGACCGCCAGACCGGCAAGAC
>CAXTCD010000067.1:0-17303 GCA_964242145.1 uncultured Rhizobacter sp.
CGGCGCGGGCTGGATCAGGAAGAACCAGTGCCAATAGGCGCGCGCAAATGTTCCGGTGGTCTGCTCGTACATCGCAAGCGTCGGTGCGATGTCCAGCAGGATCAGGCGCGACACGGCTTTGGAATGGTCCATCGCCAGTCGATGGGCCACGCGTGCGCCGCGGTCATGGGCCAGTACGTCGAATCGGGCGAAGCCCAGCTCGCGCATCAGCTGGAGTTGATCCTGGGCCATCACGCGCTTGGCATAGTTGCCGTGATCGGCCGTGCCCGCTGGCTTCGATGAATCACCATAGCCGCGCAGATCGGCCATCACCAAGGTGTGGGTCTGCGCCAGCGCAGGCGCGACGCGATGCCAAAGCGCACGGGTCTGCGGATGGCCATGCAGCATCAACAGCGGCGGGCCCGAGCCGCCGATCGTGGCGGCAATCTGCACGCCGCCATCGACCACCACGCTGCGATGCTCGAATCCGGGGAACAAGCTTGCCAGGCCGGAGCTGGGGTTCATCTTGAAGTTCTCCTCGGCCTGTGGGTGGGCGACGCGTCATCCTAGGCGCGGCAGGCACTGAAACGAACAGGCTGTTTGAAACTTCGCTCTGATGCTGAATGAGTTCATGTTGAACGAGCCCATCGATCTCGACAGGCTCGTTCTTTGACTCGTGTCGCCGGTGCTTTACATCGCATACCGAAGTGCGATGCAAAGGCTGGCCGCCAACAGGCGATGGCTTCGATGCCAGTGCCTGAATGACGGCGCTGCGGTTTATTTCTTTTGAATCACCAATTCGCCATTGATGTTGGCAATGTCGCCATTGGCTGGCGTGTACTTCGTGATGTCCAGGCTGGTCCATTGCCAACTGCCATCGATCTTTCGGCAGTAGGCCGACAGCGCAACCGACACGTTCTCCGTCGTCTTCTGGTAGCTGCCATTAGGCACGAAGCCGGAGCTGGGCGCCGGGTCGTTCTCAGGCTGCAAGCTGCCGTCCCAGTTGACCAGGCCGCCGGACAAATTGGTGATGTTGGCGCCACTGGCAATCCAGCTTTGGTCTCGGCGCTGGGCCTTGCCATAGAGGTTCACATTGACTTGTGATGTTGATTGAAGGTAGCTGCCTTGCGGAATAAATCTGGACATGGATGACTCCATTCAAAGCAAATGCACCCGTTTACACAGCGTCGCTTGCCGGGGTGCATAGGCGGCAAGGATTCAGAAGATCAAGTGGCACAGGCGCACACAGGCCATGTAGCCGCGCAGGCGCATTCAAATGGGCTTGCTGGATGAAGCCAGAGAGAGGGTGGGGCCCTGGATTTAAGCCAGGACCTGCGCGCGCAAGCCTTGCTCGGTGAAGGTTGGATGTCGGCGCGATCGAGCCTCGACGCTGTCGGTCAGCCGCGTTGCTGATCCAGTCGCATGGCTTGATAGATGAGCGGAGTGTTGTTTCTTTCACAAGGCTTACTTCGCGGCGCGCCGTGCAGCGGGCATCTGGCGGCATCTGGCGCCCGCCTTTGATTCGGTGATCGCATTCGATACCTGTCATGGCGTTTGGTCAATTTCCTGTGTCAGGGTGAAGGTCATCACGAAACTGTCATCTGACGCCAGATTTAATGCGCAGGAATAAATGGTTATGTTCACTGTGCCACGCGCATTGCTCGATCCGCCATGCCGCCAATCAATGCATGGAATGCCGGTCACCTGGAACCCGCGCTTGATCAGGCCTTGACCTTGAAGTTGGGCATCTTCTCGCCCAGGCGCGCCCCCATCTCGGCACCCAGCGCTTGCAGGCCGCTCATCGGTCGAACCATCACTTCGAACTCGACGATCTGCCCGTCTTCATTGAAGCGGATCAGGTCGATGCCTTTGAGCTGCTTGTCGCCCACGCGCGCACTGAACTCCAGCACCACGTTCAGGCCATCGTCGCTCGTCAGTTCGCGGTGATAGGCGAAGTCTTCAAAGACCTGGATGACGGTGGACAGCGCCAGGATCAGCGCCGAAGCCGGGGCGTAGGCCGAGTTGCCCATTGGCGAACGGAACACCGCCTCCGGATGGACGATGGCAGAGAGCGTGCTGAGGTCGCGCTGGGCAATCATCTGATGCCAGGTGTCGAGTGAACGAGCAACAGCAGGGGGGATGTTCGTGAGGGCTTCGGACATGAGGTTCTCCTGGAAATCTTGAACAGAATGGGTTTGGATGGAACGGGTTTGAACAGACTGGGCGTGGTGGTTGATGCGCCGAATCAGATTCGGGCGGCCAGGCGTGTGCCTTGATCGATGGCCCGCTTGGCATCGAGTTCGGTGGCCACGTCGGCGCCACCGATCAGGTGCACCGAGCGGCCGGCAGCAATCAGCGCGCCGTACAGCTCACGCTGAGGCTCCTGGCCTGCACAAACAACAATGTGGTCGACGGCCAGCAGCTGGCTCTCGCCATCGATCGACAGATGCAGGCCTTCATCATCGATGCGCTCATAGTTCACCCCCGAACTCATCGCCACGCCGCGCGCCTTCAAGGCGCTTCGGTGAATCCAGCCAGTGGTCTTGCCGAGCTGGTCGCCGACCTTCGTCGACTTGCGCTGCAACAGATGCACGCTGCGCGCCGGCGCTTCGACTTGCGTCGGGCGCAGGCCACCCGCTTGCGCGTAGCCGGTGTCGATGCCCCATTCTTCATAGAACTTGCCGGGGGCGGTAGCGCCGCTCTGGCCAGCATGCGTCAGATACTCGCCGACGTCAAAACCAATGCCGCCTGCGCCGATGATGGCCACCTTGGGCCCCACCGGCTTGCCGTCGCGAAGCACATCGAGGTAGCTCAGCACCTTCGGATGATCGATGCCATCGATGGCCGGTACGCGCGGCTGGATGCCGGTGGCCAGAACCACTTCGTCGAATCCGGTTTCCAGCAGATCATCTGCGCTGACACGCGCACCGAGTTTCTGTGTCACACCGTTCAGTTCGAGCTGTCGCCGGAAGTAGCGCAGCGTCTCATGGAACTCTTCCTTGCCCGGTATCTTCTTGGCGATGTTGAACTGGCCGCCGATTTCATCGGCCGCATCGAACAACACGACCTCATGGCCGCGCTGGGCCGCAGCGACCGAGAAGCTCAGGCCCGCCGGGCCGGCACCCACGACGGCAATGCGCTTGGGCTTTTCTGTCGGGGCGATGACGAGTTCGGTTTCATTGCAGGCCCGTGGGTTGACGAGGCACGAGGTGACCCTGCCAGCGAAGGTGTGATCCAGGCAGGCCTGATTGCAGGCGATGCAGGTGTTGATCTCGTCGGCCCGGCCTTGCCGCGCCTTGCGCACGAAGTCGGAATCGGCGAGCAGCGGCCGCGCCATCGACACCATGTCGCAATAGCCTTCGGCCAGCAGGCGCTCGGCCACCTCGGGCGTGTTGATGCGATTGGAGGTAACCAGTGGAATGCCGACCTGGCCCATCACGCGTTGCGTGACCCATGCATAGGCTGCGCGCGGCACCATGGTCGCGATGGTCGGAATGCGCGCCTCATGCCAGCCGATGCCGGTGTTGAGAATGGTCGCGCCGGCCGCCTCGATCGCCTGGGCGAGCTGAATCACTTCGTTCAGTGACGAGCCGCCCTCGACGAGATCGAGCATCGACAGTCGGTAGACGATGATGAAGTTCGGCCCGACGCGTTCGCGCGTGCGGCGGACGATTTCGATCGGAAAGCGCATGCGGTTTTCATAGCTGCCGCCCCATTCGTCTTCACGGTGATTGGTGCGGGCCGCGATGAACTCGTTGATCAGATAACCTT
This sequence comes from uncultured Rhizobacter sp., assembly GCA_964242145.1. Lineage (GTDB taxonomy): Bacteria > Pseudomonadota > Gammaproteobacteria > Burkholderiales > Burkholderiaceae_C > Rhizobacter. Next base: position 3,751 of record CAXTCD010000067.1, read on the forward strand.
CCGAGCCCATGATCTCTACGCCGTCATAGCCCGCGTGCTGGGCCAGCGCGGCGCAGCGCGTGAAGTCGTCAATCGTCTGCTCGACCTCTTCGGTCGTCAGCGCATGCGGCACCTGCGGGTTGATCGGGGCTCGAAGCGCGCTCGGCGCCACCAGGTCGGAGTGATAAGCGTAGCGCCCGAAGTGCAGGACCTGCAGGGCGATCTTGCCGCCCTCGGCATGCACGGCGCGCGTCACGATGCGGTGGTGTGCGGCTTCGTCTTCGTTCACCAGCGTGGCCCCGCCTTTCATCGGCCGGCCACGCGCGTTGGGCGCAATGCCGCCGGTGACGATCAAGCCCACCTCGCCGCGCGCCCGCTCCGCATAGAAGGCGGCCATGCGCGCGAAGCCATTCGGTACCTCTTCCAGGCCGACATGCATCGAGCCCATCAGCACGCGGTTCCTGAGGGTCGTGAACCCCAGATCGAGAGGCGCATTCAAGTGAGGGAAGTGATCCATGGCGATTTCGGCATTCTTTCTGCAACTGGTTGCATTAATGTAGTCAAGCGCCAGCGGCAGTGCAACGGGTTGCATGAACGAACCCGCGATGCCATCGGCCTTTCAGCCGACCGGTGTGCGATTGAGGCAAGATGCGATGCATCGACTTCCGAATGATTCTTTCGACCGATGTCCTTACCGCACGCCCTGTTGACTGCCTTGGTCGAATACCCGTGCTCGGGTTCCGAGCTCGCAGAGCGGTTCGACCGATCGATCGGCTATTTCTGGCATGCCACGCATCAGCAGATCTATCGCGAGCTGGCCCGATTGGAAGAGGCCGGTTGGGCGCAGGCGCTTGCCGCAGCGCCGGGCAGAGGGCGCAAGCGCCAATACCGGATTATTGCTGCGGGGCGCAAGGAGCTGCGGCGCTGGATCGCCGAGCACGAAGACCCGAAGCCATTGCGCGACGAACTGATGGTTCGTCTGCGTGCCGAGGCCGCCATCGGCCCCAGCGGCTTGCATAAGGAAATTGAGCGGCGCGTCGCTTTGCATCAGGAAAAGCTGGCGCTTTACCGCCGCATCGAGCAGCGTGATTTCCTTGGCAAGGAACTGGGCCGCGAAGGGCGCCTTCAACACTTAGTGCTGAAGGCCGGCCTGATGCAGGAAGAGATGTCGCTTCAGATTGCCCAGCAGGCACTGGAGATCCTCGACCTGCCTTCCTGAGCGTGCCCTCTGTCCCGAACATCAGCCTGCTGGTTGAGCTTGATTGGCAAGAGTTAGGTCGGCAAGAGTGAGGTCAGTAGCGGTAGGTTGCTAAGGGGTAACGTGTTGGACGGGCATGATTCGGAGTCATGGCCCGGATCGCCCACAGGCCATCTCTCGGTCAAAAAGCTGCAGCCGCTCAGGGCCGGCTGCACCCAGTTCAGTTGACCGCGTACGATATTGAATTCGGGTTATCCGGACGCGCGGATGTGCCGGGCATGCAGGCCAATGATGAACGCCAGCGACACACAACAAGGCCTGGGCGGTTCGCTGCCTGACTCGGCGCACTGGCTTGCAGAGGGAAGCGCGAACCGCGCGTTCTTGAGTGGTCGCGATTGGGGTCAATCGCCGCTGTGGCCGCCGGCCGATTGGCCCAAGCCCTTGCGCTCGGCGGTATCGCTGATGCTGGACTCGGCCGTACCCATGTGGCTTGCCTGGGCGCGGAGCTGGGGCGGGTCTACAACAAACCTTATGCCCGACTGCTCGGAGATAAGCATCCGCGGGCTTTGGGCGCGCCGCTGAGCGAAGGCTGGGCCGAGATGGGGCCGGATGCTCAAGCGCTGGTGTCCTCGCCTCATCCGGCGAGACCGCGTATCGCGAAGACCTGCTATGGGTTATCCATCGCGATGGCCACGACCTGCAGGCCTGGTTCAGTTTGTCATCTTCACCGCTTCGCGATGACGAGGGCGCCATCCGCGGGCTGATCTGCACCGTCTGGGAAACCACCGACAAGGTCTTGGCCCAACGCCGGCAGGGCGACAGCGAAGCTCGCCTGCAGGCGCTGGTGGACGTGACGCGGCAGCTCGATGAGCAGCGCCGGCTGAAAGTGGAGGAGGCCGCGCGACGCCAGGCGCAACAGCATGAGATCGAAGCGCGTTATCGGCTGGCGGGCCTGGCCGACGGCCATGTCGTCTGGAATCAAGCGCTGGCCGCCTTGTTCGGGCACGACCATGAACAAACGAGTGCCGATTGGTGGCTTGAGCACATCCATCCCGAAGACCGGCCTCGCATCGACATCAGCATTCGAATGATCGGCGCGATGCTGGACCTCACCGAACGCAAGGCATTTCCAGGCCTTCTTCGAGACGATCGATGAAGGTTTCTGTGTCATCGAATTTTTGGATAGGCCCGAGGGCCCGCTGAGCGACTACATCCATGTGGCAGCCAACCCGGCCGACCTCGCCAATGCCGGCATTGCGAATGTCGTCGGCCAGCGCGTGCGCGAGATGGTGCCGCTGGAGGCTAAGGCCTGGGTCCAGACCTATCGGCGGTTGATGGTCACGGGTGAGCCGATCCGCTTCGAGCGCGAACTCGTGAAGACCGGGCGTTACTTTGAACTGGCCGCCTTTCGCATTGACCCGCCCGAGCGGCGCCAGGTGGCCGTGCTGTTTCAGGACGTCACGCAGCGTCACCAGGCGGAGTTGGCGCTGCGCGAGTTGAATTACACGCTGGAGCGCCACGTGGCTGCCGAAGTGGCCGAGCGGACCAAAAACCGAAGAGGCGCTGCGCCAATCCCAGAAGATGGAAGCGGTCGGCCAACGGACGGGTGGCATCGCGCATGACTTCAACAACATGCTGGCCGTTGTCATCGGCTTACTGGAGCTGCTGGGCCGCCGCTTTGTTGGAGACGCCACGCGCGCGATGCGTTATGTCGATGCGGCCAAGGATGGCGCCAAGCGCGCGGCGCAACTCACTCAGCGTTGGCGGTCAACGGGCGCGATGCGATGGTGGATGGCGGTCGCCTCACCATCGAAACGTCGAACGACCATCTCGATGAGCGCTACGCCGCCGAGCACCTCGGTGTGGCGGCGGGCCACTATGTGATGGTCGCAGTGAGCGATACCGGGTCCGACATGCCGACGGACGTTGTTGCCAAGGCTTTCGACCCTTTCTTCACGACCAAGGAGGTCGGACGCGGCACGGGCCTCGGCCTCAGCCAGGTCTATGGCTTCGTCAAGCAATCGGGCGGGCACGTGAAGATCTATTCCGAAGTCGGTGAAGGAACGGCAGTGAAGCTTTACCTGCCGCGCCTCGTGTGACCGCTGCACGACCAGGCGCAGACCGAAGCGGCGGCAGCCAGGAGTTGATGCTGGTGCTGGTCCTGGTGGAAGACGAGCCTTCGGTTCGGCAACTGTCGGTCGACGCGTTGACCGAACTGGGTTACCGGGTCCTGGAAGTCGACGGTGCTGCCGCAGCGCTGCGCTTGATCGACGCCCATCCTGACATTGCCTTGCTGTTCACCGGCTACACGCCCAATGCCATGATGCATAACGTCGTGTTTGATGTGGATGTTCAACTGATCGGCAAACCTTTCACGATCGAAGAACTCGCCGCCCGTGTTCGAGAGGTGCTGGATACGCCGCAGTAAGCGCGCGGGGCTTCCCGGCCGTTGGGCTTGGCACGTGCCAGAGCGGGGCTGGGTGACGGTGTTCAAGGGATGAGCGCCGTGCACTTCACCTTCAACAGGCGACCCATGCTGGTTTGCCGGCAGCGGCATGGTGCATGGTGTGCATCGCGGGTCAGGCCAGGTGCGTCCGCCATCGCGGGTGCGAAGGCCCGCGCTCGAAGGGGGCGCCGATCCAGGCGAACGCTCATTGAATTTCGAGCAAGCGTTGTTGCGCTTACAAAAGTAATGCGATCAGGTGATGAGTTATTTATGAGCTATCTGCTGGAAACCAAATCATGAAGAAGCTGGGTTCAAAGATGAGTCGACCCGCTTTGCGGAAAGGGTCAACAAGATCCAAAAAGTCATCGGATAGCTGAATTTAATGGCGCTCAATTGTCTGGTTATGTTTACCCCCTAGGAAGTGTTTTCCCCCTAGTTTTGGTGGTTTCAGAGGATGACTTAATCGTGTGAAATTAATCTCAGCTTAAGAAGACCTTTCAACAGATTCTTTGCGCATCTGCAGATCGCGCATTTTGCTTGAATGAGCCCCTGAGGGTCGCGCCATTGCGCGTGATACCCAGGCCATGCGAAGCGTTTGACTTCGCCCTGTCAGCACAGAGAGGACCTCCGGTTGAAGCTATTTTCTGAAGATGGAACTGAGCATGCGGACCTGGCTTTCTCTCTCTCTCTCTCTCTTGTCTTGAACCTGAAAGCCACGAATTGGCACGGGGTCGATGGTCTGCTGACGGCCACCCGTCATTTCTGACAATGCGCGTACATAGACAGTTATCAATTTCTGATGACCTTTGTGAACTGAGCATTCAAAGTCACGTGCCATGCATGCCAAGCACGGATGCAATGAGCGGGCGGACCGCCTTCTCCTCGGCTTGAAGCCTTCTCAAACGCTGCGATAAGCAGCTGCCTTTCTATCGCTTGAGCCTTCTTCCGCGGTGTGCCGTGCACACCGTGAGGGATGCGCTCGGCCGCAGATTCATTTCGAACACTCCGCGCCGGGCATCCGGCGGATGCGGTGCGGAGTTCCTTGAACACTCACTGAAGGATTTACATGAACGAGCAGAGTTCTGCACAGGGTTCGGCGCCTGAAGAAGCGTCGGGCGAGAAGATCGCCATCATCGGTATGGCTTGCCGCTTTCCTGGCGGCGCGAGCGATCCACAGGCCTTCTGGGCCAACCTGGCCGCAGGCAAGGATTGCATCACCGAGACGCCGGCCGATCGCTACGACATCGAGACCTTGGCGAGCCGCGACAAGACCAAGCCCGGCAAGCTGGTGGCCGGCCGAGGCGGCTACATCGATGGGTTCGATCGCTTCGACCCCGCCTTCTTCGGTATCAGCCCGCGTGAGGCCGAGTACATGGATCCGCAGCAACGCAAGCTGCTCGAAGTGGCCTGGGAAGCGCTGGAAGATGGCGGCCAAAAGCCGCTCGCGATGGCCGGCCAAGAGGTCGGCGTTTTCGTCGGTGGCTTCACGCTCGACTACAAGATCCTGCAGTTCGCCGATCTCAGCTTCGACACGCTGGCGGCTCATACGGCCACCGGCACGATGATGACGATGCTGTCGAACCGCATCTCGTATTGCTTCGATTTCCGCGGCCCCAGCCTGTCGCTCGACACCGCCTGCAGTTCGTCGCTGGTCGCGGTGCATCTGGCTTGCCAGAGCATTCGCCGCGGCGAAAGCAAGGTGGCGCTGGCCGGTGCGGCGCTGCTGCACATGGCGCCTCAGTACACGATTGCCGAGACCAAGGGCGGCTTCTTGTCGCCGCAAGGGAAGTCGCGAACCTTTGACGCGTCCGCGAATGGTTATGTTCGTGCCGAAGGCATCGGCATGGTGGCCTTGAAGCGGCTCGATGATGCCTTGCGCGATGGCGATCCGATCCATGCGGTGATCATCGGCTCGGGCGTCAATCAGGATGGCCGCACCAACGGCATCACCGTGCCGAGCCCCGATGCTCAGGTGCGTTTGATCGAGAAGGTCTGCGCGGAAGCGGGCATTTCGCCCGCCAGCCTGCAATACGTTGAAGCCCATGGCACGTCGACACCGGTGGGCGACCCGATCGAGGCGTCTGCCTTGTCGCGGGCCTTGTCGCAAGGCCACAAGCCGGGCATGAAGCGCTATGTCGGATCGGTGAAAACCAACATCGGCCACACCGAAGCGGCCGCCGGCATGGCCGGCCTGATCAAGGTGACGATGAGCTTGAAGCACCGCAAGATCGCGCCGCACATCAATCTGGAATCGATCAATCCGAGCATCGATGTGGCATCGCTGCCGTTTGAAATCCCGACGGAGCTGACCGATTGGCCCGCGCATGAAGGCCCGGCCCGGGCGGGCGTCAATTCATTCGGGTTCGGTGGCACCAACGCCCATGTCTTGCTGGAAGAGGCGCCGTTGCGGGCAGAGCCACGCCCCTGGCTGCAAGGCATCGAACCGCGCTTCAATATCCTGCCGCTGACGGCGCAAGACGTCTCGGTGCTGCCCGAGATGGTCGGCCGCCTGCAGCATGCGCTGCTGGCCACCCGAAGCGATGGCGCGCCAACGCTGGCCTTGCGCGACGTGGGCTACACGCTGGCGCAGCGGCGCGAGCATTTGGGTGCACGCCTGTCATTTGTCTATCGGTCGCGTGAAGAACTCGATGCGCAATTCGCCGCCTTCCTGGCCGGCGAGACGCATGCGCTGACGGTTCGCGATGAAGCACGCGATCGGCCGAAGCTGGTCTGGGTGTTCACAGGCATGGGCCCGCAGTGGTGGGCCATGGGCCGCCAATTGTTTGACAGCGAACCGGTTTATCGCGAGATGATCGAACGCTGCGACCGGGAGATCCAGCGTATCGCCGGCTGGTCGCTGATCCAGGAAATGCTGGCCGATGAAGCGGCTTCGCAGATGAGCGAAACCTGGCTGGCCCAGCCGGCGAACTTCGCGGTGCAGGCCGGCCTGGCTGCGCTGTGGCGCTCGCGCGGTGTGGAGCCGGATGCGATCGTCGGCCACAGCACCGGTGAAGTGGCGGCCTTCCATGAGGCGGGCGTCTATTCGCTGGAGCAGGCCATCATGGTGGTACTGCATCGCAGCCGGTTGCAGCAAACGCTGGTGGGCACGGGCACGATGCTCGCGGTTGCGTTGACCGAGGCCGAGGCACGCAGGCGCATTGAGCCGCACCGCGATCGGGTCTCGGTGGCGGCCATCAACGGACCGACCGCGATCACCCTCGCGGGAGATGAAGAGGCGCTGACGAAGATCGCCGAACAGTTGCAGACCGAGCGCATCTTTGCGAAGTTTCTTACGGTGCGCGTGCCTTATCACAGCGTGAAGATGGAGCTGATCAAGGACGAGCTGCTGTCTTCGTTGGCCGAGTTGGCACCGCATGTCGCGCAGGTGCCGCTGTACACGACCGCACGCGCCGGGACGGCGATCGGCCCCGAACTCGATGCCCACTACTGGTGGCAGAACGTGCGCAACCACGTGGGCTTCAGCGCCGCGATCGACGCGATCATCGATGCCGGCTTCGACACCTTCCTCGAGATCGGCCCGCACCCGGTGCTTGGCCATTCGATCCAGGAATGCTTTGGTGCCCGCCAGCTGAAGGCCAAGTCGCTGCCATCGATTCGCCGCCAGGAAGACGAGCAGGCCCGCTTCACGACTTCGCTGGCCAGCCTGCACAACCTCGGCTTCGAGATCGACTGGCAGGCCTTGTACCCGCAGGGCCAACAGGTCACGCTGCCCAGCTATCCGTGGAAGCGTGATCGCTACTGGACCGAGCCGAAGCCGGTGGCGCAGGTCCGCCTGGGCGAGCAAGACCATGTGCTGCTCGGCCGCCGCCTGGCGAGTGCTGAGCCGGCGTGGGAAGTCCGGCTCGATGCCGAGCAGCAGCCTTACCTCGGCGATCACCGCATCCAGGGCAATGTGCTGTTCCCTGCGGCTGGCTACATCGAGATGGCGATGCAGGCGGTGTGTGCGTTGTCGGGCGGTGGCTTTGCATCGATCGCCGACATCGAATTCCGCAAGGCGCTGTTCCTGAGCGATACCGAGCCGAAGCCGGTGCAGTTCTCACTGTCCAGCGATGGTGCGAGCTTTCAGGTCTCGACGCTGGCATCGGCCACGCAGGAACGCGTGATCCATGCGGCCGGCAGCGTGCGGACCAAGCAGCCGCTGTTGTTCAGGCAGCGCCTCAATGCCAACGCTGTACGTGAGCGCAGCCGGCAGCATCTGACCGGGGCCGATTGCTATGCGGCTTTGGCGAGCCTGGGCTATCACTACGGCCCCGCGTTCCAGTGCATCGAAGAAGTGTGGATCGCCGATGGCGAGGCGCTGGCCCGCCTGCGCCCAACCGAGGGCCTGGGCCCGAATGCCGCCGACCATCACTTCCATCCGGCGCTGCTCGACGCCTGCTTCCAGACCTTGCTGACACCGCAGATCCTGCGCAGCGTCGATGGTGCGGAGCAGGGCATTCATCTGCCTTTGTCGATCGCCGAAGTCAACACCGTGCGGATCGGTGACCAGCCGCTGTGGGTGCATGCCACCTTGTCGGCGGTGGAAGGCGCCACGCTGGAGGGCGAGCTGGCGCTGTATGCCGATGATGGCGCGCCGCTCGGCCGCATCGAGGGCTTTCGTGCCGGCAATGTCGACAAGGCCGCCGCCAAGGTCGGCCTGAGCACCATTGATCATTGGCTGGTCGATCTGTGCTGGGTGGAGAGCGATGTGGCTGTGCCGCCAGGCGAGGCTGCTGGAGTGGAGCCCGCGCCTGCGGGGAAGGCTGCGGCCGTTGGCGCATCTGTCAACGCGGCGAACGCAGAAGACGCCGGCCCCAAGCCCACCTGGCTGATCCTCGCCGATGCGCAAGGCGTCGGTGACGCGCTGGCCGCGCAAGCCATGGAACGGGGTGAAGCCTGCTTCATCGTGCGCTCCGGCTACCGCTATGCCTGCACTGACGACACAAAGGGTGCGCGGGTTGTGCCGGGCAATGCCGAGCACCTGAAGCGCCTGTTTAACGAGCTGGACGGCAAAGGTTTTGCACCCACCGAAATTGTTCATCTGTGGAGCCTGGACCTGCCGGCCCTGAGCGAGGTGCCGGTCTCGGAGCTGGCCGATCACAACAGCCATGCGATCTTTTCCCTGATTGCGCTGGCGCAGGCCTTGCCGTTGCTGCCGGCGGGAGGCCGGCTGCACATCGCGACGCGCGGCACGCAGGCGGTGGCGCGGGGCGATGCAGTCGAGCCGCTGGGGGCCTCGGCCTGGGGCATCGGCCGGGTGCTGGCCTATCAGGAACTGAACGCGCGGCGCGGCAAGCTGATCGATCTGGACCCGAGTGCTGCCGATGTACCGGCCTTGCGTCGTACCGAGGCCCAGGCGCTGAGCGATGAAATCCGCCGCGACGATGGCAACGACGAGATCGCGCTGCGCGGTAGCCATCGCTATGTCAGCCGGCTGCGGCCTGCCGCCGGCCTGACCGGCCCGTTGCCGCTGCGCTTGCGCGGCGACGGCTGCTACCTCGTGACCGGCGCGTTCGGTGCGTTGGGCCGGCTGCTGTGCCGCCAACTGGTCAAGCGCGGTGCGCGCAAGCTGGTGCTGGTCGGGCGCAGCAAGCTGCCCGAACGCAGCCGCTGGCGCGAGGCCGCCTCAGGCTCAGCCGAGGCCCGCCACATCGCGTTCCTGAAAGAGCTAGAAGCGCTGGGCGCCGAGCCGATCCTGGCGTCGCTCGACATCACCGATGAAGCAGCACTGACCGGTTGGCTGAAAGACTTTCGCGACCAGGGCCGCCCGCCGATTCGCGGCGTGTTCCATCTCGCAGGCCAGGTGCGCGACACGCTGGTGGCCGAGATGGACCGCAAGACTTTCGATGCGGCTTATGACCCGAAGGTGATCGGCGCCTGGCTGCTGCATCGCCATCTGGCCGCAGAGCCGATCGAGCACTTCGTGCTGTTCGCGTCGATCGCGTCCTTGCTGACGACGGCCGGCCAGACCAACTACGCCGCCGGCAATGCCTTCCTCGATGCGCTGGCCCATCACCGCCGAGCCCAAGGCCTGCCGGCACTGAGCCTGGACTGGGGCCCCTGGGCCACCGGCATGATCGAAGAGCTGGGCCTGATCGACCATTACCGCAACAGCCGCGGCATGAGTTCGCTGGCGCCTGAGGCCGGCATGGACGTGCTGGAGCGCGTGATCGGCCAGGACCGCGCGCAGCTGATGGTGGCCACCGTGGTCGACTGGCCGGTGTTCCTCGCGTGGTACCCGAGTGCGCCGCCGCTCGTTGGCGAACTGGCCGCGCAGCAGGCGCAGGCCGGCCCAAGCGAAGGCCACAGTTTTGGCGACAGCTTTGCGCTGGCCGATGCCGCTGCGCGGCTGGGCCTCGTGCAAGAGCGCTTCCGCGGCATCGTCGCACATGTGCTGCGCGTGGCCCAGGACAAGGTCGAAGGCGATGCCAGCCTGAACCTGCTGGGCCTGGATTCTCTGCTGGCGATGGAATTGCGCGCGCGCATCAGCACCGAGCTGAAGGTGGCGCTGCCGCTGGTCACCTTGCTGAGCCATGCCACTGTCAGCGAGCTGACGTCGCAGATCCATGCCGATCTGATCGACCGGTTGGCCCATGAAGGCGAGGGCGCCGCGGCGAGTGCTGTTGTCGAGCGCTTCACCGATCCGAGCCGCTTCCCGCTGACACAGAACCAGCAGGCCTTGTGGTTCCTGAAGCAGCTCAACCCCGATGGTTTTGCCTACAACATTGGCGGCGCGGTCGAAGTGCGGGCGGTGCTGGAGCCGCAGCGCATGTTCGAAGCGGTGCGTCAACTGGCCGAGCGCCACCCGGTGCTGCGCGCCAATTTCAGCCTGGTGCAAGGCCATGCGGTGCAGACCATCTCGGCCGAGGCGCGGCCCGACCTCGCGATGTTCGATGTCGAGGGGCGGCCGTGGGAAGAGATCTACGCGACGATCATTCGCGAGTACCGCAAGCCCTACGACCTCGAGCGTGACCCGCTGATCCGGTTCCGCCTGTTCAAACGCGGCCGCGATCGCTGGATCATCATGAAGGCAGTGCATCACATCATCTCGGATGCGATCTCGACCTTCACCTTCATCGAAGAGCTGCTGGCGATCTATGAAGGGCTGAACCGTGGCGAGGCCGTGCAGCTGCCACCGGTGCAGTCGACTTACCTCGACTTTCTGAACTGGCAGAACGAGTTCCTGGCCAGCCACGACGCAAAGAAGATGCTGGACTACTGGCGCGGCCACCTGCCGGCGCAAGTCCCGGTGCTGAGCCTGCCGATCGACAAGCCGCGCCCGGCGGTGCAGACGCACAACGGCGCCTCAGAGTTCTTCGTGCTGGAGCGTGACATCAGCGAGCGCATTCATGCATTGGCGCGCGATAACGGCGTCACGGTGTTCATGGTGCTGCTCGGTGCCTATTACCTGCTGCTCAATCGCTACAGCGGCCAGGACGACTTGATCATCGGCAGCCCGGTGACCGGCCGCACGCAGAAGGAGTTCTCGTCGGTCTACGGCTACTTCGTCAACCCGCTGCCACTGCACATCAATCTCTCCGATGCACCGACGGTGGCGCAGCTGCTAGAGCGGGTGCAGGGCATCGTGCTCAACGGGCTGGACAACCAGGAGTACCCGTTCGTGCTGCTGGTCGAGCAGCTCGGCCTGCAGCATGACCCGAGCCGCTCGGCGGTGTTCCAGGCGATGTTCATCCTGCTCGCGCACAAGGTCGCGACCGAGAAATACGGCTATCGGCTGGAATACATCGAGCTGCCGGAAGAAGAGGGCCAATTCGACCTGACCTTGTCGGCGTATGAAGACGAAGCCGATCAGCGCTTCCATTGCGTCTTCAAATACAACACCGACCTGTTCGTGCCCGAGACGGTGCAGCGCATTGCGCGTCACTACGTGAACCTGCTGGATGCGATGACGCGCGCACCGGCCACGCAATCGACGGCGCGCCTGCCGATGCTCGATGCCGGCGAGCTGAGTGAGATCGTCGAGGCCTGGAGCGGCGACTATCAACGAGCGGGTCAGCACGAGGAACAACTGCCGCTGCACCTTCAATTCAGCCGCATCGCGGCGCAGCGCCCGAATGACGTGGCGGTGGTCGCACCGGCCGAAGACGGCAGCTCGCAGCGGCTGAGCTACCGTGAGCTCGACCGTGCCAGCGAAAAGCTGATGGGATGCCTGCGTGAGCGCGGCATCGGCCCGGGCAGCACGGTGGCGCTGTGCATGGACAAGTCACCGCAGCTGATCGTTGCCGTGCTGGCGGTGCTGAAGGCCGGGGCGGCTTATCTGCCGCTCGACCCCGACTACCCGGCCGATCGCCTGATCTACATGGTCAGCCATGCGAATGCGCAGTTGGCGATTGCCGATGCGCACCGCCGCGCCAGCCTGAGCGATTGGGCGGGCGCGATCGAGACCATCGACAGCCTGCTGCTGCGGAGCCAACCGGCCGTGCCGGTGGCGTCGGTGTCGACGCAGACAAGCCTCGATGACGCCGCTTACGTCATCTACACCTCGGGCTCGACCGGCAAGCCCAAGGCCGTGCGCGTGACCCACGGCAACCTGGCGGCGGTGTTGAGCGGATGGCGTGAGGCTTATCGGCTCGACACCGAGCTGCATACCCACATGCAGATGGCAAGCTTCGCATTCGATGTGTTTGCGGGCGACTGGGTGCGTGCGTTGTGCTCCGGCGGCACGCTGGTGCTGGTGACGCGCGAGTTGCTGTTCAACACCGCGAGCCTTTATCGGCTGATGGTGGAAGAGCGTGTCGACTGCGCAGAGTTCGTGCCGGCCGTGGCGCGCGGGCTGATCAGCTATTGCGAGCGCGAGGGCAAGAACCTCGATTTCATGCGGCTGGTGATCGTAGGCTCCGACGTCTGGAAGGTGCAGGAGTATCGCCAGCTGCGCAAGCTCTGCGGCGAGCACACCCGCGTCGTCAACTCTTATGGCTTGAGCGAAGCCACGATCGACAGCTGCTATTTCGAAGGTCCGACCGAAGGGCTGGACGCCGCGCAGATGGTGCCGATTGGCCGGCCCTTTGCGAACAGCGCGATCTACATCCTCAACCCCCAAGGCCAGCCGGTGCCGGCCGGTGTGACAGGTGAGTTGTGGGTTGGCGGCGCCGGTGTGGCGGCCGGTTATCTCGGCGACGCTGAACGCACGGCGCAGCGCTTCGTGACGCTGAGCTTCGATCAGGGCGCTGGCGATGCGCCGGCTACGCAGGCACAGGCGCTGCGGCTTTATCGCACCGGGGACCTGGCGCGCTGGATCGCGCCCGGCGAGGTGCAGCTGCTCGGCCGGGCCGATGCACAGGTCAAGGTGCGCGGCCACCGCATCGAGGTCGGTGAGATCGAAACCCAGCTCGCGGCGGCACCCGGCGTGCACCAGGCCGTGGTGCTGGCGCGGCCGGATGCGCAGGGCGAGAACGTGCTGTGCGCTTATGTCGTGCCGACCGACGAGGGCGAGCTGAATGCGCGCGAGCTGCGCGAGCATTTGTCGCACAGCCTGCCGACCTTCATGATCCCGGCCCATTTCGTCGAGCTGGCCGCGCTGCCACTGTCACCCAACGGCAAGGTCGATCTCGCGGCGCTGCCGGCACCGAGCGTCGATGCGGCAGCCGCCGAGCTGGAGCCACCGGTCACGCTGTATGAGCAAAGCATGGCGAAGCATTGGCGCGCGCTGCTGTCGATCGAGCATGTGGGGCTGCAGCACGACTTTTTCGAGTTGGGCGGCAGCTCGATCAAGCTGATCGAGTTGATCTATCACCTGCAGACCGAGTTCAACATCGCGATCGCGGTCAGCCAGCTGTTCAAGGTGACGACGCTGCACGGCATGGCGCGCGTGATCGAAGACATCACGATCGGCAAGGTGGTGGGCGCGCAGCCTTACCTGCGCTTCAACGCCGGTGAAGGGCCGGCCCTGTTCTGCTTCCCACCGGCGGG
>CAXTCD010000067.1:17313-23834 GCA_964242145.1 uncultured Rhizobacter sp.
CGGCGGGTGGCCATGGCCTGGTCTATCGGCAACTGGCGGCGCAGCTGCCGCAGCGCGAGCTGATCTCGTTCAACTACCTGAGTGGTGACGACAAGGTGGAGCGTTATGCCGATCTGGTTGAGGCCATCCAGGCGGAAGGCGACTGCACCTTGTTCGGCTATTCGCTCGGCGGCAACATGGCGTTTGAAGTGGCTAAAGAGCTGGAAGAGCGTGGCCGTGTGGTGCCGCATGTGGTGATCATGGATTCATACCGCATCCATGAAAGCTTCGACATGGCGCAGGTGCCGATGGATGTGTTTGAGCGTGAACTGTCTGACCACTTGCGCAAGCACACCGGCTCCGAGATCGTGGCAAAGGAAACGATGGCGCAGGCGCGCGACTACATCGACTTCTGCAGCCGCATTCCGAATTCCGGCACGGTGCAGGCGGCGGTCAGCGTGATCTCCGATGCCGACAAGCTGGGCTTCTATGCGGCCGGCGAGAAGGGCTCGTGGCATGGCAGCTCGGCGACGCGAACGGCGGTGCTGGGCGGTGTCGGGCGGCATGCCGACATGCTCGATGCCGGCTACATCGAACACAACGCAGGCTTGCTGCGCGGCGTACTGCAAGGGGAGGTGAGCCATGTCGCGTGACACGCTGAACGAATGGACCGAGCGGCAGAAGCCCGGTGACAAGCCCCGCGTGATGATCATCGGCGCGGGGGTCAGCGGCATCGCGACGGGCTCGTATGCGCAGATGAACGGCATGGACAGCCGCATCTTCGAAGCTTATGTGCTGCCCGGTGGTTGCTGTACCGCCTGGACGCGCAAGGGCTATGTCTTTGACTACTGCATCGAATGGCTGATCGGCAGCGGCAAGGGCAACGGGGCGAACCAGGTCTGGCAAGAGCTTGGCGCACTCGACGGCAAGCGGGTCACCGACTTCGAGATGTTCAACCGCGTGGTCGATGTCGACGGCCGCTCGGTGACCTTCTATAACGACCCCGATCAGCTGGAGCGCCATCTGCTGGAGGTGTCACCGGTCGATGCGCCGCTGATCCGGGTTTTCTGTGCCGACCTGCGCCGCTTTCTGCGGCTCGATCTTTACCCGTTCCTGAAGCCGAAGTCATTGCACAGCTGGCGCGAAAAGCTGGCGATGCTGATGGAAATCCTGCCGTCGTTTCGCCTCTTCTGGCGCAACGGCGCCACGCAAATGGACAGCTTTGCCGATCGCTTCCAGGACCCGTTCCTGCGCCGCGCGTTTCGCAACATCTTCTTCCAGGACCCGCAAGGCTTCCCGCTGATGCCTTACCTCTACAGCATGGCTTGTGCGCACAAGGGCAACGCCGGCTTTCCGCAAGGCGGCTCGCTGGGCCTGGCGCGATCAATCGAGGAGCGTTATTTCGCGCTGGGCGGAAAGATTCGCTACCGCAGCCGCGTGCAGCAGATATTGGTCGAGGAGGGGCGTGCAGTGGGCATCGAGCTCAAAGACGGCAGCCGGCACTACGCCGACTACGTGGTCTCGGCCTGCGATGGCCGTACGACGATCTACGACATGCTGGGTGGGCGGTACGTCAACGCGACCATCGACAAGCTCTACCAGGAGATGCTGCATCGGCCGGGAATCCTGTACTCCGGTGTGGTGTCTGCCTTCATCGGGCTGCGCGGCGAGGTCGACCTTGGCGGCCCGCACAGCACGACCTATCTGCTGTCCGATGAAGAGGCGTCGCATCTGCCGGGCTCGTCGCAGCGTAGCCTGGTGGTTCAGCTGCGCTCACGCTATTGCGGTGATCTGGCGCCGCCGGGCTGCTCGATCATTCACTGCACCTACTTCAGCGATTTCAACTACTGGAGTCATTTGCGCAGCCAGCATCGGCAGCAATACTGGGCCGAGAAGCGTGCGATCGTCGAATTCGTCCGCGCTTACCTCGAGCGCCTTTACCCTGGTGTCAGCGAGCGGATCGAGGTCACCAATGTGTCGACCCCCGCGACCACGCAGCGCTACACCGGCAACTATGCCGGCAGCATCCTGGCCTGGAAGGCCTTCACCGATGCGGAGGACCTGACCGAGAAGCTGGTGAACGAGCAGCGCATGCAATTGCCCGGGCTGCGCAACTTCTACATGGTGGGTCAGTGGATCAACGGTGGCGGCCTGATCCGGGCTGCGGCTTCGGGCCGCTTCGTCGCGCAGTACCTCTGCCAGGACGAAGGCCGGACCTTCACCGCATGGCCCAGCACCAACGCGGTGGCCTGGGACCGCAGCAAGCTCATCCTTCCCGCCACCGAGCGCGAAAGCGAAACCGAGCGCGAGCCTGCGCTGGAACTGTCTGCCGGTTGACGGCAAGAAAGGTCACGCATGTCATCAAGCCAACACAAACGAGAGACGATGTTGATCATCGGCGCAGGCCTGGGCGGCCTGTCAACCGGCGCCTATGCGCAGATGAACGGCTACAAGACGCGCATCCTTGAGATGCATGAAATCCCCGGCGGTTGCTGCACAGGGTGGGAGCGCGGCGGCTTCACCTTCGATTGCTGCATCAGCTGGCTGCTCGGCTGCGGGCCGGGCAACGAGATGCACCAGATCTGGCTCGAGCTGGGCGCGCTGCAGGGCAAGCAGATGCGGCACTTCGATGTGTTCAACATCGTTCATGGGCTCGACGGTCGGTCGGTCTATTTCTACTCTGATCCCGATCGCCTGGAAGCCCATCTGTGCGAGATCTCGCCGGCCGACGCCAAGCTGGCGCGCAGCTTCTGCAAAGACCTGCGCGGCTTCATCAAGTGCCTGGCGGTCTATCCGTTCCTGAAGCCGGTCGGTCTGATGGGGCGGCTTGAGCGCTGGCGCATGATGGCCTCGTTCATCCCGTACTTCAACCTCATCCGCAAGACCATCACGGTGCTGATGACGGACTACTCGGCCAAGTTCAAAGACCCGCTGCTGCGCGAGGCCTTCAATTTCATCCTCTACGAGAAGCACCCGAAATTCCCGGTGCTGCCCTTCCACTTCCAGCTAGCCTCGCACGCCAGCCTGTCGGCCGGAGTGCCTGAAGGTGGGTCGTTAGGCCTGTCGCGCTCGATCGAGGAGCGCTACAAGCGGTTGGGCGGCGAGGTGCTCTACAACGCGCGCGTCGATGAGGTGCTGGTCGAGAACGACAAGGCCGTGGGTGTGCGGCTGAGCGATGGCCGCGAGTATTTCGCCGACATCGTGGTCTCCGCCGCCGATGGCCCGACCACGATGATGAAATTCCTCAAGGGTCGTTATCTGTCGGACACCTACCGCAAGCTGTACACGGAGACGATCCATGAGCCAGGCATGGTGTTTCCGGGCTACTTCATCCTCTTCCTCGGCCTGAACCGCCCGTTCGAGGGCGACCCTTGCGCCACGCATCTGCTGGACGAGGCGCAGGCCGCCGAGTTTCTCGGCATCCGCCACGCGAGCATCAACGTCCAGTTCCGCAGCCGCCACTATCCCGAGCTCGCGCCGCAGGACAGCACGGTGGTCTACGCCACCTACTTCTGCGACATCGAGCCATGGCGTGCCTTGGTCAACGGGCCGGAGCAGGTCAGCCGCAAACGGCGCGGCGAAGAGCTGCACACGCTGCCGGTGCACCGCGGCCGCGATTACCAGACGGCCAAGCGCAAGGTCAGCGACGCGATGATCCAGCTGCTGGAGCAGCAGCATCCGGGGCTGAAGGGCGCGATCAATGTGCGCGACGTATCGACGCCGCTGACGCAGGTTCGCTACACCGGCAACTACAACGGCACGGTGCTGGGCTGGCAGCCCTTCGTCGAAAGCGGCGAAACGCTGGAAGAAGAGGTCAAGAAAAACGGCCCTGGCCTGCCGGGCTTGAAGAACTTCTACCTCTCTGGTGTCTGGGCGACGACCGGTGGGCTGATTCGCGCTGCCGCGGCGGGCCGGCACGTCATGCAGTTCATCTGCCGCGACGATCAGAAAGCCTTCAGCGCGAGCATCGATGGCGCGGCGCCCTTGCCCACGCATCTGGTTCTGCCGGTCGGGCCGGCGCCTTCGCATGCCGGTCCGCAGGCCGGCTTCTCTCCGATCCTGACCAGCACAAGGAGCGTCAGCACATGAAGATGGCCCAGTGGATTGTTCGCGAACATGTCGAAGGTGTGCCCGATGTCAGTCGCATCTACGAAAAGGTTGTCGATGACATTGATGTCAAGCTCAAAGACGACGAGATGCTGTTGAAAACGCTGTACGTCTCGGTCGACCCTTACATTCATGGCATCGCGCTCGATACGCCGATCGGTCACCCGATGGGCGGCGATTCGATCATGGAGGTATTGGCCGCCGGGCCCGATGCCATGCACCGCGTGGGTGATCTGGTGCAGGGCTTCGGCGGCTGGCGCAGCCACGTCGTTCACAGTGGCCGGCAGGAGCTGTGGCAGACCGGCACCTTCCCGATGGTGTTTCCGGCTTATCGCCGCCTCGACCCGAAGGACCATGACGATGCCTTGCCGTTGTCGACGGCCCTTGGCGTGATGGGCGGTGCCGGCATGACGGCCTGGGGCATCCTGAACAAGTTCATGACGATCCGCCCCGGTGACACGCTGTTGATCAGCGGTGCCTCCGGCACGATCGGCGTGGTGGCGTCACAGCTCGCCCGTCAGGCCGGCGCACGCGTGATCGGCGTGACGAGTTCGGCCCGGAAGGCAAAGTACCTGCTGGAGATGGGCTTTGATGCGGCCATTAACCAGGCCAACGAAGACACTGAAGACAAGCTGCGTGCCGCGCTGCAGTCGGCGGCGCCGCAGGGCATCGACAAGTACATCGATTCCGTGGGCGGCAGCCTGACCGACATCGTGTTCTCGATGCTGCGGGTCAACAGCCAGGTGGCGGTTTGCTGGCAATGGGCCACGCAGGTGAACGGCGATCACACCGGGCCACGCTTGCTGCCTTACATCATGTTCCCGCGGACCACCATCCGCGGCATCTTCGCGCTGGAGTGGTTCACGCCCGAGAATTGGAGCGCGCTGCGTGACGATCTTGGCGGCCACATCCGCCGCCGTGAGCTCGTGTACGACCAGACGCTTTTCAATGGCTTCGATGAGATCCCGAACGCCTACCAAAGCCTTTTCAACGGCGAAGCGCGTGTTCGCGGCAAGGTGCTGGTGAAGCTGTAAGGGGTGAGGTGATGGCGCGTACAGATTGGGTGGGGTAGGTGCTGTGAGTGTGTTTTTCGGGTAAGCCTCGGCGCACGCAAGCGTCCGTCACCCACCGTCACGCAGACTGGTCGGCCTGGACGGACCGACGCCCGGCGCTGCGGCTAACGCAATAGGTGAACGTTGGATCAGGCCATACGCAAAGACGTCATCGCATCCGACAGGCGCTGCGTCTGAACGCGCAGGTTCTCGGCCGCGGCGGTGCTTTTGTTCGACCAGCGTGGCATTTTGCTGCGTCATCTGGTCCAGCTCCGACAGGGTGTTCTTCACCTGAACGATGCCGCCGGTCTGTTGGGCTGTCGAGCGAGAGATCTCGTTGATCGTGGTGGCCACGCTGCGCACGCCTTCGACAATGTCCGTCATCGTGCTGCCGGCCTCGTTGACGAGCCGGGAGCCGGATTCGACATTCTCGACACTGGTGCCGATCAGCGTCTTGATCTCGCGTGCGGACGCTGCACTGCGCTGCGCCAGTGACCGGACCTCGCTGGCGACGATGGCGAAGCCGCGCCCTTGCTCGCCCGCCCGTGCAGCTTCGACCGATGCGTTGAGCGCGAAGATGTTGGTCTGGAACGCGATGCCGTCTATCACGCTGGTGATGTCGACGATTTTTCGGCTGGAGGCGGTGATGTCATGCATCTTGGACACGACCTCGCTGACGACGCGTCCGCCGTGCTCTGCCGAGCTGGCTGCACTGACTGCGAGAGGGTTCGCGCTGGCGGCGGATTCGGCACTTTGCTGAATTGCGGAGGTCAGGTCGTGCATCGCACGCGTGGTGCGTTGCAACTGGCCGGCCGGAAGCCCCAGTCGCCGATGGCGCCGGTCTCGGTGGTCACGATCTGGCTGAACTCGGCGGCGCGCGCGGCCATCAATTCCGCCGCGGCCAGCAGATGCTTGCGGCGCGCCGTGGGGCCCAGCTTCGACCAGGCCGGGAGGGCGGCGGCGGCATCGGCCGCCCGCCGAGCGTCTTCGACCCCGCCAGCCGCTGCGCGCGATGCCACTTTCCCCGTCACCGGGTCCACGCGTTCGAAGGTCTTTCCTCCCAGCGCGGCGCAGGCTTCACCATTGATCAACAGGCTGAGTTCATGTTTGTGCTCCTCTCAGTATGGAATGACTCGGTCGTTCAAACTCGACCGGTAAGCGTATGCCGACTTGTCGAGATGTGGCGATCTCCAAAAAGCGATCTTGATGAGACCCGGGAATCATCAACAAGTCGCATGCAATTAAGCGTGGTGTTAGGTCGTGTTAACAATTAAGCCAAGCCGATATAAAAGCAGACGATGGTGAGCATGCCAAGGAAGTTACGGGCAAGCTTTTCATAGCGAGTGGCGACGCGGCGGAACTGTTTGATGCGGTTGAAGAACC
>CAXTCD010000068.1:0-23805 GCA_964242145.1 uncultured Rhizobacter sp.
GACCTCCGGAATGCCGAAGTACAACGTGCTGTCTTGCAAGGTCTCCCACCACACGGCCGTGCCGGTGCCGGCCACTGGCATGCCGAGCAGCTTGCCAATCCCCAGGTGGCGGTAAGTCCACGGGAACAAATGAGCATCGGAGTAATTGCTTTCACTGATGAGCACCAGCGAAGGCTTGACCCATTTGCCGGTCGGCTCGAAGCCCATCGACTGACCTCGCGCGGTGAACTCGAGGTAGCGCTTGCCGGACAGCAGGCTCGCGAGATCGTCATGCAGGTTGCCGCCGCCGTTGAAACGGGTGTCGACGATCAGCGCCTTCTTGCCGCTGTGGCGGCCCAGCACTTCCGAGTAGACATCGCGGTAGCTTTCATCGTCCATGCCTCGCACATGCACATAGCCCAATTGGCCGCCGGAGAGCCGGTCGACCATGTCGCGCTCGATCTTCGTCCAGCGCTTGTAGAGCAGCTCGCGCTGCTCACCCAGCGATACCGGCTTGACCGTCTCATCGAAGCGCTTGCCAGTGGCCGGGTTCAGCACCGACAGCTCCAGCGGCTTGCCGGCCACGCCATTCAGCAACGAGTCGAACTCCATGCCGGGAGCGATCGCCACGCCGCCGATCTTCTCGATCACCATGCCAGCGCGCAGCGCCGACTTCGCGTTCGACAGCGGCCCGCCATCGATGACTTCGCCCACCTTCAACCCCGCGCCGCTGTAGACCTCGTCGAAGAACAGGCCCAGCGCCGCGGTGGCATCGGCACCCGGAATTTTCGGGATGTAGCCCGAGCCGGTGTGCGACACATTCAGCTCGCCCAGCATCTCGCTGAGGCATTCAGCGAAGTCGTAGTTGTCGGCGATGTAAGGCAGGAACTTCTCGTAGACCTTGCGATAGCCGGCCCAGTCGATGCCGTTCATGTCTTGCACATACAGCTTCGCGCGGGTCTGGCGCCACACATGCTCGAACATCTGCGCCCGGGTGCTGGCGCGGTCGATCTGCGTCTCGGCGCTGAAGGCCACCGGCTCGGTCTTCAGGTCACCTTCCTTGGGCAGCTTGAACTTCTGGATGCCGCCTTCGGCCAGCACAAAGCCGATCTCGCCTTTCGCATCGAGCACCAGGTCGACAGGCTGCGGCCCGCCGCGCCCTGACGGTGATGTCGGGATCGCACCGAACTTCTTGATGTCCTTGTTGCGCAGGCGGTTCACCCACAGCTCGTAGCTGTCCGAAGTCTTGAGCACGAAGACCAGGGTTTCGCCATCGGGCGTCATCGCCGCGGCCTGCAGATTGCCCGAGTTGGGCGTCAACCGCGCCACGCGGTCTTCGAGGTTGTCGCGCTCGATCTTCACCGGCTCAGGCAGCTTGATCGGCTCTTCCTTGCCCTTGCCACCCTTGTCCTTATCGCCTTGGTCCTTGTCACTCTTGTCTTTCTTGTCCTTGGCTTTCTCCTTCTCCTCCTTTGCTTTCTTCTCCTCTTCCTCTTGTTTGAGCAGCAAAGCGTAGTCGCCCTTGCTGAGCTTGAAGCGGTCGAAAGCCTCTTGCGTGAAGAACAGGCCGAAGATGTCCTGCTCGGCCGAGCCGCTGGTGCCATGCAGGCCCATGCGGTCGCTGAACCACATCATCGATTGGCCGCCGCGCGTCCAGATCGGGCGCTGATCTTCATAGCCGCTTTGCGTCAGGTTCAGCACCGGCTGCTTGCCGCTTGCATCGACCAGGCCCACCTCGCTGCTCCAGCGGTTGTGGTCGATGAAGTTGACCAGCAGCGAATGGCCATCCGGCGACCAGTCGAACCACTGGTCGCCGTCGCTGTAGGAGTAGTTCATGTGGCCGGGCAGCACCGTGCGCGACTGGCCGCTGGCCAGATTCAGCACCTTCACGGTATTGCGGTCTTCGAGATAAGCCACCTCCTTGCCATCGGGCGAGTAACGCGGCTGGAAGTTCTCGTGGCCGTTCTTCAGCAAGGTTCGGGTCGACAGCTTGGGGGTCTTGAAGAAATAGGGGTAATCGTTCTTGTTGTCGGGCAGGCTGGTTTCGTAAAGATTCCAGGAACCATCGCGCTCACCTGCATAGACAAGCCGCCGGCCGTCCGGGCTGAAGCTGACCGAGCGCTCCTGCCCCGGCGTGTCGGTGATGCGGCGGGTGTCGCCGTATTCGGTCGAGGCCACATACACCTCCCCCCCTAGAACGAAGGCGATCTCCTGGCCGTCCGGGCTCGGCGAGATCTCGGTCGCGCCCTGGGTCTGCTTGACGTTCTCGAACTGCCGCGAGCGGCCGTCGCTGGCAATGCGCACCGAAACCTTGGCGGGCTGCGCCGCGCCCGGCGCCAAGGTGTAGAGCTCGCCGTCATAGCCAAAACTCAGCACGCCGTTGCTGGCGATGCTCAGAAAACGCACCGGGTTGGTCGTGAAGCGCGTGACCTGTACTGCCGCCTCCGGCTGGTTGACCGGCATCTTCCAGACGTTGAACGAGCCGCTCTTTTCGCTCAGGTAATAGATCGATTGCTCATCGGGGGACCAGACCGCATCGCGGTCTTCGCCACCAAAGGCGGTCAGCTTGCGGTGCTGGCCGGCCTTCACGTCATAGATCCAGATGTCGCGTGCCACCGGCGAAATGTGGTGCTTGCGCCAGACGTTCTCATAGCCCTTCCAGTCTTCATAAAGCAACTGGTTGCCGGCCTGGTTGAAGCGGGCCGACAGCGCCGGCGTGGTCAACAGCTGCACCGGGCGCCGCCCCGCTTCCACCGACACTTCGTAAAGCTCCGACACTGCCGAACTCGGGTACTGCACATTGCTTCGCGCATCCATGCGCTGCGCCGTGAACAAGACCTCCTTGCCATCTGGCGTGAAACTCAGCGGCAGTTCGTTGGCCGAATGCGTCGTCAGCCGGCGCGACGGGCCACCGGCCGAAGCCACGATGAATACATCGAAGTTGCCATAGGTGTCAGCCGCATACGCGATGCGCTGGCCGTCTGGCGCCCAGACCGGGCGGAAGTTGTGATGGCCATTGCCCACCAGCAAACGGGCGGCGCCGCCTGCAGTGGGCACCACGAAGAGATTGCCCTCGAAGGCGAAAGCGATCTCCTGCCCGTTGGGCGAAATGGCCGAATAGCGCAGCCACAGCGGGTCTTGCAAAGGCCCGAGCGGCACGCTCAAGGGAGTGGCCGAAGCAAGGGCCGACCCACAAAGCAGCAGAGAACTGATGGTTTTTCGGTGAATCATGGGTTGGAGCGTGTTGAGGAATGAACAACGAGGGAAGCGGAAAGAATCCGGAACAACTATGCGTGATCCGGGCCACAGTGGCCGCAACCATGCGGCGAAACGCAGAAATGCGAGGACAGATCGCATTCAAACCATTGCCCGTACCCGGTAACTTGCCTAGTCAAGCCCGGCTCGAGGTCGAACACAGAAATTGATAAATCGTCGGGCGTATCATTGACGCTTACCTATCACGTTACTTCAATTCGATCTTATTAAGACATGACGCTTTGAAGTAACTGCCGAACTCCCGGTATCTCGCGAACTCGAACCATTTCGACCCCGCGCAGAGTGATTTCACGTAACGCATCAGTGACAGGCACGACCATGGATAAAAGCTCGACCACTTCCGCTCGCCACAAGGCTTCTTCGCTCTCCGACACCGTCGAGGCGCCGATGATTGAATTCGGCATCTTGCCGACGCTGATCGGCCGCCAACTGCGCGTCGCACAATTGATCGCGTTCAAGGATTTCTCGATCGACACCGGTGGCATGAACCTGAGCCCCGGCAGCTTCGAGATCCTCGAACTGCTCGAACACAACCCGAGCATCGGCCAATCCAAGCTGGCAGGCGCCATCGGCCTGGAGAAATCCAGCCTGGTGCCGGCCATGGCTCGGCTCGAAGATCTCGGCCTGGTGACGCGCAAGACCTCAGCCACCGACAAGCGCGCCATCGAATTGCGAATTACCGCCAAGGGCGGCCGCGTACTGAAAAAGCTGCGCGCTTATGTGGTGGCCCGCGATACCCAGATCACGCAAGGCCTGACGGCCAACGAAATCACCACGCTGAACCGCTTGCTGAAGAAGTTCGTCGTCAGCAACGGCTAAGCCTTCGCGCTTCCGGAGTTCCCCGCCCGGCCCACAGCCTCCCGGCTTCCATGTGGGCTCGGCTCAGCGCTCGCATTCACCATGTTTGAAATGCGAGCCTCACGGTGTGACACAGTCAGCGGCAGCCTCTCTTCGCGATGACCGGAGATTGCCGCTATCCTTGAGGCGGTGCATCTTCACATCGCTTCAGGCCGACCTTTCACATGATTGCAACCCTCATCGGCGGAACCGGCCTCACCGGCTCGATTCTGCTTCGGCAGCTGTTGGACGACCGGGCCATCACACGCGTCATCTCGGTCGGTCGCAAACCGATAGCGCAGACCCACCCCAAGCTGAGCGAAGTGGTGATCGCCGATCTGGCCGAGCTGCCTTCGATCGAGGCCAAGCTGCGCGGCGATCTGTACTTCTGCTGCCTCGGCACGACGATCAAGCAGGCCGGCAGCCAAGCCAATTTCGAGAAGGTCGACCACGACGCGGTAGCCGCCTTCGCGGCAATCGCCCGGGCCCATGACGCCCGCGCATTCGTCTATGTCTCGGCGATGGCCGCCAAAGCCGATTCGCTGGTCTTCTACAACCGTGTGAAGGGCCGCACCGAAGCAGCGGTGAAAGCCTTGGGCCTGCGCTCGCTGACCATCTTCCAACCCGCGTTTCTCGTCGGCCCGCGCCCGCCTTCGCGCCCGACCGAACGCCTCCTGATGAAACTCGTGGTGCCGCCGCTTGCGCTGCTGCCGCAGCGCCTGCGAAAACTGTTGCTGACCGATGCCCAGACGCTCGCCACGCGGATGCGAACCGAAGCATTGGCGGCACCCAGCGGCACCCACGTCATTCCATCCGCCCGGATCTGACGCGCGATTTCGGGGCGGCCGACAAGACCTTGCCAGCGCAGGGACGGCGGGTGCCGCGATGATCGAAAAATCAAACCACTCCAGGAAGCGTTTGTGAAATCTCCAAGACGATGGCTCGTACTGGCCTCAGGCCTGCTCGCGGCCACCCTGATGACCGCCTTCGGCATGAGCGGCTGCACGGCTTTTGGTGAGCACGCGCAAGGCGAGCGGCTGGCCCGCATGACGCAGTCGCCCGAATGGCATGACGATCATTTCGAAAACCCGCAACCGCTGTGGAACGACATCTGGGGCGCGCTGCGCCGCAGCCTCGACACGGTGCCGGGCGATGTGCCCGATGCGCCGGTGGCTGTGCTGCGCAGCGATGGCAGCCAGTTGCAGGCGCCGGCACCCAGCGGCCTGCGCGTGACCTGGTTCGGTCACTCATCGAGCTTGATCGAGATCGATGGCAGCCGGGTGTTGACCGACCCGATCTGGAGCGAGCGGCCATCGCCGGTGCCTTTCATCGGGCCGGTGCGTTTCTATGAGCCGCCGATCGCGCTGAAGCAGTTGCCGCCGATCGATGTGGTCGTGATCTCCCACGATCACTACGACCACCTCGACCGTGACACAGTCATTGCGCTGAAAGGCAGCAAGGCGATCTTCGTCGTGCCGCTGGGCATCGGCGCGGACCTGGCTTACTGGGGCATTCCGGAAGCCCGCATCACCGAACTCGACTGGTGGCAGAGCACGCAGGTCGGTGCGCTGCAGATCACGTTGACGCCAGCCCGCCATGCGACCGGCCGCATCCGGCCCGATGCCGATCGCAAGCTGTGGTCAGGCTTCGCACTGATCGGTCACACGCATCGGGCCTATTACTCCGGCGACACCGGCTACCTTCCGGCCTTGGCGGATGTCGGGCAACGGCTGGGGCCGTTCGATGTCGCACTGATCGAGTCCGGTCAATACGACGCCGCCTGGCCCGATTGGCACATGGGCCCGGAGCAGGCGGTGAGCGCAGCGCAGCAAGTGAGGGCGAAGGTGCTGATCCCGGTGCACTGGGGTTTGTTCAAGCTGGCGCCGCATTCCTGGACCGAGCCGGTCGAACGCGTTCTGGCGGCAGCCGGGTGTGTCGGCTTGCCCGTGCTGACGCCGCGCCCGGGCGAAAGCGTCGAGCCGACAAGGCCCGAGGCCGCGGCCCGTAACACGCGTTGGTGGCCTGCAGCCACACCGTGGCTGACCGCGCAGCAGCGGCCGATCGTCGCAACGCGGCAAGGCGCGGAGGACAGCCGCTTCGATGTGTTTGCCTGCAATGAGGCCCCGAAGCCCTGAGAGCGGCCTGCGCGCCAGAGCGTCAGGAACGGCATCGAACGCGCAGGCCGGCTTCGTTGCGGCGCCGCAGCCAAGGCCGCTCAACAAGCCGATGCTATAAGCCTGCACGGGCACACGTTGCGATGTGCCCGGCATTGAAAGCCAAAGGTCGCTGTGGGTGGCTGCGGCCGGGCTTTCGCTCACCCTCTCAATCCAGCCAGGAGTCAGAACCCATGCGCCGTTCGATACATGCATTTACCGCGGCCACCATCGCCAGCGTTGTCACTGTGGCATGCGGAAACCTGAGCGAATCCACGCCGTCGAATCCCGTCGAGACGGCCGCCCCGGTTGCTATTACCACCAGCGGCACCGTCTTGCGCAATGTCACCGTGGTCGACACCCGCACCGGCAGCCTCACGCCGGGCCGGGCACTGGTGATCGATAACGGAGTGATCCAGCAGATCCTCGCCAGCCGCTCGGTGCAAGTCAGCGGCGGCGCCACCGAAATCGACGGCAGCGGCAAGTTCGTTGTGCCCGGCTACCTCGACATGCACACGCATGCCGTTCCGTCCGCATTCGGCCCAACGCCTTATTGGCCCTTGCTGCTCGCCAATGGCGTGACTGGTGTGCGCGAAATGGCCGGCACGCCGCAATTGCTGTCGGCGTCATCGAAGATCAACCTGGCGCGCCTGGACGGCACGCTCGATGCGCCGAAGATCCTGCAAATGCCAGGGGTTCCGGTGGCAGATGCGCTCAGCGCGGCCGATGGATCGGCGGCCGTGAAGAAAACCAAGGCAATGAAAGGCCAGTTCGTCAAGGTGATCAATGCCGGCCCCGAGGCTTTGCGGGCGCTACTGTCCGAGGCCAAGGCGCAGGGCCTGGATGTGGCGGGCCATTTGTCGCCCGGCCTGAGCGCCGTCGATTCGGTGAATGGCGGCTTCAAGGCGATCGAGCACCTGGGCGGCATCTGGTCCATTCAGCTTGACTGTGCGAAAGACCAGGCCGACATCCGCACGGCGCTGCTGGCTGGAAAAGGTTCGACCCCGCCCGTTCCGTTCCCGCCGACCTATGTGCTGAACCCCTACCTCTACAGCGTGGGTAATGCGCCTTACGTGCAACGCATCATCGACAACCAGGATGCCGCAACCTGTGACACAGTCACACAAGCGCTGGTCGACAAGGGCGCCTGGCAGGTGCCGACGCTGATCCGCATGCGCACGATGCTGCAAAGCGACAGCCCGGCGTTCATCAACGACCCGAACCTGAAGTACGTCGCGGCACCGACCCGCGTGCTGTGGAACCAGCTGGCCCGGCAATACAGCGCCTTGCAGCCCGGCAGCGCACTCGCCACCTTCCGTGCCTACAACGCTTCCTTCGCCAGCATGCTGAGGCTGCTGCGCAAGCACGGCGTGGCGTCGAAGCTGCTGACCGGCACCGACATCGGCGGCATCTGGATCATTCCTGGCTTCTCGCTGCACCAGGAGTTTCGTGAGTTGGCCAACGTCGGCTTCACGCCGCTCGAAGTGCTGCAGGCCACCACGCTCAATGGCGCGCGCTTCCTGAATCAGGAGGCCACGATGGGCACGGTGGAAGCCCGCAAGAATGCCGACCTCGTGCTGCTGGAGGCGAACCCGCTGCTGGATGTGGCCAACCTGTCGAAGATTGCCGGGGTGTTCAACGCCGGCAAGTACTTCCCAAAGCGCGAGCTCGACACCATCAAGGAAGAGTTCGCGACCATTAGCGCCGCGGTGCCGCTCGAAGATGCGAACCTGCTGCTCGACAGCAGCCACACGCAATGACACGCTGATCTCCATGGCCTCTCGCGCCGAGCCGGCCGGCGACGGCTGGCCGGGCGCGATGACACCATGTGGCGAGCACCGCAGTGCATTGCGTCGAGGGCCTGTCGTTCATGCGCAGCGCCTGACGCACCAGGCCGGTCGCCAAGTCCCGCCACTGCGGCGCAGCCGACGAGCGATGTTCATCGTGTCCGCTCGAGAATGCTGACGTAGCTTGCCACCGCCGCGCCGCCCATGTTGAACACGCCGGCAAGCGCAGCGCCTGCTACCTGCATGTCACCCGCTTCACCGCACAGCTGCATGGCCGACACCGCATGCATCGACACGCCGGTGGCGCCAATCGGGTGGCCCTTGGCCTTCAGGCCGCCCGAGGCATTGACCGGCAAGCGCCCGTTGCGCATCACCACGCCTTCCTCCAGGAGCCGGTAGCCCTGGCCGGCGGGTGCCAGCCCCATCGCCTCATAGCTCAACAGTTCGGCGATCGTGAAGCAGTCATGCACCTCCGCGAGCGACAGATCGTTGATCTTGCAAGTGGCCCGCTCCAGCGCCTGCTGCCAGGCCCGGCGCGGCCCTTCGAACCGGACTGTGTCACGCCGTGCCAGCGGCAGCAGGTCATTGACCTGAGCACGCGCGCGCACCGACACCGCCCGTGGAAACTGCGATCGCAAGCCATCGTCGACGATCACCAGCGCCGCGGCGCCATCCGACACCAGCGAGCAGTCGGTCTTGCGCAATGGTGCGGCAATCAGCGGGTTGCGCTCGCTGACGGTATTGCAAAACTCGAAGCCGAGGTCGCGCCGCATGTGGGCCCATGGGTTCGCTACCCCGTTGGCGTGGTTCTTTGCCGCGATGCGCGCCAGCGTGGCCGAATGGTCGCCGTAGGCTGCGAAATAGCGTTGGGCGATCTCACCGAAGATGCCGGGAAAGCCACCCGGCGGCGTGCCCGCTTCGCCCGAATAGGCGCATTGGCCCAGGATGCGGGTGACATCGGCGCCGGTCACGGCCGTCATTTTCTCGGCACCGATCACCAACGCGATGCGGGCACGGCCGGCCTCGATCGCATCGCAAGCGCCATACACCGCGGCCGAGCCCGAAGCGCAGGCATTCTCCAGCCGCACCGCTGGCTTCCAGCGCAGGCCGTCGTCGGCTTGCAACGCCAAAGACGATGCGAAGATGTCTGGCGTGAATCCTCCATTCAGGTTGCCCAGCCAGATGCCATCGACTTTTTCTGCCTCGATTCCAGCATGCAGCATCGCCTCGCGCCCGGCGCGAACAATCAGGTCTTCCAGAGACAGGCCATCCAGGCGGCCAAACGGCAAATGGGCCCAGCCCACGATTGAAACGCTCACGGCATCGCTCCTTACTGTGTCGATGCCGGACATGTTGAAGCCCGCCGGTCTCGCGCACCAGTCGCCCGATTACGCTAGGGTTTTCACGCGGCGGTTGGCCGGCAAAACAGACACTGTCATCAGCGCCGCGCCGATCGGCTTTTCACGTTGGCAGGTTGCGCTCTCCTTCGGAGAATCGCCTTTCTATCGGCCGCTGTCCAAGCGCTGCCGCCCTTTAAGGCGCCCAGGTTCGTTCATCGGCCCACTCACCCGCCATGGCTTCGCCTTCTGACGACCTGCAGCTCGCCTTCGATCTGGCACCGGTGGGCTTGTTGGTGTCACGGCAGCGCGTGGTGCAGACCTGCAATCAGGCCTTCGCCACGATGTTCGGCCATGCGCCGCAAGCACTGATCGGCCAGCCGCTGGAAATCCTGTATCCCTCGCATGCGGAATATCAGCACATCGGTGAACGGGCCTTCATCGCGATGAGCGACAGCGGCGTCTATGCCGACGACCGCATCATGCGCAAGGCCGATGGCCGGCTGTTCTGGTGCCACGTTTCGGGTCGCGCAATCGACCGCATGGCCCCGTTCGCAGCCTCGGTCTGGGTGTTCGAAGACCTGTCGGCCGCGCGGCCGGTCAGCGCCGGCCTGACCCCGCGCGAGCGCGAGATCGCTCCCTTCCTGATCGCCGGCAAAGGCAGCAAAGAGATCGCCCGCGCCTTGCAAATGAGCCCGCGAACCGTCGAAGCCCACCGCGCCCGCCTGATGCTGAAGTTCAAGGCCGCCAGCACCGGCGAACTGATCGCGCGGCTGCTGAGCTTGCCTTGAAGACCGCATAAGCGCTTGAGCGCGACGGAACAGGTATCTGTGAGGGGTCGACTGTCAAGTGGGCACTGAGCTGTTGCAAACTCAGGCGCCTTGCAAGGGCAGCGCGGTCTTGTAGCGCACCTGCTTCAGCGCAAAGCTCGACCGGATCTTCTCGACCTGCGGCATCGGCGACAGCCGCTCGATGATGAAGCGCTCAAGCGCCGCCATGTCCGGCACCGCGACGCGCAACAGGTAGTCCGCGTCACCGGTCATCAGGTAACACTCCATCACCTGGTCGTGCATGCAGATTTCGTCCTCGAAAGCTTTCAGCGCCGCACGCGTCTGCTGCTTCAGGCTGATCGAGATGAAAACGTTGAGGTGCAGGCCCAGCTGCTTTGCATCGAGCAAGGCCACATACTGGCGAATCAAGCCACTGGTCTCCATCGCCTTGACCCTGGCGAGGCACGGCGAAGGCGACAGGTGAACCCGGCGCGCCAGATCGACGTTAGACAGGCTCGCATCGGCCTGCAGCTCGGCCAGGATTTTCAGGTCAACGGCGTCGAGTTCCATGGGCTTGTTGGGTGATGGGTTCAATCATTCGCTCAATCGTTGTCTCTAACGTTGGCCCTATCGTTGGCCCTATCGTTGGCCCTATCGTTGGTTGATCAATTTCTTGTACCAGCTGACGATGAAGCCAGCGGCCCCAGGGGCTGATCGCGAGAAGAGACCCGCTCCAAAGTCTCTCCACATCCACCGCGCCCGCGCTTCCAACAAAATCCGAAACTGCGAGTCGAACGACTTCTTCAGTCGGCTGCCGCGCCTGATGACGCTTGTGCTGTGAGCACATTGCGTGAGACTCGACGGTTCAATGAAAGCCAATGCGCCGCGATGGTCATCGCCCACGTATCTGGATCGAGAACCGTGGGCCGGCTCCATTGATCCGACGATGCCATGCGCCAACTCATGTGATGCAGACATGTATTTTATAGGCTGCATGTATCGTGCGCCTTCGCAAGGCGAATGCGATAACGAGTTGATCGACCATGCAGGGATTCATGCCGGTGTGTTGGCCTGAGCCACGGTCTGCGCCCACCCATCGACGCGGTCGAGAAAGCAAAGCCGGTGAAACCTCTTCTGACACAGTCAGACAAGCTCCAGGTGCGCAGCATGGCGGACTCACGCCCGATGGAAAATAGTGGGGTCCTCACCCGAAAGCCGTCGCCTCGATGGCCGTCCTTCCATCTCGCGCTTCGCCATGCACTACCTGACCTTTGATCTCAGCGACAGCGGCGATGGCGTCAGCACGCTGGAAGCCATCGCCTCCACCGCAGCCGCAAAGCACGACGAGGTGATGGCCGAAGTTCAGCAGGTATTGGGCTGGGCATGGCGGCAGTTTCCGCACAGCCACGGCGCGCTGGACGAAGGTCTGGACTGGGATCATGACCTGCAGGTTCAGATGGAAAGCGGTTCATGGCACACCGTGACCTTGACCTTGACCGGCTCACAACGCTTCACCGCCGACTTCATCGCAGCCTTCGGCCACCTGCTCGATTGAGCCTCTCGGCCCCGATGATGGCGGCATCATCCAGAGACCATCGACTGCAACACGGGTCAATGCCTTCAGCTTCCACCGCCCCCCATGACACCCGAACCTCTGTCTCACGACCCCCGCTTCTTTCATTTATTGATCACGAGCCACGCGCGCGTAGTCGGCAGGCCGATGCTGGAGCCCGAAGAACAAGCCCACGCCAGCGCCGCCTGGCTCTATGAAGAAGCACCCCTGTGCCTGCTGGCCCACAACACCGAAGCCGACCCGGTGTTCATCTACGGCAACCGGGCTGCGCAGCGCTGCTTTGAATATGACTGGGCCACGTTGATCACGCTGCGCTCACGGCAATCGGCCGACGGCGGCAACCACGCGCACCGCGCCGAGTTGTTCGATGTCGTACGAACCCACGGCTTCGCGACCGGCTATCGCGGCCTTCGGGTCGCTCGATCCGGTCGCCGCTTCTGGATCGAGAACGTCACCGTCTGGAATTTGATCGATGACGCGGGCGTGCCACAAGGCCAGGCCGCACTGTTTCGGCAGTGGACTCCGGCTTGAAGTGGCCGCAAGTGCAGTCCAGCCGATCAACGCGGTCAGCGCTCAAATCCACCTAATTCAAGCCAGCAGCGGATGGCGTAGTGCAAATGGAACTAACGCGGTGGCGTTGATGCTGCGCAAGCCTGGTCATTGGCACGCAAGGATGCGCGCAGGCTTTGTGCAACGGCCCGCAGCGTGACGACGCCCGCGGCATGCCCCAATTCATCGTTGATGAGTTTGAATCGATCGATATCGGCCATCACCAACGAGAAGCGCCGATCGCTGCGCTGAGCCGCCGCCAGCGCGCTGGAGAGCAGGTCAGGGTGATCCTGATCGCGAGCGTTTGAATGGAAAAAGCCTCGAATACTTTTTAAGTATTGCGATAAGTTCATAAAAAAGATGACCCCCCTGAGCGCAAGTTCTACTCTCAACGCGGCAGCCCATGACGTCTGCATTTCCGATCGGGGGCATCTGCGAAAAATGAATCACAACAAATGCCATAGATCGAATTCCACCCATCGGCCGCAGCATCGGCCCCGCATGCCAAAGGGTCTTTGCAACCACCCGGTCGCACTACGTGATTCCACGTATCCGAACTTCGTCACCGAGGACGCCTGACCTTCTGACAGAGTAGTTGGGAGTCCACTGACCGGTAAGGCCTTGTTGTTTGAGCAACGATTAGCAAGCGATGTGGCAGCTCAACAACATATATCAGCAGCTGCGTGCTGTGTTCGATCCGAGATAAGGCCGAGATCGCATCGATAAGCGTTAGCCCCTCATAACCGATGCTTTCGAGTGCAACTGAGGTAAGAAATAACTCAAAAGGCGGAATCGCTGGCTCTTCTCGCGCTTAAAACAGCCGTCGAATCAAGAAGCTGTCGGAAAAAACTGTCTTCGTCTTAGCGTAGGGCCTGATAGCGGACGCTTGCCATCGGACAGATCATGTGAACAACAACCGCACCCGCGGAAAATCATGACCAAGGAGCTGTCCATGTTCACAACCATCCATCAGCCCGCAGCAGCCTCGCTTTTGCGTGCTCGCATCCTCCGCGCCTTGGCTTATCTGAATCATCCAACGGCCAGCTTGGGCGACATGCTCCTGGCCCTGGAAGTTCAAGGCTTGCCCCTGGAAGAAACCGGCCCGGCGATCGAACTCGCACTTCGAAAAGGCTGGCTGGCGTTGACACCCAAGGGTGACCTGCGAGATGGCTCTGACGCGAACGACAAACCGCGTGGCGGCACACCGGCCCGTTTTGTTGAAGCTGTCGCTTGAGTCGATTTCGAAACGACGTTTCAAATATCACAGCACCTCGGCGCCCCTCGCCGACGTTGCTGTGACACGAGCCCCAGGGCGCGCAGCTCGCCAAGCGGGGCACTGTCAGCGTTGTTGAATGGCGAGCCTTTTTGACACAGTGGCTTATTCCGCCATCAATCACCCGCCGCCGGCCACACGCGCACCGCACGACGGCCACGAATGCACATTGGCCGAGTGACAAGCAGACCCGTATTGCTGTGATCGATTGGCTCTCAGAGAAACGGCGTTGTGTACGCCGCCTGATGCACCTCGATCGGCCTCCTCGGTTTCTTGAGATCACCCAAGGCTGCGATGCGCGCTTTGAGTCGCACGCTTGGAAGGCCCGCTTTGTCGCATTGGCACGAGACCGTGGGCTTGCGAATTGCAATGACTGACGGCGCCAAGTTCCACATGAATGGATGCTGCGCCGCGCTTCTTTGAGCGGCTACGGAAAATGTCATTCGCAGGCTGGTTCGCCTTTTGCATGCATGCTACTGTGCTTGAGTGTTCCGATGGACCGGGGCCTCGCCGCTTTCAACGAGAGCTTGGCCCGGCTCAAGAAGCTCAACGACTTCTTCACGACCACGCGTCCTGAGAAGCATCCACGTGCTGGTCAACAAGGCAGCGCAACAGCCTGAAGATCAGTTTGCCGGCGAAGTCCGCTGTGCGGGTTCCTTTCCGTCGCGCTGCAGGGCGCCGCCTCAAGCGACGGCACTCAAGGTGCATTCTTTGACGGTGCGTCGTGCCTGCCAATGCCGTGACAACCTGGATTGAATAAGCAGTGTCCCCCTCTTCTGCCAAACGCAAATCCACCAAGGCGTCAGTCGCGTCACTCGATCGCCTGCAACGCCAGGCGGTGCTTGATTGCGACGCTATCCGTGCGCGGCTTAAGGACGACCCCGCGGCCGCCGTCGAGATGGCGCAAAGGGTCGCTGCGGCGCTGGAGGGCACCGCACTGCATCGAGAACACGCGCTGGCGCTGCGGCACGCCGGGGTGGGTTGGTATGTCATGGGAGGCCATTTGCTGGCCGCCCGCCATTTCGATGACGCCCTGAATCTGGCACGCCAGGCTGGCGACCGGGATATCGAATCCAGCTGCCTGAATGGACTTGCAGCCACCTTTCATGGCCTCGGCGATCTGGAGGGGTCCTTGAAGACGCTGGAAGAGGTTTTGACGCTGTCCCAGCAGGACCGCAACGCAGATGCCAACGCTGCGGCACTCATCAACATCGGCAACCTGCACCAAGACCTGGGCAGCCATGACTTTGCCATTCATGCCTATACGCAGGTGCTGGCCACTGCGCCGCTCAGCGACGATTTCCGCGCGACAGCGCTGAATAACCGCGCCAACGCCTTGCGTGCCATCGGCCGTCTGGACGAGTCGATGCACGCCCACCAGGAAGCGCTGCAACTGGCCCGCAATGCCGAACTGCTGCAGCGGGAGCCGATGATTCTCGGCAACCTCGCCGAGTGCCTGCTTGACGCTGGTGACGCCGCTGCGGCCGCGGCGCTATTGAAGGAAGCATTGGCGCTGGCGGCCAGCCGTTCACTGGCGCGAGACGAAGGCCAGTTGCATCGAAAGCTGGGTATCGCACTGGCCCGCACCGGCGATCGCTCGGCCGCGTCCGAGCATCTGCAGGTGGCGCGCGCCTTGTCCATCCAGGCCGGCAATCAGAGGGAAGAGCGCGATGTTGTGGAGGCGATGCTTGAACTGGCAGACGACGATGAGCGGGCCTCGCCATTGGTCGCCACCTACCAAGAGCTGCTGCAGATGGACAAGCAACTGCAGCACAGCGACGCACAGCGTCGGATGCATGCCGTTGCCGTTCGTTTACAGCTGGAACAGACCCGCCACGAAGCTGCAGAGAATGAACGCCGTGCTGCGGAACTGCGGACGCTGAATGACAAGCTGCAGGCGTCGAACCGTTCGCTGAAGCTCACGGTCGGCGCGCTCGGCGTCGATGTCGATCGACCCCGTGCGCGGCGCGGTGCGGCAGATGAGGCGCTGACAGCGCGTGAGATGCAGGTTCTCAAGCTGGTGGCCAAGGGCCTCTCGAACGAGACCATCGGTCGATCGCTGGGACTCTCGCGGCTCACGATCCGCCACTATGTTTCGTGCATTCTGCGAAAGATGGGTGCGGCTTCGCGAACCCAGGCCGTCGCGCTCGCATCGCAGAAGGGGCTGCTGTAGCCCTGCGGCCGATCTTCCTGGCATTTTCCACATGCTCGGTGGCTCATCGGCTGAGCCAGCAGTCCAAGACGGAGAGCGGCGAACAAAAAAAGCTTCAAAAGGCTCAGCCGAGAATCGAAGCGAGGCCGGACCGAGCCCGCGCCCGAATCCTGCCTGCCTTCGGCTGTCGCACGTTAGCCGTCACGCACCCTTGAACAGCAATGCCCAACATCTTCAACGATCGCGCTTGCGCGCCTGCGGCGCAGTCATGCCGCAGGCGAATTTGACTGCTGGGCCGCTCACGCGTGCTCAGCGGGTTCCAAGTCACGGTCGTTGATGGCGGCTCAACGTACCGGCATGACAAAGTCCCCTACCGCAGTTTCCACGACGCTTTCGTCGGCGAACCGCAGGCGCAGCAGCAAATTCTGGCTGGTGCTGTTGGCGGGCCATTGAAGCGACCACGTCTTGGCGGTGAGCGCCTGAAGCGGAATGGACTCGGCCTGATCGTGAGCATCGCCCACCAAGGCCGTCACCTCCACCATCTCGATGGCATCGGCGGGCGACGCCAGCGTGATCTCGACCCGCGACGGCCCCGACGCTGTCACGTTGCCATACGGCGTGACACTCACGTCGGCCCCGGGCAGCGATCGGCTCAGCGCGGGCCCCGATGCCGTTTCACCGGAGGCAGGAACGCCGACGGCAGGCAGGGCATCGTCAGTCCCGGACCCGCCGCAGGCCGCGAGGGTCATTGAGGCCCACACGATCAGGCATTGATAGCGATTCATTTCGAGTCTCCTTGTGCAACGGGTTTCAGGTCAAGCGTGACGTTAGTGAATGTGGCATCGGCAGCCGCCTCGGAAGGCTGCCCACCGGTGGCGGAAATCAGGCCGACCTGAACCACCGAAGACAGCGCGGTCTGTTGGCGGCGGATCAAGGTCCACGCCTTGCCATCGGCGGATTGCCAGGCGCTCAAGACATTGCCTGCCCGTTGGAGCCGGACCCAATAAGGCGCCTTTCCCTTGCCGCCGGCCGTGTAGGTCGTCGATCCGCCTGTTTGGGCACGGTGCAGGAACGCAATGCCGTTCTGCCGCGTGACCGTGGTGGCGGCCTGACGGGCGGTGGCAGAGGCGGATTCGCGCAACGCGACGCCGGCCTTGGCCCACTCTGCCTCAGACGACATGCTGACAAGCCGTGCGGACAGGCTGAAGTCTCCTTTGACCTCGCGCCAAGTGCCGATGATGCTGTCCTGGGTTCCCCACACATCGCCGGAGCGCCCCCGCAACATCCAGGTGCCGTTGTTTTCAACGACGGAATCGATGCGCGAGCCCGGCATGGCGGCCTGCGACCAGCCGGTCGGCAAGACAGGCGCAGTGACGGGCGGTGGGGCTGGCGACGCTGTGGACGTCGGCGGCACGTACTCGTAGGCGCCGCGGTCAACGCCGATGCCTTGGGGACGGATCACACCTGCGATGTCGCGTGTGGAACTGGTGCCGTCGACGCGGATCCCGGTGTCGATCGCCGGGCTTTCCTTCTTCAAGTGGAAGTCGGCGCTGCCGAGATCCCGTCCAGGACGGATGAACAGCGGATCGGCCACCACGTCATGCGGACCCGTGACCGCCCGCGTGCCCTTGAAGTACACGTTGTAGTCGTAAACAACGTTGGAGTTGGATGAATTGGTATTGGCCTTGCCGCCATCCCGCGAGTAAACGACGTTGTTCATGATGCGGACGTCGACGCTGTAGCTCGCGTAGATGTCCGCATAGCCGACCTTGTCGCCGTTCATGTAGGCGGTGTTGTTGAAAAAGTCGGCACGCCGGGCCTTGTACGCATGCAAGCCCGAGCCGCCATTGTTCACCGCAACGTTGTCGATCACCAGCGTTCGGCCGCTGTAGTCATCGGCGGTGATGTCGAGGATGAAACCGTTCCCGTCGCTGTAGTTCTTGATGGCCTTCCAGCGCACCAGGCCGCGGTTGTTCCACAGCTTGTTGCCTCGGATGACGTTGCGGTAGCCGCTGCGGCTGTCCGAGTTATGCGGAAAGATCGTTGCGCCCGAAGCGCCGTAGCGGGAGTACCACGCGTTCTCGTAGATGCGATTCGCCTCCATCACGTTGTAGTCGGCTTCGATCGACACGATGCCGCCGCCTCCGAACTTGCGCACGGTGCAGTTGCGCACGGTGAGGTGGTGGTACTTGTCGGCCCGGTTGCGGTTGTCCAGCGTGATGCCGTTGCCATTGAAGGCCGGGTCGGGCGCATCCTTTTCATAGTCGGCCTCGGCCTGCGCGAGGGTCACATGGTCGTTGTTGCCGGTCAGTGTCAGGCCGTCAATGACTTGATAAGACGCACGGACTTCGATCGCAGCCCAGGTCGCAGAAATGATTTCCGCAGTGGACCCGCTGCTTGCTTTCCACACGATGGGTGCGCTGCCCGTACCCGAGCGCGTCAGCTTGAACGGCGCGTAGGTGCCGGTCATGAACCACACGGTATCGCCCGGATTGACGATCGCTGCAGCATGGGCGGGCGTGCGCCATGCCTGCGTCGCCGAGCTACCGGAATTGTTATCGCTCCCGGTTCCACTCACGTAGAAATTGGCCGCGAAGGCGAATCCCATACAGCTGCTGAAGATGGGCACGGCCAAGACCATGCGAAGCATTCGGTACATAAAGGTTCCTTGAAAAATGGTGGGCTGCGTCATGCAAACCATGGACCTGTCTCAGCCAGCGCACATCGCCGACATCTTCCGAATGACTCGCAACGCGGCGCCAGGCAAGGGCTTGCGGCCGCATGCGGCCTCTTTTTTCAAGTTCGTTCATTCGTTCGACGTATGAACCTTTTGTGATTTCAGACTTGTGTCCGATGCCCAGAATGTCGCGCTGTTGGAAAAGGTAAGCATAGGCATCTACGCGTGCTAACCAAATTCCTATACGCAATGCACAAGTCAGCTCCCAGGCAATATGGCTTGCGCAGCGAAGACCTGGTTGTTTTATGCCGAACGATCGCGACGAACAAAAATGTGGCAACTTCCAAAGGCATGGAATCTGCTGTGATGCAGCACGCAAGTCGCATCGACATCAACAGATCATGGAGAAAAGAATGACCCATACTTTGCTTGACGCAAGACGCCTTTCAAGATGGCTTCTCCCCGCCAGCATGGCAACGCTTCTGGCCTGCGGGGGGGGGCAAAATGAACAGGACGCGGCCTCGCCGGCCCTTTTGGAG
Organism: uncultured Rhizobacter sp.; assembly: GCA_964242145.1. GTDB lineage: Bacteria > Pseudomonadota > Gammaproteobacteria > Burkholderiales > Burkholderiaceae_C > Rhizobacter. Next base: position 18,903 of record CAXTCD010000068.1, read on the forward strand.
GCAGGCTTGTCAGCCTCGGTACCGACGGAATCGGCGCAGAGACTAAAGCCAAAGCCAAAGCCAAAGCCCACACCAGCAACCACACCAGCAACCACACCAGCAACCACACCAGCACCCACACCAGCACCCACACCAGCACCCACACCAGCACCAGCACCAGCACCAAAACCTGCACCAGCGCCAACGCCAAATCCAACGCCGGCCTCTCAACCGGCGTCATCGCCAGGCTCCAACGGAGGCACGTTGAGCGCGGCCACTGCGAACCAGCTGGCCTTGAAACTTTGGCGCGACGACACGCTCAGCAAGCATCCCAAGGGTGCGTGCTCCGGATGTCACGGCCCGAACTTCTTCGACCTCGCACGCATTGGAACCACGGAAGCCGACATCCTGCGCCGCGCCACCAACGACGGTGCCACGGCCGCCGAGGCTGCGGCTCTGGCGCAGGCCGTCAAGGACCTGCGCCAAAGCCAAGGCTTGCCGACGCAGAACGCGCGCAGCTTCCGCCCGTTCCAGCCCGGTGGGGCGGTGTTGCTGCCTAACCTGAACGACGGCTGGAACCTCGCAGCGGTAAAACGCGACATCGCCTTCGCGCAAAACGTCGCCAAGCTCTTGCCGACGTTGACCGGCACTACGCGCATCGCCAGCGTCGCACAGGCGCAGAAGGCGCGCGACGAAATGCTCGACATCGCGAAGGGCACGAACCACGGCGGCGCCAACCCATCGCTGATCCAGCTGCGCGATCTGCCGGTGGGCATCGATTTTCCACGCTGGTCGGCCGACAAGTTCCATGATGCAAAGGCGGAGGGCACGTTCAACGATTGGATCGCCGATGTCGCATTCGTTCCGTTGCCTGAGCGCAAGGCCGAATGGGAAGCCTTGCAGTCCAAGTACCTTGCCAACCCGTCGAGTGAGAACTTCTGGACCATGTATGCAGCGGTCGATTCGATGCTGAAACTGGCCACGCCGCTCGGCCCCTGCAAGGCGTCTGATGTCAGTCGTTGCAGCACGGCCCGCTACACGCTCAAGGTCAAATTCCGCACAACGCTTATCGGGCAGCATCTGTTGCGGATGGATGCGTTGGGACGGCGCCATGAGTTCGTTGACGGCCCACTGGCGTTTTCATACCTGGACGAGAACCCCGCTTTCAACGCGGTGGCAAAAGAAAAGTGGAACAACCGCTCGTTCCTGCCGAGCGACTTCTGGCTGATGGGCTCTGTCTTCGGTCGGGTGTCATTGAAGGTCGATGGTTTGGGGCCCAACGGAACGCTGGGCGATGTGGCCACCGCCCTCGGACTGCCCGCCTTCGTCGTCGACAGCATCGACACGAACCGCGACCCTTCGCTGGAGCGTCAGGACATCCAGAAATCGTGGATGTGGATGGGCTTCACGATGGAACCGAGCTTTGCGCGGATGGAGCCCAGCTTTTCGACCAAGGTGGGCGAATACATGGTGGGGGCGCTCGATGACGGCCGACTGTTCAACCATGCGGCTTTTATGACCCACATGCGCTTGTTGGCTGCCAGCTTCCTGCCCGAGGCGGCAACGACCGCCGACGCGAAAAGCCCGACCGGTGTCAAACGCATCCCGAACGACCGGCTGCACGAGTTGACCAACTATTCTTACTTCGTGGGTTACGGGCGCAACGTGCTTGGCGGATACAACCTTTGGGGCGAATCGCTGTCGACGAAAGGCGTCCCGGTGCCACAAGCGTTGAAAGACACCTCCAGCAAGCTTTGGAGCACCATGGTGTCGAACGGCATGCGCATGACGACCCTGCTGCTGATCGACGAACTCGAGAAGCGTCCAGCCCAGATCAATGCGAAATGGCGCGCCACGGCCTTGTCGCTGATCAATGAATCCGGGGTTGACCAATGGGCGGGGGTGGTCAGCATGACCGAACACTGGGCCAAGTTCCAGCCGGAGCACGCAGCTGCCGACTTGGAATTGCGAAAGAGGCTGGCCGCCGCCGTCCGTTATGCCGGGCCGGGCCTTCAGTGACCTGATCTTCAGCGCGCAGAAAAACCGCCGAAATCTCCACCGAACCCAAGCACCCCGCCGGGTGCTGGGTCGGTTCACCAACATGCGCTGATGTGATGTTATGCAGCGTCGAGCGATCGGCGGTGGCGGGATGTTCCCCGTGCGATCGCGAGCGCCAGCGCGATCAGCACGGCCGCAACCGCGAACGTGGCCTGCATGCCTGAATTCACGGCGCCCGGCGTGGCGGCCGTGATGTCGCTTGCCGCCGAAGCGAATGCAAAGACGGCGCCCATCACCGAGCTGCCCGTGATCAGCCCGAGATGGCGCGACAACTGGAGCAGCCCCGAAACCACGCCGCGCTGGTCTCCTCGAACTTCGGCCATGGCCGAGGTGTTGTTGGCCGTCTGGAACAGCGCATAGCCAACGGTCAGCACAACGATCGGGCCGACGTAGCCCTGAAGGCTCGGCGCGGCCATCGGCATGAGCATCGGCACCAGACACAACACCAAGCAGCCGAGCACCATGGCACAAAGGCCCACGGTGGTCACACGGGCGGGGCCGAGGCGGTCCACCAGCCGGCCGGCCAGCACGCCCGTCAGCGCCGAAAACATCGGCCCCACCGACAGTGCGATGCCGACGCTCGCGGCATTCAGCCCGAGTGCACGCGAAAGATAGAACGGGCCCAATACCAACGTGGCCATCATGACCGTCGAGACCAGCGCGCTCATTGCCAGGCCCGCGCTCAGCAACGGGTCACGCAGCATCGACAACCGGACCAACGGCGACGCGACACGGGATTCAACCCACAGGAACAGCCCGGCGCCAACACCCGCCACACCCAGCAAGGCCGCGTGCAGCACACCGAAATGGCCATGGATCGTCATTGCCAGCGCATAAGCCGCCAGCGTCAGTGCCAGCAGCAGCGAACCCAGCGGGTCCAGGCCGGAACGAGCGCCGGGCGCCTTATCGACACCGTGCAACTTCATTACGCTCGGCCCGTCCACCGGCAGAAAGCGCCTCGCAAACAGCAAGCTCAACAATCCCAGCGGCAGATTAACGAAGAAGATCGCCCGCCAGCCCAGGCCGGCGATCAGAAAACCTCCCAGCGAGGGGCCGAGTGCCGTGCCGATCGCCGACATGGTTCCAAGCCATCCCATCGCCTGGCCGGTCCTGTTCTTTGGCATCGTCGCGCCCACCAGCGCCAAGGTCAGCGCCATCATCATGGCCGCGCCGAGGCCTTGCACCGCCCGCGCGGCAATCAGCACGCCGAGCGTCGGCGCGGCACCGCAGGCGAACGAAGCCACGGTGAACACGGAAATGCCGATCAGCAGCAGGCGTCGGCGGCCAATCAGGTCGCCCAGCCGCCCGACACTGACGATCAGCGCCGTGATGGCCAGGAGGTAGGCCAGCACGATCCACTGCACGGCTTGAAATGACGCATCAAAGGCCTGCGCGAGATTTGGCAATGCGACCTGAGCCACGCTGATGCCCAGCGAAGGCATCAGCATGGACAGCGAAAGGCTCGCAAGCGGCCCCAGGCTCACTGGCTGGCTTGGCGCCATGATCTCAGCGTCGGGCATCGGTCGCGTTATCGCGAGCGGCTTCATCATGGCTCTCCCCTCATGTGGCCTCTAGCGGCGTGTTCTGGCGGCACCCGAATCGAGTGGATGCAGCGTAGCCAAGGCCCGGCCATCGCGGAAGCGCGTGGCCTGCACTTTATTCCTGCACGAAACGCCACACCACGGGCCTGTGTTGTTATGGTCGATTGATGTCGACACCCGATCTGAACCTGCTGCTGACCCTGGACGCGCTGCTCGCCGAAGGCAGCGTTGCGCGCGCTGCCTTGCGCTTGCGGCTGAGCCCGTCGGCCATGAGCCGGGCCTTGGCCCGGCTGCGCGAAGCCACCGGCGACCCATTGCTGGTGCGGGCCGGGCGGGCCCTCGTTCCTACGCCGCGCGCTCTCGAACTGCGCACCCAAGTCAGCCAGCTCGTGCAAGACGCAGCAGCGGTGCTTCGGCCCGCCAGCACACTTGCGCTCGATCGGTTGCAACGCACCTTCACGCTGCGCACGCGTGAAGGGTTTGCAGAAACCTTCGGTCCGGCGCTGATGGCTCGCATGACCGCAGAGGCGCCGGGAGCGCGGCTGCGCTTCATGGACAAGCCCGACAAGAACAGCACGCTGCTGCGCGATGGCATCGTCGACATCGAAGTGGGCGTCGTGGGCACCGCCACCAGCCCGGAGCTCAAGGTGCAGGCCTTGTTTCGAGACCGGTTCATCGGCGCCGTTCGGCCAGGGCATGCGCTGGCCGAGGGAGAAGTCACTCCAGCCCGCTATGCCAGCGGCAAGCACATCAGCGTTTCGCGCCGAGGCCTCGACAAAGGGGTGATTGATAACGCCTTGATGTCGTTCGGCCTGGAACGACAGGTCTCAGCCATCGTCAGCAGCTTTTCGACGGCACTGGCGTTGGCGCGTGTGTCCGACCTGATTGCCAGCGTGCCCGAGCGGCACACCGAGGGTTTGCGCACGGGCATGTGGCACTTCCCATTGCCAATGCCGACGGAGGAATTCGCGGTGTCGCTAATCTGGCATCCGCGCCTGGACGCTGACCCGGCGCACCGCTGGCTGCGCGGCGTGGTTCGGGACATCTGCATGACCCTCAGCCCAGCCTGAGTGCAAACGCTGCCGATGGGCGGGCAGACTGGGTCAGGGTGACCACCGTGTGAAGGCCAAATCGACACGAGCGCTGCCAACAAGGCAAGGTAATCGGCCAATCGTTCGACCCCCAACCTGATGCAGGTTGATCTAGGACGCCGACGCTGGCACCGTGGCATCACCATCGATGCTCGATGTCAGATTTCAGAAGTCAGAGGGCTTAGAGCGGCTAACAAAACCGAATCAAAGAGCGCAAGCAAATGACACAACAAG